>PLKY01000141.1 GCA_003140785.1 Acidobacteriaceae bacterium | reverse complement strand
TCCAGGACTTCTTCAACCGCTTTTTCGGCGGCCAGATTCCCGACCAGGACGGCGGCGGGGATGACGGACAGGTGCGCGAATCGCTTGGCTCCGGGTTCATCGTGGATTCCAAGGGATACATCATCACGAACAATCACGTCATCGANNACAAGATCTACGTCAAGCTTTCCACCGATCCGGACACTCAAGACCTCGGTCGGCCGGCGCGCGTGATTGGAACCGACAAGGCCACCGACCTCGCGGTGATCAAAATCGACACCAGTGCGCCATTGCCGAATGTGAAACTCGGAAACTCCGACTCCACGCAGGTGGGCGATTGGGTTGAGGCCATCGGCAGTCCGTTTGCGCTGTCGCAAACCGTTACCGCTGGCATTATTTCCGCGAAGAATCGCACCATTGAGCCCGGTGCAAGCGGTCAGTTTCAGCACTTTATTCAGACCGATGCAGCCATCAATCCCGGAAACTCCGGCGGGCCTTTGCTTAACATGACAGGCGAAGTTATCGGCGTAAATACCGCAATCTTCACGCAATCGGCCGGCTATCAGGGCATCGGTTTTGCGATGCCCTCCAACACCGTCGTATCGGTATACAACGACCTCATCAGTCCGAGCCACAAGGTGACCCGCGGGTCCATCGGCATCCAGTTCAGGCCCAATCTGTCCGGAGCGGTCAACCGTATTTACGGGTTTAAGACCGGCGTGCTGGTCCAGCAGGTTCAACCTGGAGGCCCTGCCGACAAGGCCGGACTCAAGCCCGGGGACATCATCACCCAGGTCGATGGCAGACCGATCAAGGACGGCGACGATCTAGTCAATGAGATTGCGAGCCGGAAACCAGGCTCCAGCATCCGGCTTGGCTTCGTGCGCGACGGCAAACCGACCGATGCGACCGTCACAGTTGGCGATCGCGACAAGGTCTTCGCTGAACTGAACAACCCGCAATCGAGCGCAGCCCCTGACGAGGAAGCCGATGCGGGCGAGAGTAAGCTTGGCATCGTGGTCCGCGAAGCTCCACCGGCAGTCAGCGGCCGCCTGCATGCGCAAGGCGTGGTTATTCAGTCGGTTCGCACGGGTTCTTTCGCAGACCTGCAAGGCCTAGAGCCGGGGCTCGTGATCATCCGCATCAACAAGCAGCCCACCAGTACGAAGTCGCAATACGATGCTGTGGTCGGCCGGCTCAAGACGGGCGATGACGTGGTGTTTGAAGTATTGGATCCGCGGCGGCCTGGCGATGGAATCAACTACATCGGCGGCACGCTTCAGTAACCCGCCGTCGACCGACTGAGAGAGATGCCATTCCGCCTTTCTCAGTCGGCCGCGATTACCCCCGAGGGGGCTCGACAGCGCCGAATGGAGAAGAGCAAGCGAAAAGGGGCAGCACATTAGGGATTCTAAGTTACGTTTGAAAAAATCCTTGCATTTTCTTCATGCCGAACGAGTTTTGATTGCGTACGATAGTAAGACTCGATAGAATTCCGGGATAGGTATCCCGGCAAATCTGTTTCTTGAGAGGAAACCAGCATGCTTTTATTCCGAGCAAGCCTGGGTCTGTTTTTATCCTCAGCCCTGGTCGCCGTTCCGGCGCTCGCCTCTCGTGTGCACAAGGTTTCCCCCACCAGCCATGCGCACTTATCCGCCATCCGCGGCCACAAAGGCGGCACTGCTGCCAGAAAAGGGCATGTCTTAAAGGCGCACGCGAAGCGTGGGCAACAGGCAATCGAGCCGTCCCGCGTCACCGAGATCCAGCAGGCATTGATCCACGAGCAC
Organism: Acidobacteriaceae bacterium; assembly: GCA_003140785.1. Classification (GTDB taxonomy): domain Bacteria; phylum Acidobacteriota; class Terriglobia; order Terriglobales; family Acidobacteriaceae; genus Telmatobacter. Next base: position 22,593 of record PLKY01000141.1, on the reverse strand, counting down.
TACTTAAGCGGCGAGGCGAACGGACAGTGGGACTCGACCACACAGGCTGCGATGCAGAAGTATCAGGCCGATCAGGGCTGGCAGACCAAGCTGATGCCCGACTCGCGCGCACTAAAGAAGCTGGGCCTTGGAGCAGACTATTCCGCAGCCATCAATGCTAAGACTGCCTCATTTGCCGATCCTCCGCGGGTTTCATCGATTCCGGCTGGACAAGCGGCCGGATTTGCCGCTGCTTCCGGCACAGACCACTGATTCTTCCAGCCATTTAAGGTTGTATCTCCTAAGCGCGAAGAACATGAAAGGCCACCCAAAAGGTGGCCTTTCATGCGTCACAGCAGCTTTATCCTTCAGAATCGCATCGGCGGAATTCCTTCGAGCAAAAACTCGTAGCGTGCGCGAAGCGAGTCGGGCCCAGCCGAAATCGGATCATTGAGGTGGATCAGAGCGTCGTCGGCGCCAAGCTTTGGCCACATCGGCAACCCAGGTCCGTTCGGATCGCCCGACCGAGCGAAGTTGGTCCAGTAGCTCATCATCTCGTCGCTCAGCTTGCGGTCCTCCGGACGCACGGTCCAGCCTGGACGGGTATCGAGCGTGCCGAAAACGTATTCGATGTCATCGGAGTGGAAGGCAAACGTTCCGGGATGATATTTGCTAGGCGTCGCAGCCAGCTCGAAGTGATACCGATACACAGGTGCTTCGCCGGTTTTCCTCTGGGCCTCGAGCCATTTCCATGTGCCCAATGCGATGAAGTTGTCGCTTCCGTAGTCGATGGCCGAACGGAGGGCTTCAGTATCGCTGTCCGCCGGGTAGAGCTTCAGGAATGCCGCCGAGCGCTCCTTGAAAAGCCCGTCCGCCATGGCGTTCCACTGCATCGCGGTCATGCCCCTCATTGCAAAGAAACTTCCCTCATCGGCGTTCCAGCCAGCCAGCAGCGGCACATGCGCTTGTTTCCCTGCCGCATACGTGTCTGGAACTGGCTCCGTGAGTAGCCGGCCATCCACAACCGGCGGGAAACCGCCCGGCGTCTTCTTCTTCGCGGCTTCGAGCAACTGATCGGTCGACATGGCGCGCAGATCTTTGAGCGATTTCGCGCCGATAGATTCCATCCACGCGCCATCGGCCTTTGCGCGCTCCGCCACTGTGTCCCCACCCAGGGCCAGTCCGCCCGGGAAGGCTGCGCCGCTTTCACCGATGGCCTTTTGAAAGAGGCCTTGCGCAAGAGGAGAAGCCATCAACGTACTGACAGCGAAAGAGCCAGCGCTTTCGCCAAAGATCGTGACATTGCCCGGATCGCCGCCGAAATTCTTGATGTTGGCATTCACCCAGTGAAGTGCGGCGACCATATCCAGCAAGCCATAGTTCCCTGCCGCTCCATTGCCCTCTTTGGCGAGTTCGTCTGTGACCAGAAATCCAAAGACTCCAAGGCGATAGTTGATTGTGACAAGCACGACGCCCTTCAACGGAAGAAAGTCGCCATTATGGCGCGGCTCCGAACTTCCGCCACCCGAGTAGCCGCCGCCATGAATCCAGAACATGACGGGGAGCTTGCTTTTGTCGTTGACGTCGGCTGGTGAGTAGACATTCAAACTGAGGCAGTCTTCGCTTGGTCCGCTGTCCTGAAAGATCATGTCGTCAAAAACGCGGCCTTGCGCGCAGTGCGCTCCGAATTTTGTCGCGTCGCGGGCTCCCTTCCATTTGGCTGGAGGCTCGGGCGCTTTCCATCGCAGATCGCCCACTGGTGGTGCTGCATATGGCAGACCAAGAAACGCATTCACCTTGCCGTTATTGATCGTCTTGCCCTGAATCTTGCCCTGTTCCGTTTTTACCTTGAGAGGGTCGGCGTAAGAAGTCATAGAGAACCCAAGAGACAGCGCTGCCAATGTCATGGCACACGCAGTCAGCGTACGAACTTGCATCAGAAATTCCTCCGCGGATTACGTTAACAGGACGAGCGAGATTGTGCGCGAGTTGCAGAGATCCCACTTGAAGCAAGAATTCAACTTTTAGGGCCAACCACCTCAGAAGCCAGCAGATCAACCACCGTTTCTCGGCGACGAATGAGCCGGGCGCTCCGGCCCTCTACCAGTACCTCGGCCGCGCGAGGACGAGAGTTGTAGTTGGAACTTTGCGCCATTCCATATGCGCCTGCATCGAGCAACGCAACCAGGTCGCCTGGCCGGAGCGGCTTCAATGCGCGATCACGGGCAAAGAAGTCGCCGGTTTCACAGATTGGCCCGACCACATCGACGTCGCGCGCGTTGCCGGCACGCGGTCTGACAGGAACGATCTCGTGATAGGCCTGATAGAGGGCAGGGCGAATGAGGTCATTCATTGCGGCGTCGGTAATGACGAAGGTTTTGGCGCCATTGTGTTTGACGTGCAGAACGCGTGCCACCAATGCCCCCGCCTGCGCAACGATAAAGCGGCCCGGCTCGAGGAGCAAGCGTCCCGTGAATCCTTCGAGGGCTTGATTGAGTGCCGAGGCATACTCGGTCAACTTCGCAGCCGGATCGAATCCGCCGTCATGATAGTCGATGCCAAGACCGCCTCCAGCATCAACGACGTTGATCGCGATCCCAGCGTTGTCGAGCTGGCGCACTAGCTTGTTGGCTCGCTCCATCGCCGCGCCGAAGGGCTCCGCGGAGCGGATCTGTGAGCCGATGTGCACGCTTACGCCGTGCGCTTCAAGCCAGCGGTTGCCAACGGAGCGTTTGTAGATTTGGAGCGCCTGACGGATGTCGATGCCGAACTTGTGTTCGCGCAAACCCGTAGAAATGTACGGATGCGTCTCGGTGAAGACATCAGGATTCACGCGCAGCGCGAATCGAGCTTTAGTCTTGAGTTTTCTGGCACGCGCGGCGAGAAGCTCGAGCTCCGCTTCACTCTCCACGTTGAATTCAAGGATGCCGGCGCGCAGAGCCTGATCGATCTCCATCGTTGTCTTTCCAACACCGGAAAAAACAACTCGATCGATGGCTTCAGGCGCCGCAGCGAGCACGCGCTCAAGTTCGCCGCCGGAGACGATGTCAAACCCGGCTCCCTTTTCGGCCAGGAGCTTGAGAATTGCCAGCGACGAATTGGCCTTGACTGCATAGCAGACTAGGTGATGGCGACCCGCGAATGCCTGTTGAAACAGCTGGAGACGTTCGAGGATCTGGTCGGCAGAGTAGACGTAGAGCGGCGTGCCAAACTTGCGCGCAAGCGATTCGAGGGAAATTTTGCCGCAGTGCAAGGCGCTCTTGGCTGTCGGGTAGTGAAAGGGGCGGGACGATTCGATTGATGCCGTAGTCAAGTTGGCTTCCAGAAACAAGTCGTTGATCTGAGCCTATCGCACTTGTGTACGAGATCGATCTGCACCGCGCGGTGCTGTACTCGAAACGTCAAGATTCAAACGCCAAACTGACGGAGCCATGCAACGAGGAGGGAGGCAGCTTTCTCCGGCTGCTCGTAGGCCGCAAAGTGACCGGCGTCGGGGAATGTGTGAAGTTCGCAGCCACCGGGTGCGGCGCGAAAGGCTTCCATTTCCGCGGGGGAAACGGCGAAGTCCTCGCCGCCGGATATTCCGAAGACCGGGACGTGAATGGTGGAAACGGTGGAAACCGAATCGGGGCGCGCAGCGAGGCCGGCCTGGACGGCAACGATGGCTTCGGAAGTGAGCACCATACGCGATCGCAATTCAGGCACGATCGCTGGGCGGCGCGAGCGCGCTGTGGCTCCGATCGAAGCCTGCGCCATTCCATCGAAGAGCGTCTCCCTCTCGCCGGCACGGGCTTTGGCAACCGTGTCGGCGCGCTTGACGAGGTTTGCCTCCGCATCCGGCTGCGGCTTGGAGCAGACGAATGCGAAACCGCGCATGCGCTCGGGAACCCGACGCCACAGCTCCAGCATCACGTAGCCGCCGATGGAACAGCCAACGAAGACTGCCTCGCGAAACGCAAGAAGATCGAGCAGCGCGACTGTGTCCGACGCCAATTGCGCCATAGTGAGCGTTGGCGCATCGGGCGCACGTGCAAAGCCGCCGACAGGTAAATTGGCTCCCAGCTCCGAAACGCCATGGCCGCGAAGGTCGGGAACGATAGCGCGCACGCTGCCGAGGCGGTCAATTAGCGGGCGCCAGTAGAAATTGTCGAGTGGCGTGGGATGAAGAAAGATGACCGGAACGCCGCTGCCGCTATCGAGGTAGTGGAGCCGAGCTCCGTCGGAAAGGTAGGACTCGCTGTTCACCTTGCAGCCTCTGCCCATTTATACGAGAGATGCCTTGTTTTCGTCATTCGTGGGCGTGGCGATAAGGGCTGCCACGTTCGAGTTGCATTCCAAATTGTTACCGGCGAACTGAGGGTCGCAATTCTCTGCAAACTGGCAAGCGTGCATACGTAACGAGAGTACCGCTGCAAATGTTGTCCTTCGGTCTCGGCTTATACGCGGGGCGGCGGGTAGACGCCGGGCGCAGTGATTGGTTCTTCGGGGATCCCGATCCATCCGGCGAGGTAGCCGACGGCTACCAGCCCACCGGTAAAGAAGAACCCAACCACGGCGACGATGCGCACGATGCTGACATCCCAGCCGTTGGCTTGTGCGAGGCCAATCCACACGCCGGCGATCTGGCGGCCAATGATAGGGCGGACCAGTGGCCTACCCTGCGGGGGCACGGTGGCGACCACCACGGCGCCACAATTGGAGCAGAACCGTGCACCTGCCGGCAAACTCGTTCTGCAACGATAGCAATAGAAGTTCATGCCAACTTCCTCATCATGCCATTTTCCATCTCGTCGTAATGGTACGCAGGAGCATCTGCATCAGTTCCCGCAGCGCAGGCGGGTGGGCGTTCGGCATTCCTCACTTATCCTCATGAGAGGCTTTCGCTCGTTTCATGATTCGTCCCAATTGTGCGCTTGTGGCGCGAATTCATCCGCAAGGGGCGAGTTAGTTTCCGCGATAGGGGCTCTGCAAATGCTTCCTGGCAATGTCCGCTCGCGATGTCCCGGGGCCAGCGGCGATCGCGGCCTGATAATCAGCCATAGCTTTCTGGCGCTCGCCATTCAAGTCGCGGCATTCGCCCGCCGCCAGCAACGACCTGATCTTAAGCTCAGCCCCAACATTGTTTGCCCCGGCTGCCTGTTCATAAGCCTGTGCTGCTTCGCCATAGTGCCGTTGTCCTCGTAGCCCATCGCCCAACCCGAAATAAGTCAACTCGAGCCGCGCCTGGAAGAAATAGTTAGGCTTGGCGTTCTCGACGAGAATCTGCCGGTAGGCGTCGACGGCCCCCATGCCTTCTCCGGCGTCCTTGCGTAGATTGGCCTCTTCGAGACAGAAAAGATAATCGTGCGGATATTGAGTTTTGAGGCTGCGCACCACTTGGATTGCTTCCTTGTAGCGGCCCTCACGACGCAGAAAAAGCGCGATCACGGTGCGCGCTTCCACGCTGGTAATGATGCCTCGATTGCCGTCATCGTAAAGCATTTCAAGGCCTCGGCTCTTTGAGCTTGTAATACCTGCGAAGCCGATGAGGAGTTTGAACGGCCACGGCAACGCTCCGACGACATACTCGTAGACGCCGGCAACCAGCTTGGCGTCGACATAATCCGGATCGAGCTCGAGGACTCGCGTTTCGTCATCCTTTGCTTTGGTCGCTAATCGAAAGCCGGCGCCAAAACCGCGCTCGACCATGGCAATGTATGCGCACTGTAAACTTCGCGCCCATCCGCGGGCAAAAAGCGCGTCGACGTCATTGGAATTCTTCCCGACGCGCCAACCTGCTTCCGTCACGGCTTCGTCGGCAAGAGCGAAGATGCGATCGCGTGCCTTGGGGTCCTCTTGTGTGGCGTGTCGGCCGGTTAGAAATCCATCATTCGCGTAGAAGGTCGTATCGAGCAGATCCAGCCGATATAGCTCGTTGAAAATTTCAGCATTCAGGAGCAACGCTGTGGCTTGCGGATCGCCTGGGTGCTGCGCATGAACACGCTCGAATCTGCTGACGGCGCCGGGAAAATCGAGGTTATAGAAATGGACATACGCGTCGCGCACCGTCGGGTCAAAGTTGAGCGGATTGGTGTGAGGACCGGAAGCCCACGCTGTCAAGTCGGCGACAAGAAAAAGAACGGCCGTTGCTGCTCTTAGAAGTGAGTGCCTCGGCTTCATCTGACCCGCCATCCCCGCCTACCCCGCGCCCGGCTTCTTTTCCCCAATTTCGCAATCTCGAAGAATCAAGAAATTATTGTTTCACCGTAGCCGGCTTTTTCACGGCGGTCTCTTTTTTGGCGACAGGAGGATCGAATTCTTAGCCCAAAAAAGGAAAATGACCTGCATTTGACGTTTCGCTATGTAAGAACCCTCTCAAGAGACGAGAAGGGCTTGATCTTCATGACTCGGTTGCCCCAACCCAATGCCAGCTCAAAAAAGGAAACCTCGATGAATCATCGCAAAGAGTTGCTGCGGTTGTTACTCAGTCAAGCCCAGTTTAATGGATTCGAGTTCCGAAGCTGGTTTCAGACCCACGTTCAACCGACATGGCCAGGAACTGAACAGGCTCTGACCATGCTCGCAACGGAAAGCCGGTACTATGCCTTGCTCTTTTCTCATGACTTTGCGCGATTTTATTGGAGAACCGGCGCTCGTATCAGTTTCATCGTTCCGTCCATCACCTACCCCAGAGTCAATCGCAGCGGCGAGGTTGTCCAGGTGACAAGAAAACCGTTCACACGGCGCACGATCAAGCCGGACGTGTGGAAGTATCATCTGCGCCAGATGGCCGCGACGGAAGACCCATTCAATTATCTTCGACGTTTTCTACCTGTGCCGGAACCCGTGAGCGAAGCAGTTCTGGCAGAGCAAGCGGCACAACGCTGAAGAACGCCGCAACCGGGCGGCTTTTCGGATACGATTTGAGTATGCCCATCCCGGAGCAGCTGGATTCTTCGTTGCGGCAATCTCGACAAATAGCATTGGACCCCAGGGATGACGCCCGCAAGCGCCTTATCGTAGCGCTGGATGTTCCAACTGCGAGCGCTGCGATTGATTTGGTAGATCGGCTCGAAAACAGTTGCCGCTGGTTCAAAGTGGGGCTGGAGCTTTTCGTGGCAGCGGGTCCTACGATTCTGGAAAAGTTGACGGCGCGCGGGAACTCTATCTTCCTCGATTTGAAATTCCACGACATTCCCAACACCGTGGCTGGGGCTGTGCGCTCGGCTTCCGGCTGGGGCGTTCGCATGATGACCGTGCATGCCCTCGGCGGCCCGGCGATGCTATCAGCGGCCAAAGCTGCGTTGGATGGGGTGCCAGATCCTCCAGAGCTGCTGGCCGTGACCGTCCTGACGAGCATGGATGGAGCGCAATTGAGCGCTGTCGGTCTGGACGATTCGGCTGCAAAACAAGTGGAGCGGTTGGCCAGGGTGGGGCTCGGTGCCGGGATTCGAGGATTTGTTTGCTCGCCCCGGGAGGTCGGCCTCCTGAGAGCGCTGGCCGGGCCGGAAATAGTGCTGGTGATTCCGGGGATCCGGCCAGCAGGGGCAGGCGTTGGAGATCAAAAGCGGATAGCGACCCCAGCGGACGCGCTGCGGCAAGGCGCCAACTACCTGGTGGTGGGTCGGCCAATCACGCAGGCGCCGAATCCAGCGGAAGCTGCCGAGTCAATCCTGGCGGAGATGACAGCAACACTGCGAGAATTGACCGCCTAAGTGCAGCCTAAATTCAACCTGAAAGCGACAAGGCCCGGCAAATCGCCGAGCCTCGCGTACCTAATCGACTTAAAGCGCGACTTAAAGTTTCTCGTAGAAATCGCACACAGAACACGAGATATAGACTCCCCCAGGAATTCCCCGCTCGCGGTCTTTCACACGCTTGACGATACGCGTCGGCTTGCTGCATTTGGGACAGTCGGTGGACTTCATCGTGTCCATTACCTTCTTGCGATCACCTGTTTTGGCAATTTTGGCCATTGCTTGGGTGTTTCTCCTTCGTAAGGTGTCTCGGCTCTCACGCGCTAAGAGTCTACGCGCGGCTTCAACGGCGCGGTCATTCACTTACCCTTGCTGACATTTCGGTCTGGCTGGAGAGAAGCGGGACTCGCTTATTTCAGTTTACCCGAAGGTGTGTTGCTGCGTCATTGGGGTGGCGCGTCTCCGCCAGCAGGCTGCGGCTGAGGCTTGGCGGGAGTGGATCGAGAAGCGTCCGTCGAGGGTGACTGCGCGTTGGTTGGCGTCGCGGTGGTTTGCGAGGATGCCGGTGGGGAAGATTGCGCGGAGTCAGGTTGCCCATTGGGACGGGCATTCGGCTCGTCGTCTGGTGCCTGCTTCGGGAACTGGACGGGCCTCATGACACCGACGCGGGCATCTTTTCCGTCATCCGCCGGAATGGTCTCGCCGGGCTTGCGCAAGCTTGGTGGCGCAGCGGGAGCCTGCTTATCCGGATCGCGATCGACATCCCCCATCTGCACTGTATGCGTTCCAGGCTGCTCGGGAGAGAGCGGCGTGCCGTCGGTACGCATCAAGCCTTCCACTTCGTCCTTGGTGAAGATGACAGGCGGTTTTCCGACTTTGGCGTCTTCGACCCGGATGACGCGATTGCCGTTGATGCGGACGAACTCAATGTCGCTGGGAGGGCGTCCGTAGATCCATTCCTCGAATGGCATCTGGCCGTCCATCTCGCGAATTTTGTTCTGCGGCTGTCCCTTCGCGAAGAGCACCATATCTGTGCTCATCCCGACCAGGACATTGTGATCCAGGATCGCCTCCTTGAGCTTCGGCGGAAGCGTATCGGTGAATGCCTGGATCGGAGTCTTCACTTCGAACGAAATGAGCGGAGCGAGCAGCGCTTCTACTTGTTTGCCGGTGAGTTCGGGAATGTTGCCTTTAAAGGTGAGTGTGAGGCGAGAGCCAACAGGTTCCTGGTCGTCGCCCTGCTGGACGACGGGAGACGTGTCGGGCCCCCCGGCGCCGATCTGAACATGGCGCAGGAAACGGTGCTTGGCGTCGGGGCCGCCATTCAGCTCAAAAATCATCTTTCCATGATCGATCTTGACGTCACTGATGACCAGACGGTCCCCTGGCTTGGCTGAAAGGCCGTTTGCCGTGACCATGGATAGATACGCCTCACCAGCCGGATCGAGCTTGCCGTTGGCCACGAGCGTAAGGCCTTTGTGGCCTCTCGGAAACGGGCGCATGGCGAAGCCTTGATCTGACTGGAGAAAGCGGATCAATTCGAGGCGCGTTTTCGCGTCGAGTTGGGTGGCCGGCAAAGAGATATTTGTGGGTTCGATCTGCCTGTAGCGGCGGTCGACAGTGCCGGTCTGACTGGGGTTGGTCGTGGCTCTGCCGCTTGTATCGATGGTGATGGCCTGTGCAGAAGCAACGAGAGCGGAAACACATCCGGCGACGACGCAAACCAAGAACGCGCGCAAAAGATTGCTGAATGATATCGAGCGAATGTGCGGGACCGAAGACCCCTGACCGCTACGCGCTGGGAACGACCACTTCATGGGAACCTCCCATGGCTTCTGCTTCAAGCATTGTCCAAACGATAGGCTCGTTCAAGCGAAATGGTCAAATTTGTTTCGAACCGGTAAACGGCGAGTCTACGATCGGCGAAAGCAAAGCCTACAGCCACTCTAACGGGGCCCATCTTGCTTAGTGTTGGGAACGTTGTCCATTCCGTTGGATGCGGGAGATGTTGTCACAGGAAGTATCTGCACGAGGGAAGGACTGATGGGTTCGGCCGGGCCCATCGCTGCTTCGTGCTGACGGCGCGCGGCTGCGTCCAGATCGACGGCCACACCAGCCGGGACGATGACCGGGGCGTTATAGCGAAAATCCAGATCGCGTGTGACGCGATAGACCACGGGAATGGCGACAAGCAGAACGAAGAACGTGATCCAACTGCCGTCGAGGCCGTAGCCTCCGCCCGTGATCCAGAACGGGCCCATCGGATCTCCTTCGACGACCGAGGAATGACTGCTGACCCCGCCAAGTGCAAGACCGAAGATGAGAGCGCGGCTTGCCTTCCAGGCGAAATTCAGACCCCAACTGAGCCAGAGCGCGCGAGTGCGCAGATACGCTGTGGAAAGAAGCAGGCTGAAGGTGACAGAGACCGCGATGCTGACTTTGCTGGAGCCGGGAAGAAGTGCAAGCAATCCGGCATAAAATGCGGCATACCCGAGGGTCGCACCGACCGGACCGACGACCTGCAAGAATCGCTGGAATCCGTAGCCGCGGAAGGCTACTTCTTCCACCATTGCGGTGACCGCGAAGAAGACAGCGTCCGCAAAAAACCATCCCCACGCGGATCGCTGTGTGGAGAGGACAATCGCGATTCCGCCAAAAAGCGTGAGAGGCAAAACGCAAGCGATGGCGGCACCCCAGCCGACCGCCATGCCCAGACCTGCTTCACTGGGCCATCCGGGGCGCAAGGGCAATCCCTGTTCGGAGATTGGGTTTCTTTGCCGGTCGAAAAGACGTCCGAATGCGGCAAAGCCAACTAGGAGAAACAGGAGAAGCATGGCCTGTTCGGCCAGAGGCAGCCAGGTCTCGTTTGCGAGAGTGAAGGCGCTGTGACGCGCCAAGGACCGGACGAGAAAGTAGAAAATGACTGCGGCGATGAACTCGAGGTAAGCGCGCGTTCGTCCGCCGATGGGAGCCGCTGGGCTCATAGAAGCCCCTCGGCGAAGGCGCAATGAAACGATGCGCGTCGAATCACGATTGGGACGGAAAGGCGGGAGAAGCCGCAGATCGTCTTACCGAAGCGTTGGAGCACCAGACCTAACCTTCCGTGTAGAACCGCGCGATCTTGCGGAATTTCTCCTGACGTCCAGCCACGAGGTCCTCGATTGGGATGGATTTCAATTGGGCGAGATGCTTTTGCAGCACGGTGCCAAGCACTCCTGCGCCCGCCTCGTGATCAACATGCGCGCCACCTGGCGGCTCCGAGACAATCTCGTCAACGCAGCCCAGTGCGGCGACTTCGGGGGCCGAAATGCGCATCGCTTCTGCTGCAAGCTGCTTATTGGAGGCGTCGCGCCACATGATGGCTGCGCAGGATTCCGGCGTGATAACAAAGTAGAGGGCATTTTCGAGAATCAGCACGCGGTCGCTGACGGCAAGTGCGAGAGCGCCACCCGAGCCGCCTTCGCCGCTGATGACGGAAATGGTAGGCACGCGCAGACGGGACATCTCGCGGATGTTGCGGGCAATAGCTTCGGCCTGGCCACGCTCTTCGGCTCCAAGACCGGGATAAGCACCGGGAAGATCAATGAGGCTGATGACGGGACGGCCGAACTTCTCGGCAATTTTCATCGAGCGCAGCGCCTTGCGGTAGCCCTCGGGATGCGGCATGCCGAAGTTGCGGCGGACGCGTTCCTTGGTGCTGCCGCCCTTGCGGTTCGCGATAAGGAGAACTTCGTCCGCACCAAGCCGTGCCATGCCGCAGGCCACGGCCTCGTCATCGCCAAAGGCGCGATCCCCGTGAATCTCGCTGAAATCCGTAAAGATTCGCTCGATGAAGTCCATGGGATACGGCCGCTGGGGATGGCGTGCCCTCTCGATTCTGCTCCAGGCGGGCGAAACTGGCTCTGCCTGCTGGGAGCTTGCTGTCGCGTGTTCTCTCATCCTCACCTGATGCGCGACCTGCGGGAGCCTGCTTCCGGGGCCCTGCTGGACGCACAAGGGTGATTCTACGGGTCCAGAGCGCTTGGGACAAATCCGGTTGCGACAATTCGTCAACCGGATTCGGAGGAACAAGCGGGTGCGAACCTTCCACGAGGAGCCCGATAGTATATTTTCCCTAGTCTGCATCGAGCCGAGTTCACCTTCCCATCGCTGAGAGGAATCATGCCTACTTCAAGAAGAGAGTTTGTCGCCTTTGGGTCTTTAGGACTGCTGGCAGGTGTCGTTCCTGCCCAGACACCGGACGCGCAAAATCAAACCCCGACACCGGGCGCTCCTCCGGCGTTCGGCACGGCTGCACCGGTTGGGCCGGAAGTGTCAGCGGCGACCTTCAAGGAGGCTGGGAAGCTGGTGGAAGTCGAGATGACAGCCGCCGATCTGGAACAGGCTGCCAAAAACTGGCGCATGCAAATGGCGCCGCTGTATGAACGCAGGGTGGGGCCGCGCAAAGCAGAGCTCGAAGCCACTCTCGCGCCCGCATTGCAGTGGAATCCTTCCTTGCCAGGGATTGTGCGCGGTATGCCCAGTGCGGACGCGTTTGTGCGGAGCGCGGATGCGCATGTCCCCCTGCCGAGCGATGAAGCGGAGATCGCCTATGCATCCGTCGCGCAGCTTTCCCGGTGGATTGAGCGGCGCGAGCTTACGTCGGAGCGGTTGACGCAGATTTATATTGGACGAATCGAGAAGTTCGACCCGAAGCTGCGGTGCGTGATCACTTTGCCGCGCGAGCATGCCCTTAACCAGGCGCGCAAGGCAGACGCGGAGATTGCCGCTGGACATTATCGCGGGCCGCTGCATGGGATTCCGTGGGGTGCGAAGGACCTGCTGGATACGGCGGGAATTGCGACAACCTACGGAGCCGAACCATTCCGAGATCGCGTTCCAACGAAGAGCGGCGTGGTTGCGGAGAGACTGGAAGCGGCTGGTGCTGTGCTAATCGCAAAGTTGAGCATGGGTGCTCTGGCTCTAAATGACATCTGGTTTGGCGGCCAGACAATGAACCCCTGGCTTCTCGAAGAGGGCTCGTCGGGTTCGAGTGCGGGCCCCGGTGCAGCAACGGCTGCAGGATTGGTCGGCTTTGCCATCGGGAGTGAAACGGAAGGCAGCATCGTGAGCCCGTCAATGCGCTGCGGTGTGACTGGCTTGCGGCCGACCTTTGGCCGCGTGCCACGCACCGGAGCGATGACGCTGTGCTGGTCGCTCGACAAGCTTGGGCCGATGGCGCGCAGTGTGGAAGACACGATGCTTGTGCTGCATACGATTTCAGGACCCGATGCGGGGGATCTGGCGAGTGTGCCGAGCACGATCGCATTCGATGCGGGCGCGCGCGTGGCCGGTTTGCGCGTTGGGTATTTTCCGGCGTGGATGAAGGAGAGCCCGGCGACCGATGTGGATCGTGCAGCACTGGAGACGGTGAAGAGGCTCGGCATGACGCCGGTCGAGGTCTCGCTGCCCGACTGGCCGTATGACTCGCTCACACTGATTCTTTTTGCCGAGGCTGCGGCTGCATTTGAGGAATTGACTCTGAGCCATGGCGTGGACGAACTAAAAGCGCAGGTACCCGATGCGTGGCCGAATGCGTTTCGTCAAGCGCGGTTTTTGTCAGCGGTGGATTTTGTGCAGACGGACCGGTTCCGTCGCAAGGTGGCACTGGAGATGGCGCGAATCTTTTCCGAAGTCGACTTGCTGCTTGTGCCTTCGCTGCGCGACGAGATGCTGGTGATCGGCAATTTCACCGGTCACCCTTCTCTCACTTTGCGCGCAGGCTTCGTGGAGGTGTCGGAGGCACGCAGCGATTGGGCTCCCGATCCGGAACACCCCTTGCCGAAGTTTTCTCCGCCGCGTCGAGTGCCGCACGGCGTCACGCTGATCGGGCGATTGTTCGATGAAGGGACCGTGGCGCAAGCGGGCCTGGCCTTGGAAAAGGCATTCGGCGTTGCGGGAGAACGGCCGCCCGGATTCTAAAGCCAGATTCTGCGCTGGAATCGGACCCCGAGCGGGGCGACTTACTTTTTTGCAGATGGCCTTTTAATTCCGGCTTTTTCGATGCGCTCTTCGCGGAACTGGCGGTGTGCGCGCCAGAATGCTTCTGCTGCCTTCGGCCCGATGTCAGGCGCCTTCGGTAGCCGCTCCTTTTGGAATATATGTGTGTAGAGAATTGGGCCGAGGAGTAGCGAGACGGACACTTCAATGTCAAGATCGTGCGGCAGAAGTCCTCGCTCGATGCCGCGCTGCACGATCTGTTTAATGCACTGACGCGGCGGTTCCATCACCCGATACCGCCACTCCTTGCCGAACTCCGGATGCACTGCCGAGTAAGCAATCATCGACGGCATCATCCGCATTCGTAGCGCATCGAATTCGTCTGGAGGCCGTCGCGTGAGCACAGTCGTCAGGTCGCGGCAGATGTCGCCGGTATCGACATCCTCGGGTTGACGATCCACGCCATGAATCATTTCCATGACCTCCATCAGCAGCGCGTCCTTGTCGGCCCAGTGGTTGTAAATGGTAGCCTTGCTGACTCCGGAAGCTGCGGCGATAGAGTCCATGCTTGTTGCCTCAATGCCGCGCTCACTGAAGAGAGAAAGCGCGGCGTGGAGGACTTTTCCATGGGCAGCGGAACTGCGAGCTCTTGCCATTGCTAAATTTCTATCTTAGAGAATCGATAGGCGCCAAAAACCAGAAAGATGGCGCCAACGATCACCAGCACGATAAAGTCAAGACGCGGATCGAAGGCGGAATTGGACGCGCCGAGCACGTTCCGCATCCCGTCTATGCCGTAGGACAGCGGGTCGGCACGCGTGATGTACTTCAGAACGCTTTTCGCATCGTTCAGTGGAAACATCGCGCCGGAGAGAAAGTAAACGGGCATGACGAGAAAGTTCATGATGAGCTGAAATCCCTGCATGTCCTGGAGGCCGGAACCGATGGCCATACCGAGTGCGGCGAAAAGAATCGCGATGAGCACCATGAATCCGAGGGCGAGGGGTATAGCGGAGAAGTGCGCCGGCCGAAACCCTGCGAGCAAACAGATGACCAAAACCGACAGGCCCTGAATGCAAGCCACCGTAGCCCCACCCAAAGTGCGGCCGATCATGATCTGCATGCGCGAAACGGGCGCAACGAGTGTCTCCTTCAGAAATCCGAATTGGCGATCCCAAAGAAGACCGAGTCCGGAAAAGATCGACGAAAATAGAACGGACATGCCGATGACGCCGGGTGCAATAAACTGAAAATAGTCGCCATTGCCGGCACGCTTAAACACAGGCCCCAGCCCGAAGCCCAGCACAAGAAGATACAGCATGGGTTGGCCGAGGGACGCCACAATCTGCGCCCTTGAGCGCGTGTAGCGTTTCAGCTCCCGCAGCCAGAGAATATAGATTGCGCTCATCGTCTGCCTCCACTCCACATCTTTGCGAATTGCCGCATCTGATCGGCTGCATTCGCACTTTCGTCGCGAATGGTTGAACCGGTCAGCTTCAGGAATGCTTCTTCCAGCGTGTTGGTGCCGGTTTGTTCTTTGATAGCTTTCGGCGTTCCCTGGGTAACGAGTTTGCCGCGGTCGATGACGCCGATGCGATGTGCGACGCGATCGGCTGCGTCCATGTAATGGGTGGTGAGAAATACGGTGACGCGCTCCGATTCGTTGACCGACTTCACATGTGTCCAGAGTTGGTCGCGGCTCTGCGGATCGAGGCCCAGAGTTGGTTCGTCAAGGAAAAGGATCTTCGGCGTATGCAGAAATCCGCGCGCAATTTCGAGGCGGCGCTTCATACCGCCGGAGAACTTCTTGACTTGGTCGTTGCGCCGATCCCAGAGCTCGAAGAGCTTCAGCAACTCTTCCGAGCGCTGACGACGGATTTTATGCTGCACGTGGTAGAGCACGCCATGAATTTCCATGTTTTCCCACGCTGTCAGATCGCCGTCGAGACTGGGATCCTGAAAGACGATGCCAAATCGCTGGCGCGCCTGATTCTGGTGAGTCTGGGGGTTGAGGCCGTCGAGTTCGATTTCGCCGCTTGTTGGCTTCAGCAGAGTGGTCAGCATTTTGAAGGTGGTGGTCTTCCCTGCCCCGTTGGGGCCGAGGAATGCGAAGATTTCTCCTTCGGCTACATCGAAGGTCACGTCGTTCACGGCAGTGAAGGAGCCGAAGGTCTTGACTAGGTTACGGACGCGGATCATCAAAATCTCCCGAAAAACAATACTGAACGGTTCAGTTCAGTTTGTCAACCAGTAGATATCTTCAGGGCGAAGGAATCTTTCGGTGCTGATGGTGAGTGCCGGAGACTATTTCTTCTTCGCCTCTGCCGGTTCTAGCGCCGATTGAACTTTCGGCGGTGTTACGGAAGAACGAGGAGGCTCGCCGTTTTTGTTTCCCGGTTCCCTGCCGGTTGGGGTGGCGGCGTCCTTGTTCCGACTGCGCCGATCGAAGGCCAACAACCGATCTGTCTGGTATCCAGCAGTGGCTACCGTGACAACGGCGTCTTCAACAGCCTTGGCGATGGCCGCGGCCGCGGGCCGGTTGGGTTCAGAATGACTCGCGAGCCGCAGCAGTGTGGGGAGCTGGAGCCACCAGATCAATTCTTCAAAGGGCTCTTTCACAAGATAGTCATGGCCACCCGCCTCGTGAACGCCTGTCAACCAACGCACGTCCGGATCACGCCATAGAGTAGCCGCGAAGCCGGTTTCGTGCTCGCCAAGCACAGTGCGAGAAGCAGGCGCGCGCGGAGGAATGTGTGCGTTCTTGTCCTCGGCGAAGCTTGCAGACGTGGCTCGGGGTTGGGACGACGTCGCGACAGCTTCAGGCCGCGATGGTGAGGTCGTGCTCGTTGGTCGCAGCGCATCGGCATGAGCGAGAAGCAACACCTTGATACGTGCGGTGGCTCGCCAACTCTCTTCACCTTCGATGCCGAGCGTGTGAAAGGTGTGGGCGAGTGGCTCGCGCAAACGCAAGCGATCGAAAAGTGCGAGCGCCGCGCGATGCGGATGCTCTGGATCGATGGTGGACGCCAGGCAATCGATGACACACCAGCCGAACACCGGGCCCCACAGTGCAGTTGCGGTATCGTGCGGGCTCGGACTGGGTAATACGTGGCGGGCGGTCGCGGGCCACGGCGCTGGGAAAAATGCTTCCACCGCGGGAAGATGCATAACAGAGCGCAGGCAGTCGCGGAATGCAGATGCGCGCAAGCTCGCGACTGGCTCTGCCGCCTTCAGGTCACCGATCAAAGAAGCTGAGGCTTCTTGCGTGGCCCGGAAGAGTGCTTCAAACCGCGTCAAGGCTTGCTCGACGAAATCGCTGCGTTCGCGTTGGGTTTTTCGGTCTGCCGCGACAGTCAGGGGTGGCTGTTCCGCGAAGTCGGCAAGTTGCCGCACGAGTTCGGGATCGAGCAGGGCATCGAGGGCATCGTGCACAGGCTTCAATTCCATCAGCGCGAGGGCGTCGTCGAGGTTGGCAACGCCGCGTCCGTTGAGTTGATCGCACAAACGATCCCACGGCTGCCCCGCAGTTGAGCGCAATTCGCGCCAGTTGAGAAAGACATGCGATTGGTAAGCGTGCAGATCGAGCGTGAGACCGCGCTCGGCAAGCACGTTGGCGCGGCGGAGGTATTCGAGGTCGCTGAGTGAATCGCGCCAGGCGAGGATGACGCCGGGATCCCCTGTGAGGGCCAGGCCTTCGCGCAAGCGCTGCTGGCGAAGTTGAGAATTCGACTTGTCGGCGTAGGCCGCCGAGAAATCGATCGTCCCGTGGGCGGTGCCGAAGCGGTTGTTGTAGATGACGAGGGCGCGCTCATCGCCGTTGCGGTTTGAATAAGCGAAGACGTTCTCGTTGACCGAGCCCGAAGCTTCGAAGAAGTCGTAAAGCAGGAAGTTGCTGCTCTCGGCAAAGAGCCAACGCTTCTTGAGCAGTGGGGCAATCTCACGATCGTGGCGCTCGACGAGCCAGTGATTGGGCGTCTCATCGTAGCGCGGGCGCTGGTATTCCATCCCGTATTTTTCGGTGAAGCCCTCGACCTGGCCATGGCCAAACATCGGCAGGCCAGGCAGAGTGGACATGAGCACGGCGACACCGAAACACTTGTCACCGGTGCCGAATTGATCGATGGCCGTGCGTTCGTCGGGATTGCTCATGAAGTTGACGTAGCGCTTCATGATATCCGGATCGAATTCGAGCGTGTTCTTGATGACCGAGCGGTACTTGGCGTTTTCCTCGTCGCGCATCATGTTCATGAAGGCGCTGTTGTAGACGCGATGCATGCCGAGGGTGCGGACAAAGTAGCCCTCCATGAGCCAGAAGGCTTCGGCAAGAAGCAACGTGCCGGGGACCTCGGCGGCCACGCGGTCGACCACTTCGCGCCAGAATTCCTGCGGCATGATGCGATTGAACTCCTCGTCGCTCATGCTGTATTCGGCGCGGGATGGAATCGCGCCGCTCGATCCGGAACCCGGAAACCAGAGCCGGTGAAAGTGGCGTTTGGCCAAGGTCATTGCGGCGTCGAAGCGAATTACCGGAAAGAGCCTGGCGACGTGAAGGATCGTCTGGATCACCTGCTCGCGTACCGCGGGATTCAGGTAGTCGAGTTGCGCAGTGTCGTTCCAAGGGAAACTTGTGCCATCGTTGCCGTGATAGATGTAGCGGGTCTCCCCAGAGGATTTGTCGCGCCGACGGAAGACTACAGCAGCATCGGTCTGCGTAAAGTAATGGTCCTCGATTTTGATTTCGACGCGGCCGTCGCTGGATAAATCGGGTCCTTCAAAGCTGTAGGCGGGATAAGGCGGCTGAGGGCGCGCAATGAACCAGTCAGGGTGCTCGACGACCCACGGCGAATCGATGCCCATGTGATTGGGAACCATGTCACTGGCCAGGCGAATGCCGTGGTGATAGGCGCGATCGCGAAGGTTGATATAGGCACGTTCCCCGCCCAGGTCATCGGCGATCCGATAGTCATAGAGCGAATAGGCGGATGCCACAGCGTCGGAATTGCCGCAGAGCAGCTTGATGGTTTTCGAGGCGCGGCTGCGCTCCCACACGCCGATGAGCCAGAGCGAGTTGAGACCGCGGCGCGCCAAGGTCGCCAGCTCTTCGTCGGGAATTTCGTCGAGGCGGCTGAAATGGCGACCATATTGTTTGCTGAGTTGCGCAAGCCAGACATAGGTGCTCTTGGCAATGAGGACCGTGCTGGGCATCCAGGCCGTGTCGGCGCTGAATTTTTCGTACTCGTAGGCAGGGTCGCCGAAGACCGGTACTTCGGACTTGCTGACGATGGATGGCCACTGCTGTTCCCCGCGTTCGCGACGCCGGCGGGCAGCTTCCTCTGCAGCGGCGCGCACGCGGCCCGCGTCGGGATTGAACTGCATCCAGATGGCGAGTTCCTCTTCGCGCAGGATTTCTCCGGCGATCATGAGGAAACGGTCCATGCTATCGCCGAGGAGGGACTTCCACAATCTGCGGATCAGAGAGAGCTGCTCGCTCAGGAACCGTGGGGCGCCGGTGGCAGGTGCGCGCAGAAGGTCAATCAGGCTCACCTGGCCTGTACCTTCCACGGGGATCAGCGGGCGCGTGGCGAAATATTTGGGAAGTTCCCGGGTGACCTGCCGGTAGACTGTCTTTTCGGCCAAGCTCTTTTCTTCGAAGAGCTCATCGAATGGCTTGAACGCCTCGTTGCGGTTCGCTGCCCAAAGAAGAAAAAGTTCTTCGAGAGCGACCGCACGGTGGGGCATGCCGTCGGTAGTACCGGAGAGCCATTGCTGAGGGGATTCAAGTCCGCGGATGACGCTCTGGCCGGGAAAATGCTCGACAAAGGCCAAGAGGAGCTTGTCGATCTCAGCCGCGCCGACCTGGGCGGAGAACCAATCCAACGCAGCGGTCATCACCTCGGGGTCAAATTTCTTGCGGTATTGCGCCAGCACGACGTGGCTGGCCTCATCGATCAGACCCATGGCAAACAATTGGCCGGCATGAACCGCGCGGTCAGGAAACCTGGCCGCATCGCGAACCTGGTTCATCTGATACGCGAAGGCGCGGCATGCGGCGAGGTCGGCAAAAACGACGTTGCCGTTAAAGGAAAACAGCGAATCCGCAAACCGATAGCGTTCCCGTGCTGTTCGCGAAATATGGAATTCCATCATGTGACCCGCGCTCCAGACTTTCGATGCCGATTGCAATTCCTAAGAGGTACGGGAAGGAAAAGAGCCGCTCTTCCAGTCCGGTTCAAAGACGTTCAATTCGGCCAAGGTCAAAGTATCACCTATGAGTGAGCAGAAGGGGCGCGTTCGTCAAGACCTGCTGCAGTTTGGATTTCGAGAAGCGGCGACCTTGCCGCCTTGGTACCTGCCCGGTAAACTAGGGATGCGCCACCATTGTCAATTCGCGGCCCTGCTCTCTCGCGCTTTCGCGGTAGACGGGACGTAACCTTTGGTTTTGCGGGGCGCTGCTGCCTCAATGGATTTGGATGCGGGCCGCCGGGACTTGCATTTCGAACGATGGCAGCATTTCTGAAAATCGGAGAGGTGGCAGAGCCCGGTTGAATGCACCTGACTCGAAATCAGGCATAGTCGAAAGGCTATCGGGAGTTCGAATCTCCCCCTCTCCGCCATGTTCAATTCACCGAATTAGAGAATTCTTACAGCCGTTCACGGCAATTGGGAGCGTGTTGGCGGGTTACCCATCCAGTTGTCGGACCCATGGAACGCATCCAACCTCAAAATGGAGGTCTCATGGTTGAGAAGACGAAACCTACGCCGACACAACCAGCCGGATCGGTGAAAACCACTCCGACTGTCGACGATGCAATGGTGAATGACTCGCTCGGCACCGTTGATATAGCGGATTCAACCGGATCCGATCCCGAAAAAGAGACCGGAGACGCAAAGCGCAAGAACAAAGACACCGGACGCGAAGACTAGGGTTCAGTCTTTACGCTTGATCCCTCCGTTGAAACCTCTCTGCGATTTCCTTCTTCCGTAGCGAGCGGGCGGGTTGGCGGCCAATGCCTTTTGAAGGGAAACAAGACCCGCAAGGCGCGCCGATTTCCTTTCCCTTATAGAAGTCGGGATGCGCTAGGAATCAGAGCGCGCCAGGAATATGAGTGCGATATGCTCAGATATTACACAACACCGCTTGACAAACGCACACAAGGTTACCTATCGTTAGCAATTGGAAGAGGAGACTGCTAGCGCAAGGCTAGCGAGACTGCTCAACTGCGTAGGCTGCTCTGAGGAGTTTGGAGCCGCATTCTTCAATCTCGGCAACCTATTCTCGACAAACCACTCGAAAATCCGCGGTCGGGGCTTAACCCTTTCCGCGCCTGAAGGAGAAGCGAAGTTATGGCAGCAACAACGGTTACAACTACCTTTACACCGCTGCATGACAGGATCCTCGTCCGCCGTATGGAAGAGGGCGAAACGGTCCGCGGTGGCATCATTATCCCCGACAGCGCCAAGGAGAAGCCGCAGGAAGGCGAAGTGATCTCCGTAGGCAAGGGCAAATCAAACGACGAAGGCAAGGTCTTCCCGCTCGACGTTAAGGCGGGCGACAAGATTCTCTTCGGTAAGTATTCCGGCACCGAGATCAAGCTCGACGGCGCAGAGTTTCTGATCATGCGTGAGGAAGAAGTCCTCGGCATCGTCAAGAAGTAGCTTTTCAGTGGTCAGCGGTCAGTGGACAGTGATCAGCAAGAGCCAGCGAACAGTTTTCAGCTTTTGCTTGAGATTCCATCCTGATTCTGACCCCGGCGTGACAACAACTGAACACAAAGCACGAACAAAAACTGTTCACTGCTCACTGTTCACTGAAAACTGTTCTGAGGAGAGTTGAAGCAATGGCAAAGCAAATTTTGCACGGTGAGGATTCCCGGCAGGCGATTCTGCGCGGCGTGAACATCCTCGCGGACGCTGTGAAGGCGACGCTCGGGCCTAAGGGCCGGAACGTCGTAATTGAGAAGAAATTCGGCTCGCCCACCATCACCAAGGACGGCGTGACGGTGGCCAAGGAAATCGACCTGAAGGACCCGCTTGAGAATGTGGGCGCACAGCTGGTGCGTGAAGTTGCCTCGAAGACTTCGGACGTTGCCGGGGACGGGACCACGACTGCAACCGTGTTGGCGCAGGCCATCTTCCGCGAAGGCGTGAAGACCGTGGCGGCCGGTGCGAATCCGACAGCATTGAAGCGTGGTATCGACAAGGCCGTTGTGACGATCATCGGCACTCGCGATAAGGACGGCAAGTGGACCGAGGGCGGCGCTCTTGGCAAGCTGTCGAAGCCCGTGGATGAAGGCTCTGTGGCGCAGGTTGGTGCGATTTCGGCCAACGGCGACCAGGAGATCGGCGACATCATTGCGCACGCCGTGAAGGTTGTGGGCAAGGATGGCGTAATCACGATCGAAGAATCGAAGACCATGCACACCGGTCTCGAGACTGTGGACGGAATGCAGTTCGACCGCGGCTATCTGAGCCCCTACTTCGTGACCGACACGGAGCGCCTGGAAGCTGTTCTCGAAGATCCATACATTCTGATCTACGAAAAGAAGATCAGCGCGATGAAGGATCTGCTTCCCTTGCTCGAGCAGGTTGCTCGTGGCGGCAAGCCCCTCTTGATTATTGCCGAGGATGTTGAGGGCGAAGCCCTGGCGACCTTGGTTGTGAACAAGCTGCGCGGCACCCTGAATGTGGCGGCCGTGAAGGCTCCTGGATTCGGCGACCGCCGCAAGTCGATTCTCGGCGACATCGCCGTTCTCACCGGTGGCAAGGCCATCACCGAAGATCTGGGCATCAAGCTGGAGGGCGTGAAGCTTGAGGATCTGGGCCGTGCCAAGCGCATCACCATCGACAAAGACAACACGACGATCGTCGACGGCGCCGGCAAGTCGGGCGACATCGAAGGCCGCGTGAAGGAAATCCGCTCGCAGATCGAGAAGTCTACTTCCGACTACGACAAGGAAAA
>PLKY01000342.1 GCA_003140785.1 Acidobacteriaceae bacterium | reverse complement strand
TCTCGACTCTACCGAGGTCGCCCGGGGTGATGCGGCCCTCGGGCACGACGGCAGACGCCTCAAGCATGACGAGGCCGGCACCGCCCTGGGCACGGCTGCCGAGGTGAACCATGTGCCAGTCGTTGGCGAAGCCATCTTGCGCGGAGTACTGGCACATGGGCGAGACTCCGATGCGGTTGGCGAAGGTGACAGAACGAAGCTGGAATGGCGCAAAAAGAGGATGGCTCATGATGAATGGGGGCCTGAAGAATGCGGGTGGGCCTTGTTGAGTGGATGATCGAGCGGCGGAAGGGATGCAAGGGAAGCGGGATTGAGCGGGTTATGGGATGGCTTTAGTAATGGGAGCCGGCCGGATGGTGGGCGTTTAGACGGTCATTTGTCGCTGCGCCTGAGTAGAATGATGGGCCATGAGCCGAGCGTCAATCACTGCGGACTGGGTGGGGCGTGTCATCGATGGGCGGTTCGCGCTGCTGGAGTGGCTGGGCGGGACGGGGAGCCGTGGATTGTTCCGGACGGAGCTGCCGCAGCCGATTACGAAGAAGGCCGCGATTAAGTTGATCGCCGCGGAAGGCAGTGAAGCGGACGGTTATCTAGCCGGCTGGGCAAAGGCAGCGAATTTGTCGCATCCGCACCTGCTGCGGGTGTTTCGTTCGGGACGTTTTCAGTTTGGATCGACGGGCCTGGTGTATGTGGTGACAGAGTGCGCCGATGAGGTGCTGGCGCAGATTATTCCTGTTCGCGCGCTGACGCCGGAGGAAGCTCGGCAGATGCTGGACCCGGTGATCGAGGCGCTTGGCTACCTGCATGAGAAGGGCTTTGTACACGGGCATGTGAAGCCGTCGAACATTCTTGTGGTGGACGATGTGCTGAAGCTCTCGGGGGACAGTGTTGCCGGAACGGGTAAAGTGCGAGTGATGGCGCAAGCGCCAAGCATCTACGATGCGCCAGAGGCGGCGCGCGGAGCGACTGCGCCGTCTTCCGATGTGTGGGCGCTGGGAGTGACGTTGGTGGAAGCGCTGACGCAGCGGCCGCCGGAGTGGGAGCGTGGTACGCATCAGGAGCCGGTTGTGCCGGCAACGGTTCCACGGCCATTTGGTGAGATTGCGCGGGAGTGTCTGCGGCGGGACGCTGAGCGGCGGCCGACCTTGAGGGAGATTAAAGCTCGACTTGAGCCGAGCCGGCCGATCGAGTTTCCGGGTAGAAAGGTCGAGAAGGCGGTGGTGGAAGCGCCGGCGGCGGCGGCGGCGGAAGATATGGTGGAGGGTCCGGAGACCTATGAGGCAGCTCCGGCGAAGAAACGACTGCTGCCGCTGGTGGTGGGGCTGCTGGTGGTGGTTGTGGCGCTCGCCGTGTGGGTGATGCGAAGACCTGCGACGCAGAGCGCAGCGGCTCCTGCCACAGGGCAGAGTGCGGTGGAGAGCGGCACGGGGAGTTCGGCAGATGGGGGTGCCTCGGCGGCTGCCGGCTTGGCAGAGAAGGGTGCGGTGGCGCAGCGCGTGGCACCGGAAGTGGCGTCCTATGCGCGGAAGACGATTCACGGCACGGTCGCGGTGGCGGTTCGAGTGTCGGTGGATGCGAACGGCCAGGTGACGAATGCGGAGTTGAAATCGGCAGGGAAGAGCCGCTACTTTGCGCGCGTGGCGACGGAGGCGGCGCGGGGCTGGAAGTTCACGCCGCCGGCGAAAGCCGGGCAACGGGTGGACAGCGTCTGGTTGTTGCGATTTAAATTCCGGCAGAGCGGGACGGAGACCACGGCAGTGGAAGAAATTCCGTAGGAGTTGAGAATCGTTGCTCGTTTGTTGCTTTCAAAACTTGAAGATCGGGTGACTAATGGATCCGGGCGAGAAATGTACGCATCTCCCCCAGCAAGTCAGTCTCGTTCGACAGAAATACATAATGATGTGCACCCGGCAGCGTGATCACACGCGCTGTGTGCACGCCTTCTTCAACTGCTTTCTCCTGCCTGTCTGTTAAAGCCGTCAATGTCGCGGAGTAGGTTTTGGCGGCTGCCTGCACAGAGGGATCTGTATTGTTGTCAACCCACGTTTCCTGACTGTGCGGATTGGCAAAAACGATAAGCGCCGGGACGGGAATATCGGTGTATTTCTTCGTGCCCATCATCAGCGACATCAACATGGCTCCGCCAGGAAGGTCGCGGTATTTTCCAACTCTCCCGTCGGGAGTCGTGTCCCGTTGCTGGCGGAGCTCCGCTTCAGGGAATCGGAATCCGTTTATTCGCTCATAGTATTTCTCTAGTGCGCTGAAGCTGGCCAGATCGGCCTCGCCCGGTGGCGGAGGTTGCGGCGCCTGCAGCTTCTGCATTTCCATGATGTTTGTTCCGTTGCCGTTGTCGAAGGCGTAGGAATACGCAGCTTCGAGGTAGACCAGACCCGCGATTCGATCCAGATGCCTGTTTGCGACTGAGCTCAATTCCGCTCCGGCGATCGAGTGTCCCACCAGGATCGGTCTGTTCAGTTTCAGCGCGTCAATTACTGCCAATACGTCATCGCCTAGCCGGTCAGGCACGTTTTCTGCGGATGAATAGCCGGACGCGCCGAATCCGCGCCGAGTGATGCCGTAGACATGGTTATGGGCGGTAAGCTTGGGTGCGAAATCGTCAAAGATGTGGGCGGTATTTCCGCCGCCCGCAAGGAGAATGATCGGCCGGCCAGTACCGCCCCAATCGAGAACTTCCAATCGAACGTCCTTCTTGACGGTTACGAAGTGCACGGTGTGAGGCGAAGGATCCTTCCACACGGCTGAGTTTTGTGGATGAATGGCAGACGGGAAAAAAGCGAGCACGATCAAAATAGCGGGAATGCCGGACCTGGGCATAATTGTGCACCCCTGATGATCTTTCCTACGCGATGGCGGCTCGCAATGTTCCTTCAACCAAGTTTGTTGGAAAGAGGTTCAGGGTGTTTCTTCGCGCTTCTGGTTTCTCGATGCTTGCTCGGTGCGAAGATAGGCTTCGACCTCGGTTCTGCCTTCGTGCTGCGCCCAGTCTGCAGGGGTGCCTTGCCAAAGGACATCTTTCAGATCGAGCCGGGCTCCCCGTTCGACGAGAAGCCGGACAACTTCGTTGTGACCGCCTAACGCCGCCTGATGTAGCGGCGTGGAATGGGAATGGGCACCGGAAGGGTTGTAGCGATTTGGATTTTCGCCTGCGTCCAGCAAGGCCCGAACGACTTCGACTTGACCAAATTGCGCTGCCAGGGCGAGTGCGAGGTGGCGATCTGTTTCACCGGCATTTGGAAGGAGCCGATGGAATTCGCTGGCCCGGCCCAAAGCGGCGGCCACAGGTAGATCGACGGGAGCGCCGCGCTGGATCAGGGCGGTGACGGCTTCGAATTCGCCATGCGCCGTTGCGGGATGGAGAGCGCCGGCGGGGTCGGCTCCGTAGTCGCAGAGGAGATCGATCAACGGAAGTTGCACGCCGCAATCGCGCGGTACGCGGCCGGTGGCAACGAGCATGAGTGTCTCATCCAATGCGGATTGGTCGACGCCGGCATCGAGAATGACCTTCGCTGTTTGAACGATATTGGGCGGAAGCTTGCCGTGACGAATGGGATTCTCTGCGGCGAACTCCAACAGCGAGGGATTGCGAAAGTAATTTACGCCTTCGAATTGGACACGCTGGTGAAGAAGAGCCGGATGTTGCCGCAAGTAGTTACTTAAGCCTGCTGCATCTCCCGCGTCGAGCAGATCGACGGCGCGGCGAAAGCCCGGGTCCTCGATCCGCTCGTGGCGGAGCAATGCCGGATTGTTCGAGCGCGCCGGCTTTTCGATATGGGCTTTCAGCCGTGGCCAGCTGGGAAACCCGTGTTCCCGCGCGATGGCGAGCTGGGCGCTGCTGAGAGGCAAGGGGGCATTGAAGATTGCAGCGTCGGTGGCTGCGCTGAAAGGGGGAAGAAGCTCCCTGATTCTTTGGGCCACGGCCTGGTCGTGCGCAGCGTGTCCGGTGATCAGGTCTTTTGCCTGATATTTGAGATGGTCAAGATTCGGATTGGAGGGGAGGCGTTTTACGGGCATGAGGAACTTCCTTTCGTATGCCCAGGTCCGCATATTGAGGGCAGAAAGTCAGTTCGGGTGACGTTGTGTTTCGTTCGGGTGGACTTCTGTCCTTTCCGCGGACCGGATGCGCCCCATCGCGCTACGACGAGAGTAGCATGGCGCGGATGCTGCGGGAATGGACTATGCATGCGAGCGACGCGCGGAAGACGGTGAGCGTAGACTGGTTCGTTCACCGCGCTTCCAGGATAACTGCATCTGTTCCATGTTCGGGCAAGGTCGCCGCTCGCTGATGGTCGCGTCGACTTAAGGATGACGACTCCGGCGTAAAGCAATCCTGGAAACGCGGTTGCAATCCAAACGAGAAAAGGATGCGCTGCGGATGAAGGGGCTTCGGTTTGCGGTGACGTGCGTTGGAGTTTTGATTGGGTTGTGTGCGGCGCAGGGCGCGCTGGGGCAGTGGAATTCGCCCAACCCGGTGATCAGTTTTGAGAAGAAGGGGAATGCGATCGAGGTGCGGCAGAAGGCTGGCTTGCTGCGGATTGAAGTGGATGCGCCGGATGTGTTGCATGTGACGTACGGACCCATCGATTCGGCGGTGCCGGAGCGGGCTTCGGATCACGTGGTGAAGAAGAACAACTGGTCTGCGACTCCGTTTGAAGTGATTTCCGATGAGAAGACGGTAACGCTTTCGACGGAAAAGCTGCGCGTGGTGATGGAGCGCGAAAGCGGGGCGCTGCATTATGTAGCCGCGGAGGGAGGGATGAGTGGCGCGGGTGCAACGGGAGAGGTTGCGACGGGGCCGGGGTCAACGGGGCGCACGATGCGCGGGAGGCCGCTGACGACGGATTCGTATCGATCATTGAGGCCAGTGGAGGTGAATGGCGAAGCGACATTTCATGCGGAGGTGTTCTTTGGAATTTACGGATCGCATGAAGGGTTCTATGGATTGGGGCAGCACCAGGCGGGGGTGTGGAATTATCGAGGCGAGACGGTGGAACTGTCGCAGGAGAATACAGAGATTGCGATTCCGCTGCTGGTGTCCTCGAACGGGTATGGGGTTTTCTGGAACAATCCGTCGCGGAGCGAGGTGAACAACAGGTTTGTGCATTCGCTGTATCTGAGCGCAGAAGTGGCGGACCGGGTGGATTACTACTTTCTGTATGGTCCTGAAGCGGACGATATCATCGGACACTATCGCGAGCTGACGGGCGAGGCGCCGCTGTTTGGACGGTGGGCGTATGGGTTCTGGCAGTGCAAGAACAAGTACCAGTCGCAGGCGGAGCTGGAAGGTGTGGCGGCGAAGTATCGCGCCGAGCATATTCCAGTGGACAACATTGTGCAGGACTGGTTCTGGTGGGTGACGATGGGGGAGATGAAGTGGAACCCGAATTATCCCGATGCAACTGGCATGATCGACACGCTGCACAAGGAGCATTTTCATTTGATGGTGTCGGTGTGGCCGTATTTCAGGCCGGGCAGCGCGGTGTATGACCAATTCGACAAGAATGGATGGTTCATTGCGAAGACGGTGCAGCCGAGTTTTCATCCGCTGGGGCAGGCGCTCTATGACGCGACGAATCCCGATGCGCGGAAGCAGTATTGGGACAACGTGAATGCGGCGCTGTTTAGCAAGGGAGTTGACGCGTGGTGGCTGGACACAGATGAGCCGGAGACCGAGGGGCGACAGGACAACATTCTGGTGGACCACAAGCTGGCGATTGGATCGGGCGCGCGCTATGCGAATGTGTATCCGCTGTTTCATGCGGGCGCGGTGAGCGAGGGGCAACAGGCGGCTTCGGACAAGAAGCGTGTGTTTATCTTGTCGCGGTCGGCTTACGCGGGATCGCAGAGATATGGCGTGACGGCGTGGTCGGGCGATGTGCTGAGCGATTGGGTAACGTTTCAGCGGCAGATTGCGGCGGGGCTGAATTACGCGATCTCGGGGATGCCGTATTGGACGACGGATATTGGAGGGTTTATTTCGGGCGGAAATCTGAACGATCCGAAATTTCGAGAACTGTTTGTGCGGTGGTTTCAGTTTGGCGCGTTCTCGCCTGTGTTTCGAGTGCATGGCACGCGCAATCCCGATGCGAACGAGTTGTGGTCGTATGGACCAGAGGCCGAGAAGATTCTAGTCGACTATGACACGCTGCGTTACAGGCTGATGCCGTACATCTACTCGGAGGCTTGGCAGGTTACAGATCATCACAGCACGTTGATGCGACCGCTGGTGATGGATTGGCGCACCGATGTGGAGGCGCAGAATATCGGCGATGAGTATTTGTTTGGGCCGGCGCTTTTGGTGAGTCCTGTGTATGTGGACGGCGCGACGACGAGGACCGTGTATTTGCCGAAGGCTACCTGGTATGACTTCTGGACTGGCGAGAAGACGGAGGGAGGGAAGAGGATCGAGGCGGATGCTCCGCTGAACAAGCTGCCGCTGTTTGTGCGGGCGGGGTCGANNGAGAAGCCGGCGGACCCGCTGGAAGTGCGCGTGTATGCGGGGGCGGATGGGGATTTTACGTTGTATGAAGACGAGAACGATGGCTACGACTATACGAAGGGCGTGCATGCGACGATTGCGCTGCACTGGGATGATGGGGCGAAGACGCTGACGGTGGGGGCGCGCGAGGGGAGTTTTCCGGGGATGCTTGCGAAGCGGACGTTTCGTGTGGTGCTGGTGGGACGGGGGCATGGAGTTGGGATTGGGGAGAGTGCGTCAGCGGATAAGACGGTGGAGTATGTGGGAGATANNGCGAGACCTGGGGCACCCATGTTCGTGGCGGCTGCAGCGCTGCCAACCGCGGGTCCTTCGACTCGTCCCTCGCTGCGCTCATGACTCGCTCAGGATGACAGAGGGTTTGGGTTTGATGCGATCGCTTCGAGCATTGTGGTGACGAGAGCTAATGGCAGGCCGACGACGTTGAAGTAGTCGCCTGTGATGCGCGGGATCCAGCGAGCGGCGCGGCCCTGGATCGCGTAGGCTCCGGCTTTATCCATGGGCTCGCCGGTGGCGACGTAGTCGGTGATTTCTTCATCCGACAAGGTGAGAAAGCGGACGCCGGTGACTTCGGCGGCTACTTCAGTGTGGGTCTCGGTGACGAGGGCGACGCCGGTGATGACGCGGTGGGTGCGGCCAGAGAGCAGGCGCAACATGCGGGCGGCGTCGGCGGGGTCTTCGGGTTTGCCGAGGATTTGATTGTCGATGGTGACGGTGGTATCAGCGCCCACCACCTGCGGTGGGGCAGACGCTCGCTTGTCGCTCGCACCAGCTCTTGTGATTTCGGCGAAGACGGTTTCGGCTTTTTGGCGGGCGAGGCGAACGACGTAAGCGATGGGGTCCTCGTTGGGAAGGGGGTCTTCGGGGATGTGGGCGGGATGGACCTGAAACGTGAAACCGGCCTGGCTGAGGAGTTCGCGGCGACGTGGCGAGGCGGAGGCGAGGAAGAGGTTCATAGTGCTTCTTTAGGGTAGCGCGCGGTGGTGGGATCAATTGGAGGGTCGGGGCGCGGCGAGTTATGGATCGTCTGTGTAGGATGGAGGGCGCGATGATCTTTGCCGACCTCGAACTTGCGAAACGCCTGGAACGCGCGGAGGGGTTCGCTTGCGTGCAGTTCGCTGCGGCGCGCAAGCAGGTATTTCCGGACTGCGATTCGGCATGGATTCGGTGCGCGGGTGCGGATGTGGTGTTTGACGGAGTGGATGCGCCGACGACGCAGACGTTTGGGCTGGGACTGTTTGAGGAGCTGACGCCGGATGATGCGCTGGAGGAGATTGAGCGATTCTTTTCGGAGCGCGGCGCGGCGGTGATGCACGAGGTGAGTCCGCTGGTGGGCGTGACGACGTTGGAGCTGTTGTGCAGGCGCGGCTACAGACCGATCGAGATCAGCAATGTGCTGTTTCGGACGGTGGAAAGTCCGGCGAGTATAGGCCGGGACGGGATTCGGGTGCGGGTGATTGGGGCGGATGAGGCGGAGCTTTGGGCCGCAGTGAGCGCGAGGGGATGGACGCACGAGCATCCGGAGCTGAAGGAGTTTGTGGAGCAGATGGGCGTGCTGATGGTGGCGCGGGAGCAAAGTCCTTGCTTTCTGGCGGAGTTGGATGGAGTGGCGGGTGCGGCGGGCGGGTTGAGCCTGCACGAAGGCGTGGCGCTGTTTGCGGGGGCGGCGGCGGTTCCGGAGATGCGCCGGCGGGGATTGCAGGGAGTGCTACTGGAGGCGCGGATGCGGTACGCATTTGAACAAGGCTGCGATCTAGCGATGATGGTGGCGGAGGCGGGAAGCGAGTCGCAGAGGAATGCGGAGCGGCAGGGTTTCCGGGTGGCTTATACGCGGATGAAGTGGAAGCTGATGGGTTGAGCTACTGAAAGAGACCAGGAAGGTTGCGGCCACCGTAGACCACGCGCTCGATTCTCACGACTTGATCGACGATTCGGAATAGTACGACGTAGTGACCGAAAACTGCGACACGAGCACTCTCGCCGATTTCCGGCCGGAGTTGATAGTGCAATGGTCCTCTGCCGATTTCTCGAAATCTATCACGTAAATCGCGGATGAAGGTCACTGCACGGCGGGGATTGTCTTGTGCGATAAAGTCGGCGATGATTTCGAGATCGGATTCGACAAAGCGCGAAAGCTGAATCCGCATTACTTTTTACCGGTTGATGTCTTCGCGATGGCCTGGTATTTTTTCTCGAGCCGATCCATGACTTCCTTCACTTGAAGGCCGGGCGATCTGTCGGCGAGGGCCTGCCGCCAGAGAGCACGTAAGTCTCTCAATCCCTGCTGGCGCAGCTTGCGTTTGTGCGTCCAATCGCGCAAAGCGTCGCGGACGGCTTCGCTGCTGGAGGCATATTCACCGGAGTCGACGGCTTGGCGAAGTGAGCGGACCATCTCTGCGGGGAGTGCAATGCTGATTTTCTCGACAAACGGCATGGCGAGATGCCTCGGTAGGAAGAATTCCTACCCGCTATGATACATCAACTTTATTTAATCAGCTCCGACGGCTTAAGAAACTGAATTGTTAGATGGTGAGGCCGGTTTGGCGGCCGCCGGGGGTCGCTATGCCCCAGGCCATGGCGGGTGTGTTGTGGGCGAGGCCGAAGCGTCCGTCGGGGCCGAGGAGGATGATGCCGCCATGTCCGCCGAGGCGGTTGTAGAGGTAGGAGATGGCTTCGCGGGCGGCGATTTCAGGGGCTGAGCCGGCGGCGACGCGGTCGGTGGCCCATTTGCCGAGGACGAGTTTCATGATGGGCTCGCCCCAGCCGGTGAGGGAGACGGCGGCGGCGAGATTGTCGGCGTAGCAGCCGCAACCGATGAGGGACGAGTCACCGACGCGGCCTGGCGTTTTGTTGAGGGTGCCTCCGGTGGAGGTGGCGGCGGCGAGATTGCCGCGGGCGTCGAGGGCGACGGCACCCACAGTATCGTGGCTGTCTGTTTCAGGGAGGTGTGGTTTTGCCTCAGGGGCTGAAGCCCCTTTCTCTTTGACTGGTTCAATGTACGGGCTAAAGCCCGTACCCT
>PLKY01000339.1 GCA_003140785.1 Acidobacteriaceae bacterium | reverse complement strand
CCCTTGCAACTGGAGTCAGCAGTCTCCGCGCCGGAGTAGTCGATGCCGATATAGCGGTTGAACTGGGGCATCCAAGTCCCCCTTCTATCGCTTCAATATCGGCATCTGCGAATCCAATTCGCGACTTCATCGGCGACAGAAAATCGCTGACGAGGGTTCGCTTCAAACCGCGCTCCAAGCGCATAAGCGTGCACTTCGAGGGGGATGCTATTGTATCCCCCTCCGATAAGAAATCCCTGTACGTACAGTTCTGAGAAACGCGGAATTCTAAGCTGGCGATATTGCTCGACATGTACCAATTCGTGGAAAAGGAGCCCGTTCGTAAACGGCACATGAGATACGACCACATCGGAGAAAGTAATTGCGGCCATCTGGCTAAAATCTGGCAAATTCCTGAAACCCATTTCCGCCAACATTGAATAAAACGAAGGGTTTGAGACCCGGAGCGGGTTGAGGTTGACGACTCGGACGCCGTCGAGCAAATGCGGTGAAAAGAATCCGTCCATTGCCGTTCGCTGTTCCTGAGTCAATGGGACACACTGCCCAAGAAATTTATCGCGCTTGGCAGTGATGTACTGCGATACGAAGCCAGATAACTGAGCGATTTGTTGAGCGGTCAGTTGCGGGATTCCCATCATTTAGGCGAACCTGACCTTCCATGCGGTCATCTTCAATGGGATCGAAAACTAAGACACGGGTGAACAGCAGTCGTGGGAACAGGTATCTAATCGGAATCCCGAGACGCACGGTGAGTCACCTGCGGTGTTTTTTTGCGGGTGACGGTCGAGCGTCCTCGCTATCGATGTCCACAATGGCCTTCCAACCGCCGTCGGCCTGCTTTTTGTAGACCGTGACGTACCTGCCTTTCTCTGTGAGCACCTTCTTTGTCTTGGGGTTTGTCATGGTCATGGTGTAAGCGCCATAGCCGTAGCCGAGGTCTCCTGACTTCGCGACATCCACCTTTTGCGAGGAGATGGTGAAGGAAAAGTTCTTGTCTCCGAGCATCGGCTTCAACGCAGCCTTGATCGCCGGCATTCCGTTGAATACGTGGGCATCCGGCATGAAAAGAGATGCGTCGTCGGCATAAAATGCACATGCCTTGTCCAAATCCTTGGCGGCAATTGCCTGCACCGTGGCGGTTTCAAGATCGCTAATCGCTTTCACGTCCGCGTCATGGGTGTCTGGAGCAGGTGGTGGTGGAGCCTGCTTGCAACCCGCAAGAATGACCACGAGCGTAATCGCTGCGACCCAAGAGTATCGATTGTGCATNNACTACCGGCTCTGTCTTTTCCATGAGTCCCCCGCTCACAGTGTAGGGCAACAGTCGCTCACCAGCGTCTGCCTGATCCCCGACTAGTGCCACGGGCGGGTCTCTGTGTCCCGCTCTTTGTGGGTTTCTTCCAACGCGGGCGGAGCCGTTTAATTCTCCTTCTCATGGCATCCTCCGCGCACACTTTCATCCAGAACGTGCGGAGTGTCAAGCAAGTCCGTCAGGGTTCGACCTAGTTCGGCTTGCGGTATCGTCCGCACATAGCTCATTTTCCCTTCAGCCTGTCAGGCACCTTGCGGAACACCCAATTGAATATCTCGTAGGCAAGGTCAACGGATTCCTCAATGGCCTTGCCGGTGGGAATCACCCGCACGTTCACCTGCCGTTCCCGTGCCAGACGAATCCCGGCAATGAGGCACGCGCCCAAGTACACCATCCCCCGATTGCCTCGGGGCGTGTGAGTGTCGGGTCGAACATCACCGGCTCCCTGACCGCTGTTTCTGTCCATTAAATCGGAATGTCTTAGTCGATAGGTGCGCCGAGACTAACCGCGTTTCGCTGTGCTGCGCTCAATTCTGCTCTGGCTAACACTACATCTTTGGCACGGAGGGTAATCTCTTCTGGTTTCAACCACTCAAAAGGGCCGAACAAAAATCCCGCAACCTCTTCGGCATCTGAACTCTTGACTCTTCTTGCTACCGTTTCGATTTGAGCAGCAATTTCATCGAGTCTTTGCTTGGCTTTAGTCAATTGCTGCTTGGCCCTTACGTGCCGAATAATTGCCTTGTCTTCCAGTTCTTTTCCGTCTTCTTCTGACATGTGATACCCCCGGCTTCGGAGTGTATCGCAAGCGAATTGTAGATTGTGTGTCATGTGAGACAACCGGCTTCTTTTATAGCCCTTAACGAGCCAGCCGAATACCAGCTATGAGGCACGCGCCGATGTAGACCATCCCCTGATTGATTCGGGGTATGTTTGCGTCCGGGGACTTGCATTAATGGTTAAAGAAGAAGGGATAAACATTTCATGGAGTCTGCATCCCTTCCGCCAAGGAGTCTACCTATTGTCGCCGAACGCCACAAAAGCACCGAGTCCCATCATTGCAACGCCAGAGGCTACTCTCTGGTTGCGGCGGAAACGCACGCTTGACCGCAGCCGGGTGCCAATCGGGGCAGCGAAGGAGACCACGAGCAGGTCTGCGGTGGTGTTCAGCGAAACTGACAAAACGCCGAGTAGCAGAAATTGGAGCACAACCCGCCCAAGGTCTGGACTCACAAACTGAGGAAGGAACGAGAGGAAGAACAGAGCCGTCTTCGGGTTCAGAATCTCTGTAGCCACGCCTTGCCGGAATGCGTGATTCGTAGTGCGTACCTCAGAGGGCTCATCCATCGGCACGTTTCGTGTTCGAATCATTCGGAATCCCAACCAGACAAGGTAAATTGCTCCGGCGTACTTGACCACCGCGAAGGCTGTAGCCGATGCGGCCAACACAGCAGACAAGCCAAAAGCAGCGGCTACGACGTGAACCAACCCGCCAACGAGAGTGCCGAAAGCCGATAGTATGCCCTCTCGCTTACCTCCAGCGAGGGTACGGGTGAGGACATAGAAGATTCCGGGGCCGGGGGTCACCGCAAGCAGAGTTGCGGCCGCGAGAAATAGTACGAGGAGATGTCCGTCCAACATCTGACAATTATAAAGTTGAGGCACGCGACGAGGTGTCGGCGAACATCACCGGCCTCCGGCCCGCTGCTGGTGAATCACGAGTTGGTCGGGGCGACCGAGGAAGACCTCGGACGGCAGGTACCGACGAAGCTCGCTACAGAGGGGGCACTCGACGGTGATGGACTGAAAGGGGAATTCACTGACGCCGGATGGAACGTCGTGGCGGCATCGCTTGCATGTCACCACGAAGGTCTTCCGATTTCCGGGCATTTGGAACATGCCAGCATGATAGGCAAATAGAAGACCAGAATCTAGTGAGCACCAACACACTGCTGTCAACCATCGCACAGAGACCAGACCTCCAGAATGCAGAGGACAGGGGAATGTGAGGTTAAATTTTGTCGGGTCTGTTCTGGTTCTCTTCAATACAACTTACTGACGTGTTGTTGGAGTGCCGCTAGGTGCAGGAATGGGACTTGCCTTCTTCCCGTCAAGCATTTCTTGGCGGTGAAGTCTGAAGTATTGCTGTGCGCCAAAGCCGTCGAGATTATCAACGTGATTGTGACTATCGTCCTCCAGCATCAGTTGATTAAAACGTACGAATCCCGTTTCCCTCACGGTCAAATCCGGGTCGGTCATCATCATAGAGAGTAGCTCGTCCAGATGTTTGCGAAGAACATCTAAAGGCAACGTGTCCAAAACCGTCTGACGGGTGCGTGCGTCTGGGTCATGCAGAAGTTGGAGGCTCTGCTCGTCAGTGTGCAGTTCAATCCATTGGAGCGGCGCGTGAAGATGATTGTGTTGGTACAAGATGTCCCGCGCTCCTCTAAGGAACCTCTGCGTAGGTTCCTG
>PLKY01000029.1 GCA_003140785.1 Acidobacteriaceae bacterium | reverse complement strand
ATTTTAGCCGGACACTACTGATCTTGAGCAAATGCATGACCGCATCATCTCGGATCCGCCGCGCCACCTTCTCTAACAGCAGAGAGTGCTGCACGTTATCAAAATAGGCCGTTAGATCAAAATCAAGGATGCGTGTCTTCTCTTCGACGATCGCTCGTGCTACACGGGCTACGGCTTCATGTGCTGTCCGCTTCGGTCGATATCCATACGACCCTGGTTGAAAGTCCGCTTCAAGGACCGGCTCCAGGATGAGCTTTAGCGCTCCCTGGACCACTCGATCACGGATTGAAGGAATCGAAAGGATGCGGACTTTCTTGCCCCCATCCTTTGGTATCTCCTTCTTCCGTGCCTGCATGGGTTGATACGTGTTAGTTACTAACTCATCCCGAATCTGATCGAGAAAACTTTCCGATCCGCTTTCCTCAATGGCTTCAAACGTGACTCCGTCAATGCCCGGCGCCCCGTTATTACTTCTCGCCATCTGGTAGGCTTCCCGCAAAGTCTCCATCTTGCAGACGTGGACGTATANNATGGGCGCTTTTGTCATCTCACCCTTGCCTCCCGTTTTGTTAGAGCCGTTACAAACAGCAGGGCCTCTTTGCTCCACGGACGTTACTCCGCTTCCTCGCTACTACAGACCCGGCCGATTCCCTCTCGCCTTCCACCGACTTCCCGGGGTCACCGGTTATACGGCTTCCCTGCTCCGCTGATTTCTCATCGGGACGAGGAGGGCTTCTCCAGTTGCTTGGCATGACCTTGTCACCGTGCTGTCCCTACCAACCCCGCCGAAGTGTTGCGCCGCATCAGTCCGTGCGACGCTCCATGCTGCCTTCGCCTGAAAACGGGAGGCTCGGCCTTCGGGTTTTGTCCTTTCGAGGCCATATGGGTTTACTGCATTACGGCCCGGTGACTCGCTCACCACCCTTTTTCAGATGGCTTCGTCAATAGGCTTCAGAGCGGGCAGTTTCCTCCCCGCCCTGCTATTCAAGCTACGGGGCTTGGACTCTTACCCCGGTGGGACTTGCACCCACTGTTCATGCCAGCCTTCGCTGGACGCACCGTTTCTCAGGACTCATTCTGAGTCGGGATCACTGGTTCTTTCAGCCAACCACAATATGCAGATATTTTGAAAGAGCTTGTCTTCCTTCCAAGGTCACTCGCACCGCGCGTGATTTCACAGATGGTGCGATCCAACCGAGTTCGAGGAACCGCTTGTACAGGATGACGCCCAATGTGCCTGCAAGATGTGGCCGGCGTTCCGTCCAGTCAGGGCATTGGCGCGCCAGCTTGGAGTCTGCAGTGCCTGAAGAGATTGGCACTGCGATACCTCGCTGCTCGAACCACTCCCTGCCGCGGTCTGTCACGGTGAAGGCTCTTCCCGCTGCCGGTATCAAATACCCCTCACGCCGCAGGCTATCTGCAATTGCGACCCCTAGCCACCCTGCCAGATGTGCATAGCACGTGCGTGCATGTTCGAGGCTCCCGATAACGGGCCTGACAGGCTTGGCATCGGGCCCTGCGCCGGGTGCATCCGATAGTACCAGAAGAGACTCTACAACGTGTGCGACATCTGTATTCGTAAGTTCATAGTATCGGTGCCGCCCTTGCCGTCGGGCTGTGACGAAGCCCGCTTCGATGAGCCTCGCGAGATGTTCGCTTGCTGTTTGCGGGCTTACGTGAGCGGCAACAGCGAGTTCTCCTGCAGGTACTGCGCGACCGCCCATCAACCTGAGCAGCATGGCGGCTCGGGCAGGTTCGGCGAGCAGCCTGGCGGTGTTGGCGAGTGCGTCACTCATAGAAACAGTATGCGGAGTTTTTCTCTTCGATACTTCGGCCTGCGCCGAACTATTTCCGCCCCCTTAAGGCATCCAATGGCCTGAAGGAGATTGTTATGTACACATTGTTTCTGCGTTACACCATCGACCCCAATAAGCTTTCCGACTGGCTCACGTATGCCCAGGCAGAGT
Source organism: Acidobacteriaceae bacterium (assembly GCA_003140785.1). Classification (GTDB taxonomy): domain Bacteria; phylum Acidobacteriota; class Terriglobia; order Terriglobales; family Acidobacteriaceae; genus Telmatobacter. Next base: position 910 of record PLKY01000029.1, on the reverse strand, counting down.
TTGAACCTATCACGGAGAGTGGCGGTCGTATCACGGGATACTATGCTCCAACGGAGTTCGCCGGTGCTACCAGTGAGGCCTTCGGCACCATCGACGTCGGCACGATGGCCGAGTATGAGGTGTATCGCGCGAAGCTTGCTGCTCACCCCAAGCATCGGGAAAATGCCCGCAAGATCGAGGCGTCCGGTGCCATCCACTCCATCTATCGCGCCATCATCCAGAAGGTCGAGCCGGAAGGGAAAGCATGATGAACCCACCGAAAGAGACGCCACAACTGCCGATCCCCGGCTACGACTATGGCACTTCCAGCGCTGCCATATCGTCGGTATCAGAGAGCGAGCTATTGGAGCTTGAACAGGCTGCCGGCTGGACTCCCGACGACGCTGCCGTGCTGGCGCGGCATGCAGACCTGTTTCGGGTTAAGGCTGAGTCTATGGTCGACTCGTGGCGTGCCGTCATCGGTGCGCAACCGCACCTGGCCCACTCGTTTGTTAAGTCCGACGGCACGTCGGATGATGCCTACAAGGCAAGCGTGAAACGCCGCTTTGTGCAGTGGGTCGTAGATGTTGCGCAGCGTCCTCATGACCGCGACTGGCTCAACTATCAGCAGGAGATCGGCCTACGTCATGTTCCGGCAAAGAAGAATAAAACGGATGGCGCGCACACACCGCCGGTCGTGCCGTTCCGATACATCCTCGGCTTTATTCCGGTAGTTCTTCCTATCCGCAAGTTTTTCGCAGAAGCGATTGAAGATGAGGCTGAACTTAAGCGAATCGAAGACGCCTGGACACGGGCTGTGCTTGTCCACGTCACGCTTTGGTCAAGACCGTACGTGAAAGAAGACCTCTGGTGAACGATACGGATTTTTGGTGAGTAACGATAAGTGTGCGTCCAGCGAAGGCTGGCATGA
>PLKY01000338.1 GCA_003140785.1 Acidobacteriaceae bacterium | reverse complement strand
CTGGCCCGGCAATGTGCGCGAGCTGGCGAATTTCATGCGCCGCGTTCTTACCCTGAGCGAAACGCACGACCTCGATGCCCGCTGTTTCGAGATGGAATTTCAAGACAGCACTGGTCTGGCGCGCACTTCACNNCTCGCTCTCACCGACGGAAATCGGACTGTCGCCGCGGAGATGCTCGGCATCAGTCTCCGCACCCTGCGCAACAAAATTCGGGAATACGGCCTTCCCCCAAGGAGATATGCATAATGGCCACGACTCCTTTACTTCAGGCACTTCAGGGCTATCTCAAGGTCACAACCGACCGCCAGCAGATAGTCGCGTCGAACATTGCCAACGTCGATACGCCCGGCTATCACACCAAGGACATCAACTTTCAATCTGCGATGCAACAGGTGATGTTCAACGAAAACGATACGCAGCTTGGACCTGCCACAACGGATGTGGAAGGGTTGCCCGAGCGCCCCGATGGCAACGACGTGAACATCGATCGCGAAAGCCTGGTGCTCTCGCAGACGCAACTTCAATATCAGATGGGCGTGCAACTGATCAAAGAAGAATTTCATCGCTTGCTCACTGCAATTAAGGATGGGAACTAATCATGGGCGTGTTTGACATGTTGAGTATCAGCGCGTCCGCACTCTCTGCCGAAAGGCAACGTGCGGAAATCACTTCGGCCAACCTCGCCAACGCGGAGACGACGCACACCGACCAGGGCGGTCCCTTCCAGCGCAAAGAAGTTATCTTCAGCGCCACGAATTCTTCGCCGTTTCGCACCGTGATGAATCGTCTGGGGCGTTTTGGTCACGCTGCAGGAGGATCGGTGCAGGTCACGCAGGTTGTCAACGACACCACGCCTCCGGTGATGCGTTACGAGCCCGGTAGTCCAGATGCGGACAAGAGCGGCTTCGTGGCCTATCCGGCCATCAATCCGGTTTCTGAAATGGTCGATCTCATGGGCGCCGTGCGCGCCTATCAGATGAACGCATCCGCGGTCAGCGCGGCAAAGCAGATGATCCAGCAGTCACTCGATATTTTGAAATCCTCATAAGCAGGGAGCGCAACGATGAGCAACTTAACGATTGGTGCAATTCCCAACGCGCAGGTGCCGAACGTTTCGACGCTCGACATCGGAGGCAAGTCCGAAGGAGAAAGTTTTTCCTCTGTTCTGTCGAACGCCGTGCACAGCGTGGACCAATTGCACACCGATGCAGCATCGCAGGTCGGCAACCTTTTGCAAGGCGGAGGTGCCGACATCAACAACGTGATGATCGCAGTAGAAAAAGCGGATGTTTCCTTTCAGCTGATGATGCAAGTCCGCAACAAGATTGTCAGCGCGTATCAGGATATCGAGAAAATGCAGTTCTAGGATCGAATTCCCATGCCAGGCATGACAAACGTAGCCGATCAGCTTAAAAATTTTTGGGCAAGCCGCACCGGCGCACAGAAGGCATTCCTTCTGTGCGGTGCAGGAGCCACGGTGGTGCTCCTTACGCTCTTTGCGCGGCTTCTCGGCACGCCCGACTACAAGCCGCTCTTCAAGGATCTCGAACCCGCGGATGCGCAAGCGTTGGTGGCCCAACTGACTGCCCAGAATATTCCTCATCAGCTCAGTCCCGACGGCAAGACGGTTAGCGTTCCCGCCGACAAACTGGATGCCGCTCGCATGCAGACGGCCACGCAAGGACAACCACACAGCGGGCGTATGGGCTTCGAACTCTTTGACAAAATGACCTGGGGCCAAACCGAATTCGATGAAAAAGTCGCCTATCAGCGCGCACTCGAGGGCGAACTCGAGAGGACGATTCAAACTCTTTCCAACGTCGAGCAAGCGCGGGTCCATCTCGTTATGCCGACGGATTCTGTCTTTCTCGATCGCCAGCGCGGCGCCAAAGCCTCTGTGATTTTGAAGCTTCGCCGTAGCGGGTTCTCCAAAGACGCAGCCGTTGCTATCGCGCGGCTGGTCTCCGGTGCAGTCGATCAACTCAAACCGGAAGACGTCTCCATCATCGATGCGGACACCGAAGAGTCGCTCGGTATGGGACACGACGAGCAGGGCAACGACCAGGCAGAAGAAGGACGGCTAACCCAGCGACTGATCAGCACATTGGAACCAGTGGTCGGCACCAATGCGATTCGCGCCAGCGTCAACGTGGACTACGATCAAGGCTCCACCGAGGAAAGTCAGGAGAAGTATGACCCCTCCGTGACCGCGTTGTTGAGCGATCAGAAGACTGAGGACCAGGAAGCCGGAGGAGCCGCACCCATCGGAGTTCCGGGAACTGCAAGCAATATCCCTGCGGCGAAAACGTCGAAGCCGCCAGCCAGCTCGAGCAACACGGTCTCGCAGAGCCCATCGCAAACTTCGAAATCGGAGAACGCGCAATATGGAGTCAATAAGACGGTCGTCCACACCGTCGTGCCCGGAGGCCGCATTCAGCGCGTGACCGCGGCTCTTCTGGTTGACGACGCGGTTGTGAAGACGGTTCACAACGGAAAAACGACATTTACAAGACAGAAGAGAACGCCGGATGAACTGAACAAGATTCGGGAGCTGGCTGAAGCTGCAATCGGATTCGACGCAAAACGCGGCGACACGATCAGCGTGCAGAACATGTCTTTCGATGCCAAT
>PLKY01000343.1:6749-8682 GCA_003140785.1 Acidobacteriaceae bacterium | reverse complement strand
GCGGTTTGCGCAGCAATCGATGCCCCGAAATCCTTCTTCGTCCCCGACCTCAAGCCTACGGGATTGATGCGGTTGATCAGGAATTAAAGAGAGTAAGCAACAGGTTCGGGTATCGTTTTCCCTGATCCCTGATCCCTGTTTCTCTCAGTGCGCCAGAAAATACACACCAACACACACCAGCGCTGCGGCAGTCCAACGACGCCGATCGACATTTTCCTTCAGGAACACTTTCGCCGCAATCGCATTGGTCACGAGTGTCAGCGACGCCGATGCCGGAGCCACAAAACTCAGATTCAAATGATTCAGCGCAAAAAGCAGCGAGAAAAACGCAAGCGCCAGAAAGCTAACCCCAGCAAAGAACAGCGGGCACGTGATCACCGCGCGAATCGCGCCTTTGAGTCCCGACCGCGCCCGAATCGCATCGAGATCGCCGATTGACTTCATCGCAGCCGCCGTCAACACTTCTCCAGTTGTCGAACACACAATTACAGCGGCGATCATCGACGCCGCGGCCCATGGGCCCGAAGTGGAAACGGGAAATGGAGCCATCATCGCACCTGCTCCTCTTCGGCGACTGTACCCAGCTCCTCAACGTTGGCGGCTCGCACCGATGGTCTCTCCGTCAGCGACGGCCCATTCGCCACGAAGCCCACGCCTACTGTGATCAATACAATTCCCGCCCAGCGCTGCAGTGAGATCGGCTCCTGCAGCCAGAAGCGCGCGAGAAATGCTACGATCACATTCCCGAACGCAGTGGCCGGAAGAACAAACGTCAAATCGGCCCATGAAAGCGCGGTGAGATAGCTGGCGAAAAATCCAATCAGAAGGGCAATCCCCGCCGCCACCCAGGGTGTGAACACTGCGGCAATCAGTGAACCAGGATGCGTCAACGAAATGCCCGGCAGGTTCGTCATGCCACGCGAAAGACACGTGTCGCCGAGTGGTGCGCAGAGTGCGACCAATCCAAGAATCAAGTATTGCCGCGGATTGAGAGGTTGATGCGCCATTGAAAACGGTTTTATTTCAGATGCAAGAAAAAGAGGGCGGACTCAATTTGAGCGCCGCCCTCAATCGTTCGTATTCCAGTTTGCCTACGCGCCCGCGCCGACCGGAGCCGGAGGATCGGCCTGATGGCGGCGCGCATCCTTCACCATCTTGTTGCGTTGTGAGCGGAGCTTGAGAAATGACTTCGCCTCGACATAAAGCCGCGGAACATCGCGATTCACTATGGCTTTCCAAATGACGCGCGCCGCAGCCTTAGGCCGGAAATAATACTCATCGTAGAAGCGATGCACCATCTCGAGTATGTAGTCGGTGGGCAGGCCTGGGTACTCGATGTGCGCCATCTGGTGACCACCCTCATCGCTCATCGAAGTCGTATTCTTGATGAATCCATTCTCCCGCGCGTACTCGTAGAACTCCGTTCCCGGATAGGCATGGGCAATCGAAACCTGGATCGTTTCCACGTCAAGCGACTTCGCGAACTTGATCGTGTTCTGAATCGATTCCTTTGTCTCACCGGGCAAGCCGAGAATGAAATCGCCGTGAATGGTCAGGCCCAGGTCGTGGCAATCCTTGGCAAAGGCGCGCGCGCGCTCCACTGTGGCGCCCTTCTTGATGTTCTTCAGGATCTGCGGGTCGCCCGATTCGAAACCAACGATCAGCAGGCGGCATCCGGCATCTTTCATCGCCTTCAGCGTCTCGCGATCCGTGGTCACACGCGATGTGCAGCTCCACGTTACGCCGATCGGCTTCAGCTTCTCGCAAAGCTCTACGGTGCGCTGCTTCTGAATATTGAAGGTGTCGTCGTCGAAGAAATATTCCTTCACGTGCGGAAAATTCTTCTTGGCCCACGCCAGCTCCGCGGCCACATCGTCCGTGGAGCGCTTGCGCCACGCATGTCCGCTCAGAGTCTGCGGCCACAAACAGAACG
>PLKY01000343.1:0-6726 GCA_003140785.1 Acidobacteriaceae bacterium | reverse complement strand
CGAACTCGCGGCGGCAAATAAAATCCAGCGCCGGGCACTCGTTCAACGCGCGATCGGGATCCGTCGTCACAGGCGGCCCCACAAACGCAATTCGCATCGCAGGATTGGCTGCCTTGATTGCCTCGGCTAGACGCTGATCGCCCTCCCAGCCCACTGTCGACGTGAAGAGAACAAGGAACTCGTACTCCTTGCAAATCTTGATCGTCTCTTCCGCCGAGACATGGTGCGGTGGCGCATCGAGCAGTCTCGAGCCCTCCAGCAGACCGGCGGGATACGTCAGCCATACCGGGTACCAGTAGGATTCAACCTCGCGCGTGGCCGGCCAGCGCGATCCGGCGCCGCCATCAAAACCCTCGAAAGAGGGTGGGTTCAGAAATAGTGTTTTCAGTGGCATCGGCATCCCTTCAATCTTACCATTTTTCCCGCTTTTAACAGTGCCTAAAGGGGTTACGGTTCTATTTCCCACTCAGCTCGTGCAGCCAGTCTTCCATATGGCCCAGCGCCCGCAACAGATTGAGTCGCGCCTTCTCGAGCTCGAACCTCGCGTCCAGCGCATCCGCGAGCTTTTCACTCTCATCGATGCGCGCCAACTGCTCGGCTTTCGGCGTGAGCTGCGGCGCGGATCCTGGCCCGCTCCCCGATCCATTCCCAAGCTCAAGCTGCGCCAGCACACTTTTCAGCTGCTCGCCGGCAATCTGCTCTTTTAGACTCGCGATTTCAGCCAGCGTATCGAGTTCGCGCAAGCTGCCCGTCAGCTCTGCAATCTGGATTTCATTCTGCCGTTGAGCCTGCTCCGCCTCAATCTTTGCTCGGAGCGCATCCGCTGCGGATTCACGCGCCTTGGCGCGATGGACAAGATCAAATAGCGGAACTTGAATCTCGAATCCGATGCTGAAGTTATCGGCCTTGAAGGTTCGGTAGTACTGGCTGTAATTATTCAAAGCATTCGAGTCGCGATTGTATTGCGCTCCGAAGGAGATCTCCGGCCGTCGTCCCACAAGGCCATCGCCCTTCGCCTGCAATGCCTTCGACGTTGCCGAAGCCTGTGCAGCCTCTACACCCGCAGTCGGATTCTCTGCCGTCACTGCCGGAATCTCCGGAATGCTTGCCCGATCCGGAGTAATTGACCCAACAGGCAAACCCGTTAGCACCGCAATCTGTTTTGCCAGCGTGGCCGCGCGCGTCTCCAGGTGGATTCGTTTCAACTGAATCTGCGCCGCCGTCAGCCGAGCTTGCAGAAGTTCGTTTTGCGCATCGACACCCGCCTCTGTTCGCTCCTGTTCTACCTGGACTAGCCGCTCGGTAAAGGATTCCTGCCGGCGCGCGGTCTCCAATTCGCGGTTCACTGTGTCGAGTTCGATGTAAGCGCTCGAACTATCCAGCGCCACCTGCTCGCGCGCATCCTTCAGGTTGAGCTTCGCCGCTTCAATCCCCGCGCGTGCCGCCTGGATGTACTGCCGCTGCGGGAAACTCAGCACCAGCGATTGCATCGATGCATTTGCAATCGAAGGCTGTCCAGTCGGGAATCCGATCGTTGGTGGACCTACCGTCGAACCAATCGACAAACTCGGAATATAAACATCGTTCGATTCGTCCAGCACCGCCTGCGCTTTGCGCACCTCGGCCTCGTCAATCCGCACCGCAGCGCTGTTGCGCTCGGCAAGATCCACAACCGTCGCCAGCGATACCTGCGCCATCCCGCTCACGGGCGCAGCCGTAGCAACCGCCCCCAGCACTCCGGCAAAAAAGACCGCACGGATTGTATGTTGACCCAACTTCAAGAGCATTCCGTTCAGAATTTCAATTCCAGTGCCGGCTTGTAATCGTGTGCCAGCGCCAACGCAGCCGCCCGTTGCTCGTCCGCTCCTGCCTTATCGCCGAGCTGCGCGAGCACCCGCGCCAGCCGCACGTGCGCAACAAACGCAGGCGCCTCTTCCGTCTTCGAGTCGCGGCTCAAATAATCCCTCAGCATCTTGGCCGCCAGCGGCAAAGTGCGATTCGCTTTCGTCAACACCATCGCGCCGTTGTACAGCGCGACCCCTGCCTTTCGATCGTGCTGCGCCGACTTCATTCCGCTTTCGAGCGCAGCATCCAAATCGGTCCAGCGCTCCCGCCTTCGATAAAAGCTGGCCAGCGACATCCACGAAAACGCCGGATGCGGATCAACTCCGATCGCCGCCTTCAGTTCGCGTTCAGCTGTTCCATAGTCCTTGTGTCCCTCGGCAATCCATCCACGCAACTGGTGTGCCCGCGCCTGGTCCACTTTGTCCAACTCCGCTGCCACGCCCTCAGCTTTGTCTTCGCCTCCGCCCAGCACTCCCGGCGCGGATTTGTAAAACTCCCCCAGATCCGCCAGCGCATCGGCGTTGCGCGGATCCAGCCGGACTGACGACTCCAACTCAGCCCGAACCTGCTTTGCAAGCCCAAACGCGCTCATGAACGATGCGCGCGATGCTCTCTCCCCGAGCACCCTGCCGAGCCACAGATGATAGCCGGAACTCTCTCCATCCATGCTGACTGCCTGCTGGCATTCGCTCGTTGCCGCATCCAGGTGGTCAAGAATCAGCTGCACGCGGCATCGCAGGTTGTGTGCTTCCGCCGATGCGGGAAGGGAATTGAGCAGTATCAGTGCCTTGTCCGCCTCGCCCGATTGCAACGCCGCGTGGGCTTCCGCCAAGGAGCCCGCGGCAGCATGCGCATGCAGGGCAATGGCCCCTACTGCAATCAGGCCCGCTCCCACGCCTGCAAAAAGGGCTGTCTGGAATCCGCTTCTCACTCGACCCGCTTGATTGGCACGCCCACTTGCAAGGGCTGTCCGGTAGTGGTTCCCGTCGCCACCACGTCGCCAGCGCTCAGTCCCGCCAGAATGGCAGCCTGGGTCAGGTTGGTCGTCCCCGTCGTCACCGAGGTCCGCACCAGCCCATCTTTCACAACCTTGAACACGTAGGGCTTTCCATTCTCGGAGTAGAGCGCTTCTCGTGGAATGCTCAACGCATCCGCTTCGCTGGCCGTTGTCACCGTCACCGTCACATCCGTATCCGGCAGCAAGTCTCCGTCCCCGCCGTCAATACTGATGATGACTTCTCCGACGGTCCTCGTCGTATACGTAATCACCGTGATCGGCGTGCGCACAATATGCCCGTGCCATACTTCGCCGGCTTTCGCATCCCACTTGATCTGAATTTGCTGACCTACCGCGAGCCGCCCAATATCCGGTTCGTCGAAATACGCACGCACATGCTCGTGCTCCAAATCAGCCATCTGCAAAAGCACTTTGCCCGCTTCGGCATATTCCGTGGGCCTGGCGTCTACCGAGTAGACCGTCCCCGCGATCGGCGCACGGAACGAAGTCTTCGCCACCACATCGCGTGCCGCCGCTGCATTTGCTTCCGCATCGGCTAGCGCCGCCTGCGCGCGTGCTACCTCCGCAGCGGAGTAGTGCCCGTGCGCGCTCTCTTCGGCTGCGCGAATATTAGCTTCCGCCGTGTCCAATTGCTGCCGGGCAGCCGCCACTTCGCTCGCTGAAGCGGCTCCAGTTGAACTCAGCTTTGTTAACGCCTCCAGGTTCCGCTGCGCCTGGTCGCGATCGATCCTGTCGCGCGCCAAATCCGCTGCTGCCGCCTGCCGCTGCTCCAGCGTTCCATTCTGCGTGGCTGTTTCCAGCGCTGCCTGTGCGCTCTTCACACCGCTCTCGGCACTCGCCAGCCGAGCCCGTGCCTCCACGTCGTCCAGCACCACCAGCAGCTTTCCCTTCGGCACGCGATCACCGGGTTGCACGTAGACCGCCTTCACCGTCGTTGCAATCGGGCTCGGATATACATACTTCGTCTCTGGTTCCACTCGCCCGTTCGTGCTAAGCGTACTTGTCAGCGGCGCTCGCTCGACTGTCGCGGTGCGGATCGGCAATCGTTCCCGCGTGAGGGAGCGCGCCGAGAAGAACACCACCACCAGAATGACCGCGACGCCCACCCAGAGCCATCCGCGATCCAATCCCTTTCTTTCTGTAGCCATCCACCTAACCTGAGCCAGTATATAAGACTCCCGAACGCACCCCGAGGGAGCAAAAAATCCGCTCTCGCGTCACCGATCAGTCATCCGCGCGGCTCGTACAATGAACCTATGGCTGTGCAACCCCGCTACACCGACGACCACGCCAAAGCCGGACTCGACTTCGCATTCCCCGTCATCGAAACCTGGCAGAACCAGTTCCCCGGCTACGAAGTCTCCATCGACGATCCCGAACTCACCTCGGTCTGCCCCAAAACCGGCTTGCCCGATTTCGGCATCCTCAATATCCGCTACATGCCCCGCCACCGCTGCCTCGAGCTCAAGTCCCTCAAGGAGTACCTCTTCAGCTACCGCAACCTCGGCATCTTCCAGGAAAACATCGTCAACCAGGTCCTCGAAGACATCGTCAAGGCCTGCGACCCCATCTGGGCCGTCGTCCGTGGAGAATTCCGCCCCCGCGGCGGCATCGCCACCACCGTCGAAGCGCGCTTTCCCCGACCGCAGGGCTAAGAGTCGCTCGTTTTTCCGGAGTTCGCTCACCGGGATTCACTTTCCGCGATGGTTGTGTTTTGATACAAACACCTGTCGGAAGCACGTTGACCCGATTCCCCGAGGAGGCCCCATGAGCGCAACAACTCCCACCCCAAAGTCCATTGCCGAAGAAAACCCGCTCACCTCGCTCGATCAGTGGGACGACTTTGTCGAAGGTCGTTATCGCGAAGACAAGTCGCAGGACCAGTTTCGGATCTACGACGCCAAGGCTCAGCCGGGCGTGGCCGAGTTCTATCGCCTCAACCACGAGAATCAGACAGTGGATTTCGTGCTGGGCAAAGAGCGGGAGTACTTCGGCCTGAACAAGGGCATGAAGACCATCTGGGAGGCGGCGGAGTTTCTCAATACGATGGTGGACGACAGCGATCCCGATACGGACCTGACGCAGATCGAGCATCTGCTGCAGACCTCGGAAGCGATCCGACGCGATGGCCATCCACGCTGGTTCGTGTTGGCGGGTTTCGTTCACGACCTGGGCAAAGTGTTGTGTCTCTATGGAGAGCCGCAGTGGGCGGTGGTCGGGGACACATTTCCAGTGGGCTGCGCCTGGTCCGACCAGATTGTATTCCCGGAGTATTTTGACGCGAATCCCGACGGCCAGGTGGCCGAGTATCAGACGCCTAACGGAATCTACGAACCCCGGTGCGGCCTGGATAAGGTCTATCTGTCGTGGGGCCACGACGAGTACATCTATCACGTCACCCGGAACTACCTTCCCGAGCCCGCGCAGTATATGTTGCGCTATCACTCATTTTACCCGGCGCACAAACACGGCGCCTACCGTAACTTGATGAACGAGCACGACGAGCGAATGTTCGAGTGGGCTCGGAAGTTCAATCCTTACGATCTCTACTCCAAGAGCGCCGAGCGTCCCAGCCTGAAAGAGCTGCGGCCGTACTACGAAGACCTGGTCGCAGAGTATTTCCCGGCGCAACTGGACTGGTAGGTGGCACAGGCATTCCCTGTGTTGGTTTTGCCCGGCCTTCGCTAAACGAACTCAAAAAAGCAACACAGGCAAGAATGCCCGTGCTACGGACTACTCGCCGCTCTGCTGCAGCAACTTCGCCACCAGCCCCGTCCAGCCAGTCTGGTGACTCGCTCCCAGCCCCGCCCCAGTGTCCCCGTGGAAGTACTCGTAAAACAGGATCAGGTCGTTCCAACCGGGGTCGCTGTGGAAGGGCTCGCTGTCGCCGTGCACCGGCCGACGGCCGTTCTCGTCCTTCAGGAACAGGCGCGACAGACGACGAGAGATCTCGGCCGCTACTTCCCAAAGCGTCATCATCTGGCCCGAGCCGGTGGGGCATTCGACTTTGTACTCGTCGCCCAAATAGTGATGGAACTTCTGCAGCGCTTCGATGATCAGGTAGTTCACCGGGAACCAAACCGGTCCGCGCCAGTTGGAGTTCCCGCCGAAAAGGTCGGTCAAGGATTCGCCGGGCTCGTAGTTCACACGATACTCGTTGCCATCGCTCCGCAGCACGCAGGGATGGTCTTTGTGGGCGCGGGAGACGCTCCGGATACCGAATGGCGACAGGAACTCCTCTTCGTCCAGCATCCGGATGAGAATCCGCTTGAGCTGCGTCGGGTTGACGATGGAGAGCAGCCTCCGCTCGCCCTTGCCCGGACTCACCATCGAGGCCACATTGTGGGTCAGGTCGCTGCGGTTTTCGATGAACCACTGCATGCGCCGTTTGAAACCTGGAAAGCGCGCGAGCAGCCGCGGCTCCAGCGTTTCCACGGCGAACAACGCGATGAGCCCCACCATGGAGCGCACCTTCAAAGGCGTGTGCCGCCCGTCTGGCAGATGCAGCACGTCGTAGAAGAAGCCGTCCTCCTCATCCCACATTCCCGTGCGCTCGTCACCCAGGTGATTGATGGCGTTGGCGATGAAAAGAAAATGCTCCCAGAACTTGCTGGCAACATCTTCGTAGGCCGAATCCTCACGCGCCAGTTCCAGGGCGATGGCCAGCAGGTTCAGGCTGTACATCGCCATCCAGCCCGTGCCGTCGGCCTGCTCGATATACTGCCCGCCCGGCAACGGAGCGCTGCGGTTGAACAGCCCGATGTTATCCAAGCCCAGAAAGCCGCCCTGAAAGACGTTATTGCCTTCGGAATCCTTGCGATTTACCCACCATGTGAAATTGAGAAGCAACTTATGAAAGGCGT
>PLKY01000179.1 GCA_003140785.1 Acidobacteriaceae bacterium | reverse complement strand
AAGTTTGCCCATGTCACGTACTTTTTCAACGGCGGCATTGAAACGCCGTTCCCCGGCGAAGAGCGCACCATGATCCCATCGCTCAAGGTGGCCACCTACGATCTTGCGCCGGAGATGAAGGCTGAAGCCATTGGCGACACCATCGTGAAGGCCATCAACGACACGGCATTCGATCTGGTCGTCGCCAACTTTGCCAACGCCGACATGGTGGGCCACTCGGGCAAACTCGAGCCGACCATCAAGGCCTGCGAAGCCGTGGACGCGCAGCTCGACCGCATCTACAAAGCCATCAAGGAGAAAAACGGGAACTGGCTCATTACCGCCGATCACGGCAATGCGGAGCTGATGGTCGATCCGATCACTGGCGGTCCGCACACGGCGCACACCACCAACCCGGTCCCGATGATCTACGTCAGCGAAGATGCGAGCCATTACCGCCTGCGCACGGATGGATCGCTGCGCGACATCTCACCCACTCTGCTCGCCATTCTCGCCGAGGGCCTGCCCAAGGAGATGACTGGCGGCGATCTGCGAGTGCCGATCGCAAGATAGTTTCCCGCAAAGACCCGGAATGATTACGCCGACAACAGAAGAGGCCTCCCATTTGGAGGCCTTTTCGCGTAGAACGAAACTCGCGTCTACCGCAGGCGCAGAGATTTCAGAGCGTCAGGCAAGCGCTCTTCGAGGAGCCTCGCACGCTCCGTCGCGATGCCGCTGAGATAAGTCGGCGCCGGGGTTGCCATCATGACCAGGGCGAAGGCGATCACCGAGAAACAAACACCCGCAATGGCCGCGGACACAAGCATGTGGTACACGTCAAACGTGTCAAGGCCGAGAATATTGAACGCCACATGTTCCAGCGGCTTGATGTGCATCAGGACGGCCAGCGCAAAAACCGAGAAGAACACCGACAGGGCGGTCAGCACTGAGAGCGAAACATCCAGGCTGCGATGGAATTTTTGCCGTGCGCTACAACGGCTGCACTCCGCAAGATGGTGTTCGTAATCCCTGCGCATCTCCGGAGAAATCCCGGAAATGTCATATCGCCAGCTTGCCAAAATAGCGCCCACAACTGGGTCGTTGCATCGATTTCTTGCCATGTTGTTAGACTCACTTTGCTTGATTATTAGTGCAACTTCTGTGATCAAGCGCACCTTAGATAGCAAAGGACTGTGCGTGTTCCTTGGATGCTGCACCAGGGGAAATTGATGCTGGTGGCGCTCCAATTTACACCCCAATTTGGGAACCGCTCCGGCAATTCGATTGCCGACTCTCCTGATTCCAGAGCGATTTTCACCGGTGTCCCTATTGTAGCCGAAGTCGCCTAAAAACAAACAGGTAAGAGCGGTGCATGTTGCTCAGCAAGCAACAGCCGGTTGGCCAGCAGGCTGGCGCGACCATTCAGAGCGCGTTCGGCCGTAACCCGTGCCAACTCCGGAAGATTATTGCTTTCAGAGAGATGCCCGAGAATCACGAAGGTGGCTTGGCCGTCATACTCCTCCTCAAGAAACTGGGCAGCCGCCTCGTTCGAGAGATGACCCACTCGCGACAGCACCCTTTGCTTGACGGACCAAGGATACGGCCCGTCGCGAAGCATTTCGAGGTCGTGATTCGATTCCAGTAGCAATAAATCCAGCTGCTTAAGTTGGACCTTGACGTTGGGCGTGACGTAGCCAAGATCGGTGGCAACAGCCATTCGGACGCCTTCGGTCTGGAAGACGAATCCCACCGGATCGACCGCATCGTGGGGAATGGTGAACGGGCTCACAGCGATATCGCCGATCTGCAAGGGCTGGCCAGCCTGAAAGTATTCGACCGAAGGAAGCCATGTTGGATCTTTTTGCGGAATGGCAGCAGTAGTTTCGGAATCTGCCACGATCGACTCGACTTCCATTTCTATCGCTGGATCTTTTGCCGACGGATCTTCTGCCACAACATCGGCCTCGTCCGGCTCTCCTTCATTAGGCTCGCTCTCGGCCTGCCTGGCCGCAGCCTGCTTGCGACATTGTTCGAGCCACTGGGCATAGGTCATTTGCCGCCGCGGCGTCAGCCAGCGCATCCATGCCCGGTGCGTGCCTTCAGTGAAGTAGACCGGTATGCCAAGCTTGCGCGCTGTGACGGCGAGACCGTTGACGTGGTCCTGATGCTCGTGGGTGATGAGGATCGCGTCCAGTGTGGCCGGGTCTTCGCCAGCCAGCTTCATGCGGCAGAAAAGCTCGCGGCAGCTCAACCCTGCGTCCACCAAAATGCGAGTGCGTCCGCCCGACACTACTGTGCAGTTGCCCTTTGAACCAGACGCCAGCACAGTGAAGCGCACCATTTCGTTAGGATACCGCGCGCGCCTGTTGAACCCCCAACGCGGGGTGTTAACTGTGCGGGAACAAAACTAGGGATTGTGAACGCGGGAAAGATTGTGGCGCGCAGAAAAACCCGCGGTCGTAGAGTGAGCAGAGATATCCTTTTGAGGGAGAGTCTTCGGTTCCCCGCCGTTAGAATCCAAGCCCGCGCCGTTCGTGGAGGTCTTTGCGCATGTCGATCAAGCCGACGTTGACTACTGTGCCCCTCGCCACTTTTCTTGCCGCAGCATGCCTGTTGGCGGTTTCTGCTGTCATGCCTGCACGGGCTGCCGACAAACCGACGCCCGCGGTCGCGACGGATTGGGATCGTCAGGCTGCCGCGCGATATCTCGACAGCCGCGAGGTGTGGTGGCAAAGCTGGGATCGCGCGCAAAAAGATCACGGGACCTTCTGCATCTCCTGCCACACGCAGGCGCCGTTTGCGCTCGCGCGGCCGGTGCTGCACACCGAGATCGGCGAAGACCCCACTGCCGCGGAAACCGCGATGGTGGCGAGCGTCGAGAAGCGCGTTCGGATTTGGAAAGAGGTGCTGCCGTTTTACAGCGATGCGGTCTATGGCGCCGGGAAGGAAGTTGAGTCGCGCAATGCCGAGGCCGTGCTGAATGCCGTGATCCTGACCGGTTATGACGCTCCGCGCAGGCACCTGCGCGATGTGACGCGTGTGGCATTCGACAACGCCTGGGCGCTGCAATCGAAGACTGGTCCCGCGGCCGGCGCGTGGGTCTGGCAGAACTTCGACTACACTCCATGGGAGTCGAAGGAGTCGGAATTCTACTGGGCTGCAATGTTCGCCGAGGTGGTCGCGAATGCTCCGGACAATTACCGTAATGATCCGCAGATCATCGGCAATCTTGCGGCACTGCGCGTGTACCTGCGCGGCCACTACGACCAGCAACCGCTGCTCAACAAAATCGTGGTCCTGTGGGCCTCCGCGCAATTCTCCGGCCTGCTCGGCCCGGCCGAGCGTAAGTCTCTCATCGCCGAAATCGACGGCCGCCAGCGGGAAGACGGCGGCTGGAGCCTAACCGACCTGGGCACCTGGCAGCGGCGCGACAAGACTCCGCTCGAAACGCGATCCGATGGATACGCCACGGGCATCGTAGTCCTGGCTCTCGAAGAGAACCACATTACGAATGCGTATGTGCGGCGCGGCTATGAATGGCTGCTTGCCAACCAGGACAAGACGACCGGCGCATGGCCTGCCTGGTCGCTCAACAAGAATCGCGATCCCCAATCCAATGTAGGCCAGTTCATGAGTGACGCGGCTACAGGCTACGCCGTGCTGGCGCTGACGGGGAAGCACTAGCTGCGAAACACCAATAGCTCACGTCGCCCCAGGAATGCTGGCCGGAATCTCGATCGATACCAGCGTGCCGCGGCCGGGATTGCTGACCACGCTGAACCGCGCCTGGTTGCCGTAAAGAACCTCAAGCCGTTCCTGCACATTCTTGATGCCGATGCCGTTTCCCGTGCGGCGCAACGCCGATTCCGGCCGGTTGCCAATGCCGACGCCATCGTCGGCCACTTCAATCCGAACCCGATCGCCTTCAAGTTTGCTGCGTAGCGTGACGGTTCCGCCGTTGATGCGCGGCTCCAAGCCATGCTTGATGCTGTTTTCAATCAGCGGCTGGAGCAGGATGCTCGGCACCATCACTTCCAGTGTGCGCGGATCGATCTCTTTTTCGACACGGAGTTTGTCGGCGCCAAAGCGCACCACTTCGATGTCGAGGTAATCGTCGGTAAAGTGCAGCTCGTCGCTGAAGGGAACATAGGTGTCGTGGTCTTTCAACAGCGCGCGCAGAATGTTGGCCAGTTTCACCGTCATCTCGCGGGCCAGCTCCGGCTTGACGCGCACGAGTGAAGCGATGGAGTTGAGCGTGTTGAAGAGAAAGTGCGGATTAATTTGGCGTTGCAGTGCGTCGAGCCGCGCTTCAAGCAGTAATCGTTTTTGCTCTTCGAATTTGATTTCCAACCGGAGCGCATTCCACACCTTGATGGCGATGCCCACGGTGATGGGCGCGGTGAACCACACGAGGACCTGGAGCCACGGCACGGAGGCGAGCAACCCAAACAGACGGCGAGGAAACTCATGGGCCAGCCAGTCGCGACAAGCCTCGGCCGCGACAATCAGAAAGAGCATCAGGAACTGGCGATCGATGCGCGGCTTGCGCAGAATTCTCCGCACCCAGCGGTAGAGGCTGAGGTCGATGAACGGCGTGAAAGACCAGATCTCTTCAGTCTCGACAATCTGGCCGAGAAACCCGGCAAGGAACCCCAGTGCGGCGTTGAACGGCAAGGCCAGGTATTCCCCGTGATGGAGGGCGGGTACGGACAAAACAACGCCGCCAAGCACTGCCCAGGCCGGACCAAGGAAAAGCCCTAGCAAAATGATGGTTTCAAAGGATATGTCTGCGGCAAGGAAATTCGGAACCGCGGTGCGGATCCACACGCCGATGGTGAGAGGCACAAGAAAGAACGCCAGAAGAGCGAGCGTTTGACGAGGCCGCCGATTTTCCGCAAAGAACAGACACCGAAAGGTACTGCCGCGCGCGAGCACGCTGGCAACCGAGGCTACAACACCCAGCTTCACCACCAGCGTGATCAGAATCAGCCTGTCGGTCACCTCACCACTCTATCGTGTTGCCGACTGGGGCATCTAATCCTCAACGCGCTTGGGACGGGATGGTGACCGCAGTTCCGCTACCTTTGACTCGCGCCTTCGAGCCCAATTCCACACAAAGTAAAATAGAGACATGGCATTTGAAAGCGTAAAGAAGGTCGCCGAAGCGGAGTTTCCCACGCGCTGGGGAGAATTCCGCATCATGGGCTTTGAGGGCGTGCTGCCAGCGCCGCGCCCGTGCTGTGAACACGGCGAACGGTCGGGCAAGAATACCGAGGGGCTTGTCGCGCTGGTGATGGGCGACATTCATGGCGCGCCTCCGATAGTTCGTATTCACTCGCAGTGCCTGACGGGCGACGTGTTTGGATCGCTGCGCTGCGACTGCCGGTTGCAGCTTGAACTGGCGTTGAGCAAGATTTCAGAAGAGGGCGCGGGCATTCTGCTGTATGAACAGCAGGAAGGTCGCGGCATTGGCCTGATGGCCAAACTGAAAGCCTATGAGTTGCAGGATCACGGCCTCGATACCGTGGAAGCGAATGTCGAGCTCGGCTATGCAGCAGACTGTCGCGAGTACGAGTTGCCCGCCGAAGTGCTGAAGCAACTCGGCGTAAAGCAGGTCCGCCTGATCACGAACAATCCGGAGAAAGTCGCTGCACTGGAGTCGGCGGGCATCGCCGTCGTCGAGCGCGTCTCCGCGGAAGTGGAGCCCCAGGAAAGCTTCGAGCGCTACCTCCGCACCAAGCACGAAAAGATGGGCCACATCGTGGACAGTGTGGACGAGGCGAAGAGCGTCGGCTAACGACCTGCGCCGACCGCTTCTCGAATCGAATCCCGGTAGAGTCCCCTTCCCCGCGTAAGCGCGCGTTGGTCGAGCTCGACCCATCGGGGATTTTTCACCAAGCTGCGCAATGCAGTGTCAATGCTGGCCGGAGGTAACACATCGCTAATTTCGAGCAGCGCACCAAGCATGATCATGTTGGCCGCGCGCGGATCGCCAAGTTCATCGGCAATGCGAGTGAATGGAAGCGCCAAAACATGCACATCGGCGCGCGCAAACTCCTCCGGAAACGAATCGCCGTTGTAGATGACCCATCCGTCCGATTGAACCTGCACGTCAAATTTCTTGAGCGATGGCTCATTCATTGCAACCAGCACGTTGGGCGCAGTGACGAGCGGAGAGTCGATGGGATCGCGTGCAATGCGCACGTGGCAGTTCGAGGTTCCTGAGCGCATTTCCGGCCCGTAAGAGGGCAGCCACGAAACTTCTAAACCTGCATCGAGTCCCGCTTCGGCCAGCACTTCCCCAAGCAGGAGCACGCCCTGTCCACCAAACCCCGCAACGCGTACGTGGAGATCGACATTTGCGATCGAACCGTTTGCGACAGAGTTCATTTCCGACGAAGCGTCATGGTCAAGGCCGAGGATCTGCGGAATCGACTCAAGCGGCGGGGGGGGCGGCGGCACAGGTGGGCGCGGTTGCGCTTCTTTGGTGCGATCGCAGAAGACGCCGAGCGGGTAGGTCTTCTCCATCACATCGCTAACCCAGTGCTGCGCATCGACCGGCGACATCTTCCAGATCGTCGGGCAAGGCGAGAGCACTTCAATCAGCGAGAAGCCGAGGCCGCGCACCTGGTTCTCGACAGCACGCTGGATCGCGCGAGCAGCTCCGGCAATCTGCTTGTTGTCGCCGAGGCCCACGCGCTCGATGTAGACCGGCGCTTCAAGCGTGGCGAGCAGCTCGCTCACGCGCAGCGGATAGCCTTCATTGATCGCACTGCGGCCGTTCGGGGTGGTTGTACTTTTCTGACCAATCAGTGTTGTGGGTGCAACCTGGCCGCCGGTCATGCTGTAGACCGCGTTGTTGACGAAGATCACGGTAATGTTTTCGCCGCGATTGGCCGCATGCAGAATCTCCGCCGAGCCGATCGCCGCCAGATCGCCGTCTCCCTGGTAGCTGATGACGATGCT
>PLKY01000365.1 GCA_003140785.1 Acidobacteriaceae bacterium | reverse complement strand
TCCCGCGCAGGATGTGTGTAGTGGACCTGCTGGATCCACTCGACGTATTTTTCCGTCCAGGCCTTCAGCCCCAGTGGAGGACGCTGGCCTGTGCGGAGCAGAAACTTGGTTAGCCGGTGCCGCGCTCGTAGCTGATCCTGCTTGGCCGCCTNNCCTCGTCCGGAACCCAGACCGCAGTCAGATCGCCCGAGCGATGACTGCGTGCCAGCTTCAATGCGTCCCGCCGGTCCGTCTTCACGCGGTCCCCAGCCTTCTTCGGAACCAGCGTCGGTGCTATGACTGCGCACTCCACTCCCAGTTGCGTCAGTTGCCAGTAGAGTACAAACCCTGTCGGGCCGGCTTCGTAGCAGGCCCGCAACTGGTCGGTAGGGCCAAGCTTCCTGATCAACTTCCGGATCGACTCTTCGCGGTTGGCGANNCTCAGCCTAACCCACGACTAGCGCATCGAGCCGGTCACACCATAATGACTACAGCAGCACCGCGTACCCTCTTCTCGCTCTGTCTCTGTGCGATGCCTTACCAACGTCCCTGCAACCTGGACGTCTGGCCGGCAATTCGGAAACCGATGCGTCACCAAATCCGGGACACTAGCCTCTCACAGCTGTTCTAATCTGGTGTCTGTTCAACGGAAGGCCCGATCCCTTGCGCCAATTCTTCGCCCTCTTCGCCCTCGCTCTCAGCAGCTTCGCCTTGCAAGCGCAATCCCCCATCCAGCCCGACCCACCGCAACGGAACTGGACCGCTTCCTGGATCACCCATCCCACGGCGCCCCTGCGCGAGCCCATCGTTCTCCACTTCCGCCGCGCTTTGACTTTAACCTCGGCCCCCGCCAACTATCGCGTCCGCGTCAGCGCCGACAACCGCTTCATCCTTTTCGTTAATGGCCACCGTGTTGGCGACGGCCCGGCCCGCGGCGACCTCACGCACTGGCGCTATGAACTCTTCGACCTTGCGCCTTATCTCCAGACAGGCCAAAACCTCATCGCAGCGACCGTCTGGAACTTCGGCATCTTCGCGCCCATCGCCCAAATGAGCGACCGCACCGCTTTCCTCCTCGAAAGCGAAGCGGCCGGCGCGACTTCAATCAGCACTCCCGACGGTTGGCTCGTCGAAGAGGAGCGCGGCCACCGCCCGCTCGACCGACGCTCCGTCACGCTGCAGACCTACATGGCTGCCGGCCCCGGCGAAGAAATCGACGCAGCCCGCTACGACTGGAACTGGAATTCTCCGACTGCCAACACCTCATCTTGGGTACCCGCCGCGTCTCCCATGCGCGATAGCATCTTTCCCGGCGTGAACAAGGCCCACTCCGCCGAAGTCACAGGCGACAATCCCTGGGGCCTTATCCCGGACACGCTTCCGCACATGGAATATGCGCCGACACTTGCCGGCGAAATTGTCAGGCTCGACATGATTGGCGCAGAGCAGCCGGGTCTTGCGAAATTTCCGGAAGCACCGGCGACTCTTCCTCCCGGTGTCCACGTCCACATCCTTCTCGACCGAAAGACACTCACCACCGCCTATCCGCAGCTCACCGTCTCGGGCGGCAAAGGCGCGCACATCGTCCTCACTTACTCTGAAGCTCTCTACGACAAGAACAAGCAAAAAGGGGATCGCGACGAAGTCGCGGACCGAGATGCTCTTGGCCTGACTGACAGCTTCCTTCCCGACGGCGGCGCGCATCGCACCTTCGAGCCGCTCTGGTGGCGCACCTGGCGCTATCTCGACATCGACATCGTCACCGCCGCCGATCCGCTTACCCTCGACTCCCTCACCGCACACTTCACGGCCTATCCTTTCGAAGAACGCGCCACCTTCAAATCCGGCGACGCCGACCTCGACAAAATTTGGGAGATCAGTTGGCGCACCGCCCGCCTCGATGCCCATGAAACCTACATGGACACGCCCTATTACGAGCAGCTCCAATACATCGGCGACACACGCATTCAGGCGCTCATCTCCTACTCTGTTGCGGACGACGACCGCCTCGCTCGCCAAGCCCTCGCAGCATTCGATGCCTCCCGCTTTCCCGATGGACTGACTCGCAGCCGCTATCCCAGTTCCCTGCCTCAGACCATCCCCACGTTTTCCCTGCTCTGGATCGGCATGCTTCACGACTACTGGCTCTACCGCCCCGATCCCGAACCAGTCCGCACCGCACTCCCCGGTACCCGCGCCGTCTTAGCCTGGTTCGCAACCCACGAACAGCCGGACGGTCTGCTCGACAAGCTGCCCTGGTGGAGTTTCATCGACTGGGTCCAGGAAAAGCAGGAAACACCAACCTACGACGCACACGGCGAATCGTGCATGACCACGCTCGAATATTTGGGAGCACTCGACGACGCCAGCGGCCTTGAGCGGGATCTCGGCGATCCAGTCCTCGCGGACCGCTACCACGCCCGCGCCGCGCACGTCCGTTCCGCCATCTATGACAACTGCTGGAGCCCTGACCGCGGCCTCATCGCCGACAATCCAGATCGCAAAATCTTCAGCCAGCAGGCCAACATTCTGTCGGTCCTCTATGATGTCATTCCAAAACAAGAACAGCACGAAGTGCTGCGCAAAATTCTCGCCATCGAGCCGGGAACCACACCAGACGGCGTGATGCGCGCCTCCTACTACTTCCGCTTTTACCTGGCGCGCGCTTTAGACCATGCTGGGCTGGCCGACGAGTATCTCGAATCCCTCGATCCCTGGCGCAAGCTTCTGCCATTGCATTTCTCCACCTGGCCTGAAGTTCCGGGCGACACGCGCTCCGACTCGCACGCATGGTCTGCACATCCCATCTACGACATGCTGACGCTCGTCGCAGGCGTTGAACCCGCGAGTTCCGGATTCGCCTCGGTGCGCATCGCTCCGCATCTAGGCAATCTAAATTCGCTCACGGCGACCTTCCCTCATCCCGAAGGCCCGATCGACATCGAATACAAACGCAACGGATCGACTTTGGACGCGACCATCACCCTGTCCGGCAAGCTTGCCGGAAGCTTCGTCTATCGCGGCCGGACGTGGCCGCTCGCACCGGGCGTGAATCAAATTCGCGCCCAATAAATTGGACCGGAGTCCGGAGCGGTTTTCCAGCCATCCTCACTCTGGCCGCTCTGCCCCGATCCCCCGTGGCAAATCGAATTATTTGCCTTCCCCAGTCAGTTCCCGCTTTCTTAAAAACGTGTTACAACTCCAACATGGCAAAGGGCAGGATTTCGACGCCGCCAGGGCACGTCAATCTGAGAATGCTGGCCGAGCATCTCGAACTCTCGCAGACCACCGTCTCCTTGGTCCTGAACAATTCCCCATCGGCAAAGTCCATCCCCCAGGAGACCCGCACCCGCGTCGTTGAAGCGGCCGAGCGCCTCAATTACCGGCCCAATTATTTTGCCCGTTCGCTTCGGCAAAGCCGCTCCATGAGTGTCGGAGTTCTTGCCCCCGACCTGAGCGAAGGCTACTTCACCCGCGTCATGAGCGGCGTAGTTGAGGAACTTTCTCACGCTCACTACTTCTTCTTCACCGCCTGCCATGATTGGAAACGCGAGCTCATCGAGCAGTATCCGCGCA
Organism: Acidobacteriaceae bacterium; assembly: GCA_003140785.1. Classification (GTDB taxonomy): domain Bacteria; phylum Acidobacteriota; class Terriglobia; order Terriglobales; family Acidobacteriaceae; genus Telmatobacter. Next base: position 8,146 of record PLKY01000365.1, on the reverse strand, counting down.
TGCTGGTGGAACGCGCGGTTGACGGCTTTCTGCTGCTGAATACGCACGCCGACCAAATCGACGTGCCCGTGCCCGTCGTAGCCATCTCAGCGCACATAGCACTTCAAAACGTAACCAATATTGTCCTCGATCATCAGAAGGCCGTCGAGCAGGCTCTGGTCCATCTTTACGAACTGGGACATCGCGACATTGCTTTCATGCGCGGCCCGCGCGCCATTCCGGATTCCGAATTCCGTTGGGAAAGCATCCAGGTCGTCGCACGCGAGATGGGCCTCCGCATCGACCCCGCTCATGTCATCCGCATCGACGCCGCGGGCTGGTCCATGAAGACCGGCTATCACCCCATGGCCCCGGAGATCGGCTACAAGCCAATGCAGGCGCTGCTCGAAAAATCCCGGGACTTCACCGCCATCTTCTGCTTTAACGACATCGCAGCCATCGGGGCCATCCGCGCCCTGCGTGATGCGGGACTCTCTGTTCCAAACGATGTCTCCGTGGTTGGATTCGACGACATTCTCTCCGCCGCCTATTCCACGCCTTCTCTTACGACGGTCCGTCAACCGTTGTTCGAAATGGGGAAGCGGGGCGCTGAGGTGCTTCTCTATCGCATCGCCAACCGGGATAAAGAGTATCCCGCGGAAATCGTCGTAGCCCCGGAGTTGGTTGTGCGCGAATCCACTGGACCTGCCTCCGCGAAACGCGGATCCTGATGCGCATCCTCATGCGCAGTAAGATTCAAACCATCTGCTGATGTAGACCTGGGCATGACCTTCACCACAGTAGTGGCGCGCGTGGGGAGCCTCCGCCGCCTCTTTCGTCCATTTGAAAACCGTCAACTGCGCGTCGCTGCAATGGATCACAATCCATCCTCTCGGATATTCGCTTTCCAAGCCACAAATTTCACATCGATAGACGCTATCAATCACCCGCCGACCCCCATGAGAATTGTTCTGTTCCCTGTTCCCTGTTCCCTTAGTCCCTGCTTTATTCAAGCATCTGCAAGTTCAGCGGCTCTTCAAGCAGACAATCCATCTTGCCGATGCTGGTCAGGGCTCTCTTCAACGTCGAGGACTTGCACGGCTCCACGGTCACCACGAACGGCAACGCATGCGCCGGATACCCAGCCTTCTGTACGATCGCCCGAATGTTAATCCGCTCTCGGGCTAGCGTTCCGGTAATCTCCGCCACAATCCCGGGCCGATCCACCACAAGGAAGCGAATGTAATGCGGCACTTCAAATTCCGCTCCTATCTTCGCGGGAACAGAGGGTACTTCAACACGCCGAGAGCCGTGCGCCAGCGCAATCAGGTCGCTGACAACCGCCACCGCTGTAGGGTGCCCACCCGCGCCATGGCCCGAGAAAACAACATCCCCGCCATACTTGCCGGTCAAAATCACCATGTTCTCTGTATTGCGCGACCACGCCAGGGGCGAGCGCAGATCCACCAGCATCGGCCCCACCGTTGCGGCCACATTGCCTTCCCGCTCCTCGGCCCGCGCAACCTGCCGAATCGTGCAGCCCAGATCGCGCGCATAGCTAAAGTCCACAGCCGTCACAGAAGTGATCGACTGCGGAATAATCTCCTCCGGATCAACCACCACCCGCAGCGCCAGCCGCATCAGAATAGCCAGCTTCGCACGCGCATCGAACCCGCCCACATCCTCCGTGGGATCGGCCTCCGCATAGCCTTTGGCCTGTGCCGCCGCCAGCACCGTCGCATACTCCGCGCCCGCCTCCATCCTGCTCAGGATGAAATTGCACGTCCCATTGAGAATGCCTTGCATGCGTTCGATACGATCGCCCGCGAGTCCCTGTTCGAGGCCAGGAATCACGGGAATCCCCCCAGCCACCGCCGCGCCATACTTTAGGTGCCCGCCCTTGGCCGCGGCAAGCCGCTCCAGCTCCACCCCGTGAAACGCAATCAGCTTTTTGTTCGCCGTGACAACGCTCTTGCCGGACTCGAGTGCTCTGCGAACCCAACTTCCAGCCGGTTCCAGTCCACCAGCCAACTCCACCACGACGTCCACATCCGAACTGAGCACTCCGCCCGCGTCCTCGCTCCACACCACGTTCTTCGAGGCCCAGTCCACTTTTTTCCGCGCCACGCCCCGGTTGAAGACATGCGTCAGCTCCAGCCCCTCAGGCCGCGATTCCACCAGAATTCGCGCAACAGAACTTCCTACCGTTCCGAAGCCAAACAAGGCTACACGCAATGGTTTGCCGATGCGCGTGGTATGGGCAGAATCATCCTTCTGCACTGCGCGAGCGATCTCCCTTTGTCCCATCGAACCCTTCTAAAAACAAGTCAGGATTTGCAATGCTTCGATGATACCTGACGGGTCGGTCCCGACTTATTAATCGATCGTCGCCGCAACCTTCATGTACCATCATGTGCAGATGCGGCGCGTGCTTTCCATCTTCCTCGTGCTCTTCTTCGGGATTGGCCCGTTACCGGCCAGCTTCGGAGCGAGTGACGATGCGCGCTTGCCTGCCTGCTGCCGCCGTCAAGGCGCGCATCACTGCGCAATGAGCGAAGAAGCCGTCGCACGAATGGTTCGCGCCTCTTCCGGCTCGACACCTCTTCTGTCCGCTCCGTCGCGGTGTCCGTTGTACCCCAACAATCCCGCAGCCACCTTCTCGTCGATTCACGCGCTAGCCGGTCACTTTGCGGCTTCGATTGCTTATCTGATAGTGCCGCACTCCCTCGCGGTTCCGCAAACCTCCAGCCGCGCCGGCAAATTCCGCACCCACACTGGACGCGGCCCTCCGTCCCTGATCCCCGCTTGAAGAATTCATTAGCCTGAAAACTCGTTGAGAGTCGGCTTGCGTTGACGCAGTCGCGACGCCTTCAGTTCGTTCCCTGACTGAAGATTCGGTCTCCATTTCGCGCAACAGGCGATCCGCAAACCATCCGCTTGCGCCTCAACGAGTCTGTCCAAGCCACCTTCCTGTTCGATCGCGTTGCAGCACGCACTGCGATGCGGGCAGGCTTATGCGCCGCACAGCAACGGAGGTCTTTCCCAATGCGCCGCTCATTTCTGATGTTCATTCTTTTTTTGCTGGCTTCATTCCTACCGGCTCGTGCCACGGTCTTCGCTACAATCCACGGTGTCGTTCACGATCAACAGCACCGCCCGATTGCTGGTGCGCAAATCACCATGCAAGCCGCCGATTCCGCCTTCGTCCTGCACGCAACAACAGGATCGAACGGCGAATTCGAAATCTCTCAAGCGCCCATCGGCGTCTATCGGCTGAGCGTCTCTGCTCCCGGTTTCGCAACGTCATCCCAGTCGCTCACCGTCGCCTCCGGCACCAACCCCGTACTTCACATCCCGCTATCTCTCGAAACAGCCACACAGACAGTCGTCGTCAATGGATCCACCGCATCCGATGCCTCCACAGACTCGGTGACCCCCACCACTCTCATCACTCGCGCCGAAATTGACCAAACCCCCGGAGCTGGCCGCACAAACGGCATGGAGATGATCACCGACTACGTACCCGGCGCGTACATGACGCATGACATGCTGCACATGCGCGGCGGCCACCAAACCAGTTGGCTCATCGACGGTGTCTCTATCCCCAACACCAGGATCGCATCCAACGTCGGCCCGCAGATCGACCCCAAGGACATCGATCAACTCGAAACCCAGCGCGGCAGCTACGCCGCAGATATCGGCGATCGCACCTACGGCGTCTTCAACGTCCTGCCTCGCAATGGATTTGAGCGCGACCGCGAGGCCGAGCTTCTCCTCACCGCCGGCAATCTCTATGCGGCCGAAGCTCAGCTCTCGCTGGGGGATCACACCGCGCGCACTGCGTGGTATGCGAGTCTCACCGGATCGCGCGCGAATTACGGTCTCGCCACACCGATCTCGGCCATCGATCACGATGCCACCAATTCCCAGAGCGCCTTCATCTCACTCCTGCGCAATCAGACTGCCAAGGACCAGCTCCGCCTCGACGCGCAATATCGCCAGGACTTTTTTCAGATCCCCTTCGATCCCGACCTCAACGACTGGGAACAGTCGAGCCAGTATTACAATTCCTACGGCCTACGTGACGGCCAGTCCGAGCGCGACTCCTTCGTCATCGCCAACTGGGTGCACACCCTCTCGCCCAAGGCGCTCTTTGAAGTCGCGCCCTTCTATCACTTCAACCAGTCCAACTACGATTCGCGTGCATCCGATTTCCCCGTCGCTACCGAATGGCATCAGACCTCGAACTACGCCGGTCTCCAAGCCGATGCCCACGCCGACGTTGGCTCCAACAGCTTCGCGGGAGGAATCTATTCGTTCTACCAGGCCGAGAACGATCTATTCGGCCTCATCGTCAATGACCAAAGCTACTCCGCGAACTCTGTCCCCAACACCAATTCAACGGCCAACGCCGGACTCGTGGAATTCCACTTCTCCGATCATCTCCAGTTGAATCGCTATATCGCTCTCAACGGCGGCATGCGCATCTCAGACTTCCACAGCGGCTACACTGAGACAGCCGCCTATCCCCGCATCGGCGCGACCGTTGAAATCCCTCGACTGCATTGGGTCCTGCGCGGCTTCTATGGGCACTTTTTCCAGCCTGCTCCCGTCGAAACCGTTTCCAGCGCCTTCCTCAACTACGTCACCAGTCAGCAAGGCGAGAATGCTTTCATTCCGCTTCCCTCCGAGCGCGATGAAGAACACCAATTCGGTATCCAGATACCCTGGAAAGGCTGGATGCTCGACATCGACAACTTCAAAAATCGCGTCAACAATTTCCTCGATCACTCCAACGTCGGCGAATCCAATATCTACTTCCCCATCGCCGTCGACGGCGCGCTCGTGCGTGCCTGGGAGCTCACCTTTCGCTCCCCGCAGCTGGCCCACTTCGGCCAGTTCCACCTCGCCTACTCCAACCAGATCGCCGAACAGCGCGGCAACATCATCGGGGGCTTCGCCTGCAGCGATCCCACGGATCCCGCCTGCGATCTTGGCCCCAACTACACGCCTGTCGACCACGACCAGCGCCACACCCTCAACACCGGTTTCACGACAAACCTGCCCCTGCGCACATGGTTCGCCACCAATGTGTACTACGGCTCCGGTTTCGCAAATGGTCTCGCCGACTCGGGTCAGGGCCCCTACCAGGGATCCCACCTGCCGGTTCACACCACGTTCGACGTATCCGCTGGACATAACATCGGCGAAAACTGGAAGCTCACCGCCGACGTTCTCAATGTCACCAACCACCGCGTGCTGCTCGACAATTCCATCACCATCGGCGGCTTCCACTACAACGACCCGCGCATGTTTTCCGCCGAGCTGCGCTACCGCTTCCACTTCTAGCCTGCGATTGCCACAGAAATGGGTGCCCCATCCAAGCTCTGCTTGGGTGGGAGAGCACGACCCCCAAAAGGTGTTCTATCTCTAGGATGGGAAACTGTGCGCGCAGTCTCCATCGATGAGGATTGGTCCGCTCTCCGCCTTCGCCGCACGGAGTACGTCAATGCACGCTAGTATTGACGGACCTACTAACCCATTGAATTGCTACTCTAATTGAAACCACCCCGGCATTACTTCCCCAGCCTTACCCAGCACCACATTCGTGAAGGCATGCGCATTCAACGGCTGCTCCGGCCCAATGTACACAGTCCGCGCGCCGCCCTGCCGCGCCCAATGCACAAAGTTCGCCGCGGGATACACCGAGCCCGACGTACCCACGACCACCATCAATGTCGCCTTGGCAATCTCGTCCTGAATTCGATCCATCTCCAGCGGAATCTCCCCGAAGAAGACAATATGCGGGCGCAGCCGTCCGCCGCACGCACAGCGCCCCACTTCGGCCAGGTTTTGATAGATCGCGTGATCTTCAACAGGCGCACGCCCGCACTCGCGCTCGCAACGAGCCTTCTCTAACTCGCCGTGCATGTGCAGCAGCCGCTTCGATCCTGCGCGCTCATGCAGATCGTCCACATTCTGCGTGCAGAGAAAGAAGCGGTCACCAAGCTGCCTTTCAAGCTCAGCCAGGGCAATGTGCGCCGGGTTCGGCATCGCCTTCTGTCCCGATGCGCGCCGCGCTGAATAAAACGCCCAAACACCCGCCGGATCGCGCTTCCATGCATCGGGCGTACAAACATCCTCAACGCGGTACCCAGCCCACAGCCCATCCTCCGCGCGAAATGTAGGCAACCCGCTCTCCGCGCTAATACCCGCGCCGGTCAGCACAAACACACGATCTTTCGGCGCAATCGCAATCCGATCCACTCTCTACCTTGAGTCCCTCTCTATTCCCTATTCCCTATTCCCTGCTCTCACGGCTCCAGCAATATCTTCCCCGTAGTCTTCCGGCCTTCAAGATCGGTCTGCGCCTGCGCCGCCTCGGCCAGGGGATACAGGTGCTCCATGCGCAGCTTCAACTCGCCGGTCGCCACCCAATCCAGAATCTTGCCGGCGCGCCATTCCAGTTCCGCCCGCGTCGCCACGTAGTGCCACATCGATGGCCGCGTCAGGAACAGCGATCCCTTGCCGCTCAACTGAATCAGGTCGAACGGCGGCACCGGCCCGCTCGAACCGCCAAACAGCGCCAGCATCCCACGCGGCCGCAGACAATTCAGGCTCTTGTCGAAGGTCGTCTTCCCCACGGAGTCGTAGACCACATCCACGCCCTTGCCCCCCGTGATCCGCTTGACCTCCGCTTCAAAATCCTTCTCCGTGTAGAGAATCACCTCGATCGCGCCAGCCTCGCGCGAAAGCTCTGCCTTCTCTTTTGTCGACACAGTGGTGATAACCTTGGCGCCAAGTCTCGTTGCAATCTGCGTCAGCAAAAGTCCAACACCGCCGGCTCCCGCATGCACCAGCGCCATATCTCCAGCCTTCAACGCAAACGTGGAGTAAGCAAGGTAGTGCGCAGTCATCCCTTGCAACAAAGTCGCAGCCGCTTGTTCCGGACTCAGGCGTGAAGGGACTTTGATGAGCTGCGCAGCAGGCACCAGCGCATATTCGGCATAACTGCCCAGCACGCTCACAGAAGCAACAAGATCGCCTTCTTCAAATCCCGACACACCGGGCCCGAGTTTTTCAACCGTGCCCGCGGCTTCGCTCCCCGGCGTAAGAGGCAGCGTCGCCTTGTAGGTGCCCTTACGGAAATAGATCTCTACGAAGTTGACGCCAACCGCCTCGACGCGCATCAGGACTTGGCCAGGACCCGGCTCGGGAATAGGCAGGTCCACCAGTTGCAAAACCTCAGGCCCGCCGGTCGTGTGAATCTGAATAGCTTTCATTACACGCAAGGATGCACCTTGAGGCAGGTCAACCGCAAGCGCAAAGCCCCTGCCTAGCGCTCAAACCATATGAACGCCGATATCAAAAACAACAAGCCCCGCCTGAACAATGTCCAGACGGGGCCGATGCTTTTCTGTTCCCTGTTCCCTATTCCCTGCTTCTAGAAACTGTCCTTCTCCCCCGACAGCATGCTCGGCTCTTCCGGCGTCCGTAGCCTCACGAGGCGATCAATCGCATATGGAACCCGCTGTTGCGTGGTGTAGTAGTGGCGCACCTGCAACTCGCCCAGCAGTCCGATCGCAAGCATCTGAATCCCAGCCAGGATCAGTACGCCAGCAATTACGAAAAGCGGTCCATGCAGGTCCATCACATTCTGGTGCGGGTTCAGAATCTTCATCCCCAGAAGAAGCGCGGAAATGAAGCTTCCAGCCAAAATGCCCAGAGCGCCAAAGCTGCCGAAAAAATGCAGCGGCCTGCTCATATAATTCAGCAAGAATCGAATGGTCAGCAAGTCGAAAAACACGCGGAACGTCCGGCTGATCCCGTAATGGCTCTTACCGCGCTCGCGATTCACGTTGCGGATGGGAATCTCGCAGATCGAAGCGCCATACCAGCTCGCCAGCGCCGGAATAAACCGGTGCATCTCGCCATACAGCGGAATGTTATGGATCACCTCGCGGCGATAGGCCTTGAAGGTGGTGCCGAAGTCGTGGATATCCACGCCGGAGATGCGCGCCATGATCCAGTTGGCGCAGGCCGACGGAATCCGCCGGAACACCAGGTTGTCGCCGCGGTGCGCGCGCCATCCGCTCACCACGTCGTAGCCCTCTTCCAGCTTTTCGAGGAACACGGGAATCTCGCCGGGATCGTGCTGCAGATCGCC
>PLKY01000358.1 GCA_003140785.1 Acidobacteriaceae bacterium | reverse complement strand
AATCCACCGGCTGCACGTAGCCCGAATCGTAATAACCGCCGCCTTCGTCGAACGTAATGAAGATGGCAGTATCCGCCCACAGGCTCGGATTCGCCTTCACGGCATCGACGATCTTCTTTGAGAACCCTTCAAACAGATCCAGCTTTGAAGACGACGGGTGGCCGTCGACGCTACAGCCCCAAACCATGGGGTTGGGCTAACGGCCAACGGTTCCGGAGAACTGCTCAGCCTCGATCGCGGCTCGGGCGCATCCGCTTTCGCAACAATCTTTGCCAGCATGCGATTCGGATCGTTCTCGCCGCCGGGGCCTGTATCCACCGTGCGCGTCACCAGCAGCCCATCCTCGCCATCCGCAGGCCCATCCACAATAAACTCGACCCGCGCGCCCCGGGGAGATCACAAGATGCTTCTGCCAACTCACCATGTCTCCCTGAGGATCGTCATGGCTCAACGGCACTCCATCCATGGCCACCACGCCCAACGCTTGAGGCGCGAGGTTGAACAGGACTTCGATGTTTAGATAAGTGATCGCAGACGCATTCAGGACGCGCCATAGCTGACGCTCCTTCGGCCTCATCTCGATCACCGCAGGCGCATAATCCGGATAAGGCACGGGAACATAATTAATCGACAAATCTTTTGCCGGTTTGCCGAAACCCGTCCCGGTGTTCGCCGCGTCGCCATCCCGATCAACCAGGAACTTCGGCACCACCGGCTCTGACTTCGCGGGCGGCGCATTCGGATTCACCAGGTCCTGATCGCGAATCACGAACACTCGTTCCGGAAGCCCAGCCAGTACTCTTTTTGCGCGCTCGATTCCTTCTACAATCAGCGCCCCCGATGCCCCGCCAAGCAGTTGCTTCTTGCTGAATCCATGCACGTGCGGGTGCTACCGATAAAGCCCTGGCGGCTCATCGTCCGGAATGCGAAAGCGATATTCGAATGCTGCATCTCCGGGCTCAACCAGGGTCTTCAGCACATCGTCCTGGTGACAAGCAGGGGGAATCGTCAAGCCATGGAAATGAAGATTCGTCGAGACCGCGCTCATCCCTCCACCGCCGCAACTCTCAGGCGAGGAGGCGGGATGCCTTGACTCCCAACGCTTCATTCTTGAATCCCACCCTTTAGGCACTATCCCGTCAGTTTCTTTTAGGTTCAGAACACAAGACCCACTGCAAGCTCTCCCATCAGTGCTGCGAAACCAATTTCGGCCTGCGCATAAGGCAGTGAAGCTACCAGAGGCGCCAACAGGTAGGCCACTGCAAGAGTGAAGACAGCTTTTGCGCGCACCGGAAGCGCGGTTGACGAAAAGAAGGGAACAAACGCCACAATCCCGCTGACCCGCACCATCACCAGCGTCATTGCACTCAGGAAGTGGCTCCATTCCGGCATCCCTTGTCCTTTTCGTCTTTAGCGGATGTAGCGATGAAGGTCGGTGAAGAGAAGACGGGTATAGGACGCCATCCGGCCAAGAAACCAGGGCATGCCCGCCAGCAGAACCAGCGCCACCAGCAGCAACCGGGGCACCGTCGTGAGCGACTGTTCCTGCAAGCTGGTGAGCGTCTGCAACAGACTCAGCACAAAGCTCAGCAATGCGGCCGCGATCAATATAGGAGCAGCCAGAATCATGGCTTCCTTCATCAACTGGCGAAGCAATTCGGCAACCATGTCGGGAGTCATCGCACGTTTCCTCAAAAACTCTTCATCAATGAATTGGCAAGGAGATTCCAGCCATCGACCATCACAAAGAGCAAGATCTTTAAGGGTGTCGACACAACGACCGGTGGCAGTTGAAACATGCCGATCGAAGTCGTGATCGCGGCCGTGACCATGTCAATCAAAAGAAACGGCAGGAACAGCACGGCTCCGATGGCAAAGCCGGCCTTGAGTTCGGAAAGGATGTACGCGGGCACTACAACGCGCATCGGTAAATCGTCCGGGGTATTGGGCCGAGGGATTTGTCCCGCAGCTGTGAAAACAGCCAGGTCTTTCTCGTGCGCGTAGCGCAGAAGAAAATGCTTCACCGGCTGGGCTCCTTCATCGATGGCCTGCCAGCCGTCAATCTGGCCGTTTCGATACGGCTCCACTGCTTGCTGGTCGACCTGGTTCAGCACCGGCGTGATCAGGAACCAGGTCATCATCAGCGCCAGCCCGAGCAGGGTCGGATTCGAAGGAGCGGTTTGTGTTCCCAGCGCCTGGCGCAGGAAGTGAAAAACCACCAGCAGTCGCACCATCGGCGTCATGCACATCAGAATTGCGGGAAGCAAGGTGATCAGCGTCAGGACAAAGAGGATCGTCCAGGGAGTCGAGTCTGACGGATGCAAGCGCGCGTTGAGATCAGGCAAGAACGGCACGGTTGCGGCCGATGCGGCCCGCGCTGCGAAAACAATTGCTAGCACGAGCCCCTCCTGGCAGACACGGAATGACGAGAATTGGCCATTTGTCTTCCGATCGTATCCAGCGCATAGAACGCCGGCGCGCCGTCTTGCGAGGTGGCCACCAGGAGTTTGCGGCCTTCCGCTTCAATGAGCGCCAATGAATGGCGCGGTGCCAGCGCGATCCTTTCTAGCACAGCCAGGCGCGGTTGGGGGCGGGATCGGGCGCGCAATCGGTCGAGTAGCCTGCCCACTATTCCGTTCTTCGAGAGAGAAGCAAAAATCGATTCTTCGCCGCGCAAGGTCTGCTTCATTTTTTCTTTCCCTTCGTTGTGCTGCTCATTTCCTGCCGCATTCGGGGATCAAGCAACACGCGTAACGCGCACTGCCAATCGGCTCTCAATTACCTCAAATTCGCTCCAGGCCAACTGAACTTCGCCGGCCGATAATGGAAGGTCATCTCCATGGGCCCACTGGGTCTCAATCACGCTTCCGTTCTCGATAGAAAGCAGGTTCCGGACCCGGAACTCGCGCACGGGAACCGCAACCTCAAGTTCNNTGACTCCGCACCGAGAACCAATTCCGTTGCCAGCGCGGGTTGGGGAGCCTGAGTTTCCATGCGCTCTGGTTCCTGCACTGCGCCTACCAGACTCGCAGTCAGCACATTGGAAAGGCCTCATAAATGCCCAGTCTCGCGCTTGGATACTATCCCGGTCGCATGCGGTCGCGCATTCTCGCTGCTACACTAAACGGGATCAATGGGCGCGATCGCGAGGGAATTAATCCCACTTCAAGAGCCCAGAACTGAGGTCGATCAAATGGCAGAAATTAATGGGAATAAGGCTCTTGGAAGCACGGGCCTGCGCCTCAAAATCGGTCTGGCGGAGATGCTGAAGGGCGGCGTCATCATGGACGTGATGAACGTGGAGCAAGCCCGCATCGCCGAAGAAGCCGGCGCCACTTCTGTGATGGCCCTCGAACGCGTTCCTGCCATGATTCGGGCCGAAGGCGGAGTCGCCCGCATGGCCAACCCCAAGCTGATCAAGCAGATCATCGAGACCGTTTCGATCCCGGTCATGGCCAAGGCCCGTATCGGTCACTTTGCCGAAGCACAGATTTTGCAGGAGTTGGGAGTGGACTTCATCGATGAAAGCGAAGTTCTGACGCCAGCAGACGAGGCGCACCACATTGACAAGCATGCCTTTACTACCCCTTTTGTCTGCGGAGCGCGCAACCTCGGCGAAGCTCTCCGCCGCATTGCCGAAGGCGCAGCCATGATCCGAACCAAGGGAGAGGCCGGCACTGGCGACGTGGTCCATGCAGTCAAGCACATGCGGCAAATCGTCAAGGAGATGAAGGGTCTTACGGTTCTCTCGGACCAGGAGCTCTACGCAGCCGCCAAAGACCTGCAGGCACCCTACGAGCTTGTGCGCATGGTCGCTCAGAGCGGCAAATTGCCGGTCCCTAACTTCTCTGCGGGAGGCATTGCTACACCTGCCGACGCGGCTCTCATGATGCAGCTTGGGGCTGAGGCCATCTTCGTCGGCTCGGGAATCTTTATGAAGGAGCGGGCCACACCGCTCGATGTCGAGCACGATTCCAAGGAGCGCGAAGAAGCCGTTTCGCGCGCCAAAGCCATCGTCATCGCGACAACCCACTATAACGATCCCAAAGCTTTGGCCGCCGCCAGCGAACAGGTTACCGGCACGATGAAGGGGCTCGCTGCCGCTGCGATCGAAGAGTCCCAGCTGTTGCAGACGCGCGGCTGGTGAGCACCTGCGGTGCGGCAGACGCTCGCTATTCGCTCGCAAGGGCTTCTTTGCCGCCTGCCATGAGGCTGCCTGCGGCGGAGCCAACTGCCTTCCGCCTATGCATGTTTACGGCGTCCGGTAGTCATTTGGAGCGGTGCCTGGCATGAAGGAGATGCCCGTCGCTTCGGTGCACATTGCTGTTTTTTCCAGGGAGAAACATTGAACGACAGGTCATGGCCGCGCATCGGCGTATTGGCGATCCAGGGCGACTATGCGGCCCACGCGGATGCGCTCACCGAATGCGGCGCCATCCCTTCCCTGGTCAAGATCGGCGAAGACCTTCGCCCGGACGGCCGGTCTCTGGATGGGCTGGTATTGCCCGGCGGCGAATCGACCACGATGCTCAAGTTTCTTGAGAAGCATCAATTCTTCGATGTCCTGAAGGACTATTGCGAAACCCATCCGGTCTTCGCAACCTGCGCGGGAGCGATTCTGATTGCACGCGAGGTGCGTCATCCAGCTCAGCGCAGCCTCGGTGTTCTCGATGCCGTTGTCGAGCGAAATGCTTACGGCCGCCAGATCGATTCAACCATCCTGCAGGCAGAGACTTCACTTCCCGGCGGCCCACTCGAGATGGTCTTCATACGAGCTCCGCGCATTGCCGAAGTCGGTCCGGGAGTTGAGGTGTTGGCGCGACGAGAAGGCTCCGCCGTGCTGGTGAGGCAAGGAAAAATCCTGGCGGCCACGTTTCATCCCGAACTCTCGGTCGACCGAAGGGTGCACAAGGCATTCGTTAAGGCTGTGATCGAAGCGATCCGAAAATAAGAGACTTCTAATCCTTAGCCCCACAAAACGATTCTGCATAAGGAAACAACCGTTTCTTTTGAAATGCGTCCAAGCCAAAGTGAGAGTATGCTCATTTTCACAGAGGTCTGATTCATAGAGGACTGCGCATGCCCGCAACCTTTACGCACTCCCCGGTGGAAACGGAACGGAAAGAACCAGGAATCGGCGGCAAACCTCCCGTTGATCGACGCCCCACCGGCGGCGGTGGCGGAGGAGGCGATGATGACTGGCGGAATGAGCGCAGAGGTCCGCGCGAACTGCTTCATCGCATCCGATTCTTTGTGTTCTTCGGTCTGGCCGGCGACATGATGTTTTTTGCCATGCTGGTTGTGCTCTTTTTCGCGCGACAAGCAGGCACGCACATGGATCCTCGCTCCCACGAACAGATCGGCGACTGGCATCCCATTCTCTTGCCGCCCATTATTTTCCTGAATACCGCCGTTCTGCTTCTAAGCAGTCTGACGATGGAGTTCGCGCGCCACAACATCTTCCGGGAATTCGATGTGCTGGAAGAATGGCTGGGGCTCGGGCGTCCGGCGCTGTATCGGACGCTGCCGTGGGTTGGCGCAACACTCGCGCTGGGCGCGCTTTTCCTGACTGGCCAATGGGTGGCCTGGCGGCAGCTGACGGCGCAGGGATTTGCGTTCGATCGGTGGTCGACGCCGGCAAGCTACTTCTTCTACATCATTACGGGATTGCACGCTGCGCATCTTGTCGTCGGGCTTGGCGCCCTTCTTGTGTGTCTCTGCGCGATGACCCTGTTCAAGCGTGTGGAGTTGCGGCAGATCGCCGTGGATGCTACGGCGTGGTATTGGCACACGATGGGACTGGCTTGGGTTGTTCTCTTAGCGGTGCTCGCGGTCGGGCAGTAGGTTTCGAATCTCCCAATTCCCTTCATTTTTCAGCAATCATGATTGCGCATTGCATTCGCCATCACAATTGTTCCACGTGGAACAATTGTGATGATTGCCACAGGCGTTTAGGACTGGCGTCCAGGCGTTTGCGGCCCTTTGGCCGCAGGCGCAGCCGCAGCCGAACTCTGCAGCTCACCTGCGATTCTGAATTGTTCCACGTGGAACAATTGTGGCATCTGTCACAGGTATTTACCCGGATTTGCGAAGAATATCGGGTTTTTGTTTGCGCGTTTTGGTTCGGGACTGGCCATCCAGACGCTTCAGGCTGCGCTTTGGATGGATAGCACAAGTCCCGGAAATCTTCTGCAATTTCGCTTTGAGACTGACCATCCAGGCAATCGTTTCGAGGGTCGCGGAAAAGACTGTTCCAGGCACCGCGCCACTCTTAACGGCAGACGAAGTTCTCGAAACTCAAGAACGAGGATTTCGGAACCCTTCTGTGAGCGACCTGGGTTGTTCTCTCAAATTTAGATTCTCGTTTCGGCAAATGGCAGTACACTAGCCGACATTCGAGGACTTATTTCGGCCAGGAGCCACGACCAGCAGGATACAAAACGATTGTGGCAATTGGCGCGTCGGAGTCGAAGAGGCCGGTCAGAGCGACGCAATGCCGCCACTTCGCAGGGGTAGCAGGCGGGGCGACGCAACAGGGGCACTTACCGCCGCTAGTTGGTCGCCTTTGATCGAATACGTGGAG
>PLKY01000434.1:9897-21287 GCA_003140785.1 Acidobacteriaceae bacterium | reverse complement strand
AAAGGCGCGGAAGCTGGGCTAAAGCACGTCTGATTCTGTGGACTGATTCAGGGGCCTGAAGGCCCCTGCTCCCCCCGGTTCAGATTTCCTGAAGCCTGTAAAGCCGCTCCTCTTCAAACGGAGATTTCTTCAGAGGCACGCAGGATGGGTTTATTTCTTTGGCCGCTTGTAGAAGGGCAGTGGAACCTGCTTTGCGCGTACGCGATTGCCGCGCACGTCGACGAGGACGTCTGCGCCGGAGACCGCTTTGGCTGTGGGTATGAGGGCCATGGCGATGTTGGTCTTTAGGAACGGCGCGGGACTGCCGGAAGTGATGGAGCCGCTGGGTTCGCCCTCGAGCGAAAGCACTGGGTAGCCATCGCGCGCGATGCCTCGGTCCTGCATTTGGAGCCCAACCACCTTGCGCTCCGGCCCGCCTCTTGCCTGCACTTTGAGCAGTGCCTCTCGCCCGAGAAAATCGCCTTTGTCTAATTTGAGCCAGCGGTCCAGGCCTGCTTCGAGGACGTTGATGTCCTCGGAGATTTCGTGGCCGTAGAGGCTCATGCCGGCCTCAAGGCGGAGGGTGTTGCGTGCGCCGAGGCCGCAGGGGCGGATGCCGAACTCCGCGCCGGCGTCGAGGAGGGCGTTCCACATTTTGACGGTGGTGGCTTCGTCGGAGGGGATGTAGACTTCGAAGCCGTCTTCTCCGCTGTAGCCGGTGCGGGCGATGAGGACGTTGTAGACGCCGGCGACCTGTCCCCAGGTGAACCAGTAATTCCTGATGGCGGCGAGATCGACCTTGGTGAGCTTCTGCAAGGTTTGAAGCGCGTGCGGGCCTTGCAGGGCGAGTTGCGAGTAGTAGCTGGAGTAGTCGTTGATATGAATGCCGGGGCGCGCGCCGACTTGCTGACGAATCCAGGCGAGGTCTTTGTCCGTGGTGCCGGCGTTGACGACGAGGAGGTAGTCGTTGTCGCCGAGGCGGTGGACGAGAATGTCGTCGACGAACGTGCCCTGGGGCGTGAGCAGCGCGGAGTAGTGGGCCTGGCCGTCTTTGAGGCGCGAGGCGTCGTTCATGGTGATGTGCTGCACGGCGGCGAGCGAGCCGGGGCCGCGAAACTGAATTTCACCCATGTGGCTGACGTCGAAAAGGCCGACGGCGGTGCGGACGGCGAGGTGTTCGGCGATGAGGCCGCCGCCGGGGCAAGGGTATTCGACGGGCATGTCCCATCCGCCGAAGTCGACCATTTTGGCCTTGAGCGCGCGGTGGGTAGCATTGAGTGCCGTTTTTTTGAGCGCCGGCGCGACGGGTGCGGAGGGAGTGGCCATCGGTGGTCCTTTCAGAACAATACTGTACCCTTTTATCCACGATAGGGACGGGCAGGCGCGGGGTCAAACGCGAATCGGGATGCGAGACGCCGGAGCGAGGTAAATGGATGGAGCAGGCACGGGGAATGCTCATGCTGGTGGCCGCGGGGATTGCGTTTTATCGTGGCTGGAAGATTCATACAGGGCGGGAGGCGCTGGTGGCGTTTGCGCTGGGGGTGCTGGCGCTGGGGCTTGCGGTGTGGCATTTGACGCGGGCGAGCCGGCGTGTGCATTCGCCCGCGATTATGAAGGATGAGACGCGTGGCGGATGCCGATAGGGCGAATGTTGATGGGCAATTATTGTTCAGAGCTGGAGGAGTTTTGACGGGCGTGCCGACCCTCTACAACCGGATTCAGGGACGGAATCTTGAGCGGCTGGCAGCGCTGAGCGACGGGATTTTTGCCGTGGCGATGACGCTGCTGGTGCTCGATCTGCACATTCCCACTGCCGCGCAAGTTCATGGCGAGCGGGAGTTGGCGGCGGCGTTGTGCGCACTGGGGCCGCAGTGGCTGACGTATGGGATGAGCTTTCTGACGCTGGGGATTTTCTGGGCGGGGCAGCAGACGCAGCTGAACCATATTGGCGAAGGCACGCGCGACCTGACGTGGATTCATCTTGGATTTCTTTTCTCGATCACGCTCATGCCGCTGTCGACGCGGCTGCTGGCGGAGTTCATTACATATAGGCTGGCGTTTGGTTTGTACTGGCTGAACATCTTTGTGCCTGGAGCGATGCTGTATTGGAGCTGGGCGCATGCGACGCATGCGGGGCTGATCAAACAGGACACGCCAGAGGAGGTTCGCGGGAGCATTTGCCGACGCATAGTAATTGCGCAGTCGCTCTACGCGGCGGGGGCGGCGCTTTGCTTTACCAATACCTGGGTGAGCATTGCGGCGATTGTGCCGGTGCAGCTGAATTATGCGATTGCGCCACGGTGGAGCCGGAAGTAGGGGTGTAGCCCGGTGCGACAATTGAAGAATGGGCTTCATGGTCGAACACAACGGAAAGACACTCGGCCCCTATTCGCGCGACGAAGTCCCGCGGCGCGTGGAGGCCGGGGACCTCGCACTCACCGACATGGCATGTGATGAACACGCCGGGCACTGGGTGCCGCTCTCCGAATTGCTTTTGGCTGAACCTGTCGAACCGCTCACGATTGCGAACACGATTGCCAACAAGCGCAGCAGTCTTTCCGCCATCGGATGGGGCGGAATCCTCGGCATTGCCTACTTCTTCTACCGCATTGCGAGGCTGATGCACGCCTGCGCCCGAGTTCATCCAATGCAGTGACGCGGCCCATGCGTGTGGCGTTCTTTGTAGTGACAGCAGAATCCAGATCCCGTGAACAGGACCTAGGTGCATCTCACGATTGCCGAGGCTTCAATCCTTTGTTTTGGAAATGCGATTTTCTCTAAGAACTTCACAGGCGGAGCGGTCGCCGGATTGCCGTAGAATTTCAACTATGACTGACCGCATGGCTCTTTCTCTTGCCCAAGCCGATCCTGAAGTTGCAGCAGCCGTGGACCACGAAACGCTTCGCCAGCATGAAGGCCTGGAGATGATTGCGAGCGAGAACTTCGTGTCGGAAGCAGTTTTAGAAGCGGCCGGCTCCGTGTTCACGAATAAGTATGCGGAGGGGTATCCGGGGCGGCGGTACTACGGCGGGTGCGAGTACGCCGATGTGGTGGAGAACCTGGCGCGCGACCGGGCGAGGCAGATTTTTGGCGCCGAGCATGCGAACGTGCAGCCGCACTCGGGTTCGCAGGCGAACGCGGCGGCCTATATGGCGGTGCTGCAGACGGGCGACACGATTCTCGGCCTGGACCTGGCGCATGGCGGGCACCTGACGCACGGGCACAAGTTGAGCTTCAGCGGCAAGCTGTATCGGACGACTTTCTATACGGTGCGGCGGGATACGGAGCTGATCGACTACGACGAGCTGGAAGCGATTGCAGAGCGCGAAAAGCCGAAGGTGTTGATCGGCGGGGGCAGCGCGTATCCGCGGCTGTGGGATTTTGCGCGGATGCGGCAGATCGCCGACAAGGTGGGAGCCACCTATATTTTTGACATGGCGCACATCGCGGGGTTGGTGGCGGGCGGGGTGCATCCTTCGCCGGTGCCGCATGCGCACATTACGACGACGACGACGCACAAGACGCTGCGGGGCCCAAGAGCGGGACTGATTTTGTGCGGCAAGGATTATCAGGTGGGCGCAAAGCCGGAGCAGACGATTGGCAAGGCCGTCGACCAGGCGGTGTTTCCAGGGCAACAGGGCGGACCGCTAGTGCACATTGTGGCGGCGAAGGCGGTGGCGTTTGGCGAAGCGCTGCGACCGGAGTTCAAGACGTATGCTGCGCAAATTGTGGCTAACGCGAAGGTGTTGGGCGAGGCGCTAAGTGCAGCGGGCTTCCGGATTGTCTCAGGCGGCACGGATAACCACTTGCTGCTGGTGGATGTGTTTGAGAAGGGCATTCTGGGCTCGGAGGCGGAGCTGGCGCTGGGCAAAGCGGGGATCACCGTGAATAAGAATGCGATTCCTTATGATACGAATCCGCCGCTGAAGCCTTCGGGGATTCGCGTGGGGACGCCGGCGCTGACGACGCGGGGCATGAAGGAAGCGGAGATGCGGCAGATTGGGGCGTGGATCGCGAAGGCGCTGGAGCGGCGCACTGATGATGCCGCACTCGAGCGGATGCGCGGCGAAGTGGCGGAGATGGCGAATCAGTTTCCGCTGTATGCGTGGCGGCGGGCGACGGCGGCGGTGGTTGCGTAAGTCGGGCCTGGAAAATCGTCTGCGCAGGACTTGTGCTAAGTCATTGATTCGGAGCAAAAATTTTCTGAAATACAACTTGCGCGAATAAGTTGGGTTGCATCTACTGTAGTCGGGAAGACCTATCGAGGCTACGAGCAGACCTTTCCTGCATTAGCTGCTTCGCCCGAATGCATCCCAGGAGGAGAGTATGCGCGCAGCGCTTGCATTGACAGCTTTGCTCGTTTTTTCTGTGCCGGTATTTGCCCAGAACCACGGAGATGCGCATCAGGCTCCGCCTGCGCGCGGGCCATCCGCCTTTCACGGTACGCCGAAACTGCCGACATCGCCGCGTAACTTGAGCGATAAGCCGGGCCATCCGAATGCTCCCCACGTGGATGGGAACAAATGGGTCGGTCACGACACAGGCAAGAATGATCCGAACTATCATCTCGACCATCCTTTCGAGCATGGTCACTTTACGGGAGGGTTTGGCCCGAGCCATGTGTGGCACCTGACGGGCGGCGGACCGGGACGCTTCTGGTTCAACAACTGGTACTGGAGCGTAGCGCCGTTCGATATAGGTTACTGCGACGGTTGGCTGTGGGGCTCGGACCAGATTGTGATCTATGACGATCCCGATCATGTGGGCTGGTACCTGGCGTATAACGTGCGGCTGGGAACCTATGTGCACGTGGAGTTTCTGGGATCCTGAAAAGCAACATCGAGGATCCTTAGAAATAAAACACCGGGCAGCGAAGGGGCGGGCCGAAAGCGGTTCTTCAATTCACGTACAATTGCGAGCTTTGAGAAGGTGGCTTTTGCTTCCACCCCAGCGACGAAGACNNACCTGTCGCTGGGGACCCCGGAAGGAAAAGCCACTTTGCATTTGGGGCTTCGGGGGGGGCAATTGAAGAACCGCTGCGGCCTGCCCCTTTTGTTGTGTGCGCGAATGGAGCGGGACGAATGTACAGGGCGGCGTGCGGGAGGATAAGATGGCGAGTCTTAGTGGCATGGGCGCATGACTGCGTTGAACGGCGGATTCGGGGCGAGATTCGAAATTAGAGGTTATGGGATGAGAGGCTTTTCAGTGTGCTGGTCGGGGCGCGCGTTGGCGGCGCCGGTTCGCGTGTTGGGATGGGTTGCGGTTCTGACGTTTTCGGCGATGCAGTTAGCCGGGCAAGCTACAAGCGGGACGCTGGTGTTGACAGGGGCCGATCGGAGGCAGGCGACGTCGTTGAACGGAGAATGGGCTTCAATTGTGGATCCGTATTTTGCCGGATTGTTCAGCTTTCATCATGAAGAAAAGAAGAACGGATGGTTTTTGAACTACAAGGCAAAGCCGGGCGATCCGTTTCCCACCGAGTATGACTATGCGAAGGCGCCTAAGTTGAAGGTGCCGGGAGACTGGAACACCCAACGGGATTCGTTGATGCTCTATGAAGGACCGATGTGGTACGAGCGGGATTTTACTTACGCGCCGAAAGAGCACACGCATGTTTTTTTGCACGTGGGAGCGGCGAACTATCACTCATGGTTCTGGGTGAATGGCAAGAAGGTGTGCGGGCACGAGGGCGGGTTCACGGCATTCAACTGCGAAGTGACGCCGGTCATTCAACCGGGAAACAACTTTGTGGTGGCGGCGGTGGATAACACGCGTCATGAGGACAATGTTCCGACACTGGAGACGGACTGGTGGAACTATGGCGGTTTGACGCGCGAGGTTTCACTGATCGAAGCGCCCGAGGCATTTATCGACCAATACGATTTGCATTTGGAACGCGGAGAAGGTGCGGCGATTGCGGGATGGGTGCATGTGGCCGGCGGCGCGGTGGGGGACAAGGTTGAGGTTGCGATTCCCGAGTTAGGCGCGCACGCATCGGCAACGCTTGGTGAAGATGACCGCGCGGCGCTCCATTTTGACGTGAAGGGATTGCAACCCTGGTCACCGGAGACTCCGAAGCTCTATAAGGTAGAGCTGCACGCAGGGGCGGATTCGATTGACGAACTAATGGGCTTTCGCACAGTGGAAACGCGGGGAACGGAGATCCTGCTGAACGGGAAGCCCATTTTTCTACGCGGCGTTTCGGTACATGCGGAGGCGCCGTATCGCACGGGACGGGCTTACTCAGATAAAGATGCGGAGACGTTGCTGGGATGGGCGAAGGAGCTTGGTTGTAACTTCGTGCGGCTGGCGCATTATCCGCACGATGAAACGATGTTGCGCGCGGCGGATCGCATGGGATTGCTGGTGTGGTCGGAGAATCCGGTGTACTGGGCGCTCGAGTTCGATAATCCCAAGGTGCTGGCGAAGGCCGAGCAGCAACTGGATGAGGAGATCGGCACATCGCGCAATCATGCGGCAATTATTCTATGGTCGATGGCGAACGAAACGCCAAACACCCCTGCGCGCACACAGTTTATTGAAACGCTGGCAAGCCGCGCACGGGCTATGGATGCGACGCGGCTGATTACGGCGGCGCTGCTGGTGCGTGCGCAGGGTAATACGAAGATTGTGGACGATCCGCTGGGCAAGGCGCTGGACGTGATCGGAGTGAATGAATATATCGGCTGGTACGAGGGGCACCCGGAAAATGCGGATGTAACTCAGTGGCAAATCGATTATCAAAAGCCTTTAATTGTGAGCGAATTCGGCGCGGATGCGAAGGCGGGATTGCATGGCGGGGAGAATGAACGCTGGACGGAGGAGTACCAGGCGAATGTGTTTCGCCATCAACTGCCGATGTTGAATAATATAGCGCAACTAAGAGGGATGAGTCCGTGGGTGCTGATGGATTTCCGTTCACCGAACCGGCCGTTGGTGGGGATCCAGGATGAGTTCAACCGCAAGGGGCTTGTCTCGGACCAGGGCCAAAAGAAGCAGGCGTTCTATGTGCTCGAAAAGGCCTATAAGGAAGAAACGGTGGGAAAAGCCGAATAAGGGATTCGATTTTTGCGAATAAGTGGAGAAACCTGGCAACTTAGGTGGAGAAATCGCCGGGAATTTGAGTTATTCTCGATCTATGACGATCGATTCCATTCTCTCGCAATTAGACGCTGAGATTGCCCGGCTGACTCAGGTACGTTCTCTGCTTGCCAATACTGCCAAGACTGCACCGAAATTTGCGGACACCAAAACGGCGAAGGCGCCGACGAAGCGGCGCAAGAAACGGGTGCTGAGCGCAGACGCCCGGAAGCGCATTGCGGATGCGCAGCGCAAGCGTTGGGCCGCGCAGAAGGCAAAAGCGAAGTAAGATTAGCAGGGCCTTTCCGGGATTCTTCAGAAGACAGCAGCGAGTTCACCGGGGATCGAGCAGGTGTAAGCGGGCGTGTCTCTGCGGGTGTGCGATGCGGACGTCGCGGTGCGAGGGCTTCGGGCGCGGACGAATATTGAGCTTTGCTACTTTCGCTCAGGATGACAGAGGTTGGGTTTGATGGTTTCCCATCCTAGAGCCGTTCTCCAATAAGTATGTAGCATTTTGAATGTCGAGCAAGGTGGCTTTTTCTTCCACCCCACGGACGAAGACCTGTCCGTGGGGACCCCGGCTGATGAAAAAGCCACTTAGCGGGCGTGCCTTCGCTCTCCAGCAATTGGAGAACGGCTATAACCGCAAAAAGCGCGGCTAGGAGGGGCACCTACCTTCTGGCTGATTGCATTGTCTCGAAAAGCAAATCCTTATTCGCCGCGTAGGGCCTTCATTGGATCGATGGAGGCGGCGCGAAGGGCTGGCAAGGTGGAGGCAGCGACGGCTAGGAGCAGGACGCCGATCGCAGCGAATGTCAGCACCATCGGATCGAAAGGGCTGACGCCGAAGAGCAGTGAGCGGAGCAGGCCCGAGGCCGCGAGCGCTCCTCCGAGACCGAGAACGCAGCCGACGATGGCGAGCTTGACTCCCGACTCGAGCACCAGGCGAACGATGGCGGCGCGCTGCGAGCCGAGGGCCATGCGGATGGCCATCTCCTGCACGCGCGAGGCGACGGAGAAGGCGATGATGCTGTAGATGCCGAGGACGGCGAGCAGCACCGCGGCAAAAGCGAAGCTCGAGATGAGCACGGTGTTGAAACGGCGAGGTGCCTCGCTGTCGGAGACGGCCTGCTCCATGGTTTGCACTTGTGTGAGCGGCAGGAGCGGATCGATGGAACGCACGGTGGCGCGGAGGGAGTTTTCCATCCGCTCGGGCGGGAGCGAAGAGCGGAGGGTGATGTAGCCGCCATTGCCATTCAGATCGGTAGCAGGAGTTGCGAGCGCACCGATGGCTTGTTCGATCTGGGCGACCTGGAAGTAGTACTGCTCCTTGGTGACTTCGTCGGGAGAGCTGAGCTTGAGGTCGGCGACCTCGCCGACGACGTAGAGCCACGGGGTCTGCATTTCGGGGGTGCCGATGCGAATACGCTTGCCGATGGGGTCCTGGTTAGGCCAGTAGTGCTGCGCGAATTTCTGACTGACGATCACGACGAGCTGTGAGCCGGGGCGGTCGTCGTTGGTGAAGAAGCGGCCACGCAGAAGCGGGATTCCCATGGTGCGGAAGTAGTCGCCGATAGTGTAGGCGGGGGTGGCGAGGTTCATGGCAGCGCCTTTGGGCGGGACGTATCCATCGACGACGAAAGTCTGGTTGCTGTTGTTGTTGGAAGCGGGGAGAAAGCTGGTGAGTCCGGTGGCGGTGACGCCGGGAAGCTGGCCCAGTCGTCGCAGAAGTTCATGGTTGAAGTTGTCGACCAAGTCCTGTTTGGGGTATTGCTGCTGCGGAAGATTATAGGAAGCAGTGGTGACGTGCTCGGGACGGAAGCCGAGGTCGACAGAGCGCATTTTCTCAAAGCTGCGCAGGAGCAGACCGGAGGCGGCGAGAAGAACCAAGGCAATTGCAATTTCTGCGACGACAAGAGTGGAGCGAAGACGCGCGTGGCCGCCACCGGCGGTTCCGCTGCGACCGCCTTCTTTGAGGTGGCTGTTTACGTTGGTGCGCAGCGCGGCGAAGGCAGGGGCGAGGCCGCAGAGCAATCCTGTGATGACGGCGAGGAGGAGGGCAAAGCCGATGACGTACCAATTGAGTGCGATTTCACTGATGCGCGGGAGGCTTTCCGGCAGTAAAGTTTTGCCGATGCGAAGAGCAACGGCCGCGAGCATGAGACCGAGCACGCCGCCGGAGACACTGAGGACGAGGCTCTCAAGAATGGTTTGACGCAGGAGCGCCGATGCCTGCGCGCCGAGAGCCATGCGCACAGCGACTTCCCGCTGATTGCGAATGGCGCGGACGAGCATGAGGCCGGCTAGATTGACGCAGGCGATGAGGAGCACGACGGCGACAGCGAGGAAGAGCGTGCGCAGCAAGGGACGCGCCTGCGAAATAGTTTCTTCCTGCTGGGGACGGACCATGGCGCTGATGCGCAGATTGGCCATCATCGCCGGATAGTTCTTCATGATCTCCTGGGCCACGCGCTCCGCATCGCCCTGAGCCTGTTGCGGCGTGATGCCGGGCTTGAGGCGGCCAATCATCTGATAGCTCCAGTTGGCCGCGGCGCCGGGGGTCAGCTCCTGGGGTAGGAAGCTCATGGGGACCCACAGCTCGATCCGATTGAGCTGGCCGGACTGGAGGGGAAACTCGAAGTTGCGCGGCATGACGCCGATGACGACGTAGGGCTTGCGATCGAGGAGGAGCTTGGTTCCAAGGATGGCGGGGTCGCCGTGAAAGCGGCTCTGCCACGCGCCGTAGCTCAGGACGACGACCTGCTGGTGGTGCTCGTCTTCGTCGGCGGTGAACACGCGGCCGAGGTGTGGAGCGACGCCGAGCGCGGTGAAGACGCCGGCGGTCATGCGAGCGGCGGTGACCTGCGCCGGCTCGCCGTTACCGGAGAGCTCGTATCCCGCATATTGATAGCCGCCGAGGCCGTTGAAGGAGTGGGTTTCACGTGTGTAGGCGACGATGTCGGGGACGGTGACGCCGGCCTCGCAGTTGCCCCCAAGGCTCAAACCCTGCAGACAGTCGGCGAGGACCATCAGGCGGCCGGAGTCGGGGAACGGCAAGGGCCGGAGCAGAACGCCTTCAACGATGGAGAAGATGGCTGTGGTGGCGCCGATGCCGAAGGCCAGCATGAGCACCGCGGTGATGGCGAAGCCGGGAGACTTGCGGAGCTGGCGGAAAACGAAGCGGAGATCGAAGAGGAGCTTCTGCATGGAGACCTCGCAGACACGTATGGGTATAGATTGACGAGCAATTCTGAAGCCAAACAGAACTGAACCCACCATCCGTAATTTCAAAAAGATAAAACGAAATTCATGCGCGAGCGGTTCTGTCGGACGTGCGAAGCCGAGACGCCCTGTCCAAAAATGAACACCCCGTTGTTGAATCCGAGCGAGCGTCGCCGCGCAGACTCTTTACTTAGTTGCGTGAATTGGGCTTCAAAGGGCAGGGCTTTCACCTGTCGCTGAAAGGCAGCAGCCGGAGGGAGCAGGGGCCTTTAGGCCCCTGAATCGAGCGCCGGAATCAGACGGGCTTTAGCCCTGGAGAAACCCTTTCCCGCCAGTTCTGGCGATAACCCAGATCAATGCACGTCCACCGACCGATCCCCCTCGTACTCCATGATGTGGAAGTAAGCCTCCCAGCCACTCCACGCCACCGGTGCGGGCATCCTGGCCATCGGATCTTTGAGGTGATCGGCGTAACCCTGCACCAGCTCGCGCGTGCGATAAACGCCGGTCAGCCAATCGCCGCGATACCAGTCTTTCCACTTGCCGTACTCAGCCGCACTCATTGATTGCTGAATGCTATCGAGAGCTTGAAGAGCCTCGCCGGTTTCCGTGCGCGCCTTCTCCGTGTCCCCGGCAGCATCGTCTTCGAGCGCGCGCGCCACCAGCAACAGCGCCCAGTTGCTTTCGCGGTTGATCGTGATCATGGTCAACACTGCCGCCTCGTAGTAGGCGCGCCGATCGGGATCGACCAGGCTCTCCGCTGCCTGCGCATGGTTCCAAACCGCATCCCAGCGCGGCTGCGCAGCTTCGCACTCGTCAATATCCCGCTCCAGTTGTGCAGCGCGAGTGTCCGCATCCAGAGCGGGCAGCAGGCGCGGCGGCGTCCACTTGGGCGACTGGCTCGGCACCGCCTCTACCTGGTGCTCGCTCAGCTCGTCAAGAATCAGCCGACGAATCTCCGTGTGGTAGTGCTGATCCCCGTTGAAGCGCTTCACGCTGCTCAATGGCGGCGGCGGCGGCGCATTCCCTGCGGAAGTTAACCCAGGAGGCCCAAACGGCGCGCGCAACGAAGGAGCAGCAAAGTACTCCTTATAGACAGCAGCCAGCGC
>PLKY01000434.1:0-9822 GCA_003140785.1 Acidobacteriaceae bacterium | reverse complement strand
GCTGGTTGGACTGGCTGTTCATCATGGCGACGTGAAAATAAGCGCCGTGGCCTGCGGCGACTTTGCCGCCATCCTGCATGTCGCCATAGCCGGTGTCGGCCCAGACGAGACTGACTTCTGGCGGGATTTTCAGGTAGCCCTCCTGCATGAGACGTGCTCCTTCCTGCCAGAGGTCGGTGACGAATTGTGCGTTGGGATATTTTGCGCGAACGATCTTCATCTGTACGGCGACGGCGTCGCTGATGCGCTGGCCGAGGAGCGGATCGTTGTCGCGCACACTGGGATCGAGAGAGGCATAGCTTGAGTCGGAAAGCCCACGCAGGCCCACGCTCCACAGAATCTCCTCGTCCGGCTTATAAGCCGCGGCAGCGTTGGTCCACGCCCGTTCCAGGATTTCCGGATGCGTCGAGAAGTTGTAAGGCACATCGCGCGGCCAGCGCGCCACATTCACACCCAGCGGAATCGCATGATGCTGGTTCACGATCAGGCCCCGCTCGGTGGCCGCGTGAACCTGCGCGTCATCGGGAAAGATCCACGTGCCCGGCACAACCATATTGCCCTTAAGCCGCAGGATGGTCTCATAAACGTTATCCCACACCTTCAGCGAGATGCCTGTCTGTTCCCCTTTCCCCGCTGGAATCCACCCCGTTAGCAGGTCCTCGTCGTTGGGAAAGAACCCGCGATACCGAAAAGCAGGGCTCGGGTAGACATGCGTGAAATCCGTAGGCAGCTCAATCGAAGTCCGGCGCTCCGGCTGCTTGTCGGTCCACAAATACATCGGGTCCACACCGAGGTACGTCTGCGAAAACTGGTAGATCGCATAAATAGTGCCCCTCATGTCCGCGCCAGTGAGGCAGACGATGCGCTTCAGCGGCTGGCTCCCCGGCACGCGCAAAACTGAGAAGGCGAAGGACTCCGTCCCATTCGGAGTCGCGCAGTTGATTCCCGGATGAACCTTTGAATGCTCGGCGATCAGGATCGCAATCGGACCCGAATCCTCCAGCTGGTTTGCGAGCGCCGGCCTCTGGCCAAACACTTTTGTGAGATCGGAGAGCAAATCTTCCGTGGCACGCCGCACCGGTCCCGGCTCTTGTGCGCTCTCGACGATCGTGACAGAGGAATCGAGTGTGATTGGCTGACTTTTCGGCGAGGCCCAACTATCCGAAGCAGGTGCA
This sequence comes from Acidobacteriaceae bacterium, assembly GCA_003140785.1. GTDB lineage: Bacteria > Acidobacteriota > Terriglobia > Terriglobales > Acidobacteriaceae > Telmatobacter. The sequence continues at coordinate 8,647 of PLKY01000434.1, read as the reverse complement.
AGAAGCGCAAATACAGCAACCAAACTCGTCATTCTGAAGCAGCGAAGAACGTAAGGGTGCGACATGACCTCTCCTTCAATTGGGGCGACCAAAGTGCAAAGTTCAACCGGCGAAATAGAAGACAGCTCCCGTCGGCGGCCTTGCAATTCGAGGGAAGCTCTGACTCAGGCCGGGTTTTGAAAGGCGACTTTACATCTTGAGGAAAAACTCACTTTTCGTGCGCGCTTTGTAACAGGGTACGACCGGGGAACCCACCCTGTGAGTGGGTCGCGTGCCGCAAATGCCGCCAAATGGACGGGGCTTTAGCCCCTGACAGAATGCAGGATCCATGACCAACCTTGTCCAGAGCTTTCTCATGAAGAGCCCGCGCAAAGCCGAGTTTGTTCGCGTCCCGAATTATACCCGACAATCTCTACCCCGATCCCACACTTGAATGCCGTCCTCCAAACGGATCGCGGTTAATGCAATGCTAGTCTGGACTTTCCACTTCACTTCCGGGGTTTGGCTTCTTGCTTCGTTTCCGCATGCTGCTGCCGGCCGTGCTTGCGCTCGCGCGCATAGCCTGCGCCGCGCCCCGCGTACAGCCAGTACCGGTCCCGCCGGAGATGCGGTCCTCGGCCTTCACAGTCACCGTGAACGGCAAACCGGTCGACGTGGCCCACGTCGCCGCGAGTTACGACTTCGTCAACTTCGACATCACCGGCCCCGTGGAAATCGCCATTGCCGCGGCAGAGCCGGGCTTCTGGGATCGCGGCGTGGATATTCAGCCGTGGCGGCTGGGGCTGCGGCCCAAGCGCAATGGGCAGACAATTGAATTCAAATTGCAGGGGCCGGCGAAGCTCTCGATCGGGCGGCCGCGCGATTTTCTAAATCATGCCGAGATGCTGTTTTTGTTTGCTGGATCGCCGCCCGCGCCGCCTCCGCAGGGCGCGGATGTGCATGTGTACCACGCGGGCGTTTATCGGCAGAGCTTGAACCCGAAGAGCGGCGAGACGGATTACCTGGAGCCGGGCGCGTATTTTTTCGGCAGCCTGAATCTGTTCAACGTGACGGGCGTGAAGGTGCTGGGGCGCGGGACCATTGTCTACGATGGGCCGCAGGACCCGAGCAACGATGAAGGCTGGATGCAGAAGCCGGACTGGCACTGCATTGGAACGATGAACGCGCACGATATCCAGGTGAGCGGGCTAACGTGCGTGATTCGCTCGCGGACGTGGTCTGTGCAGATGAAGGATTCGAGCGGATTCATTTACGACGATCTGCGCGTGATGGGCGGCAATCCCGAAAATGCGAACCAGGACGGCATGGATTGGATTGGGGGCGGCGACGGGATTGTGCGCAATTCGTTCTTTCGCGCGTCGGACGATGTGATTGCGCTGATGGGCAACTGGGACGGCTACACGGACGCGGACATGCTGCGGCCGGGCAAGGATGTGCACGACATCCTGATCGAGAAGAGCGAGCTCTCGACGAGCATTTCGAATATCGTGCGCGCGGGGTGGCCCCAAAAGATTTTCAATTCGCGGAATTTTACGTTGCGCGATTCGGACGTGCTGCATGCGGGGATTGGCGCGTGCGGACAGCCGTTTGGGCTGCTGGGCTTCTGGGGCGCAAATGGAGCGCGGGGCGACCACTCGGGCTACCTGTTTGAGAATATCTTTCTCGACGATTGGTACTCGCTGCTGCAGATGGAGCAGGAACAGCCCGCGCTGCACGGATTCACATTTCACAATATCTGGGCACTGGATCAGCCACCGCTGCTTGGTTCGTCGATCATGGGACAGGTGAGCGGCGTGACGCTGGCGAATGTGAAGTATGGACAGAAGCGCGTCGAGAACAATGCGGATGTGCCGCTGGCGGTGACGGATGGCGCGGCGCCGGTCGAGTTCCCACGACCGACGGGGCCAGTGGCGGCGTTTGATGTGGAGCCGCCTGTGTTTGGGCCGGGAGACAAAGTGACGTTCACTGCGGCTGCTTCGCAGCACACGCATTTCACCTGGCTTTTCGGCGATGGGACGGAGGCGCACGGGCGGCGCGTGAGGCACAAATTCGCCGATGCCGAGGGGACGGAACTGGATGGAGCAAATGGAGCGGGGCGCTTCAGAGTGCTGTTGCATGCCGAGGACAATGCGCAGCATGAGGACTGGGCCGCGCAGGGTGTGGTGGCGGTGGCGCGTTGGCACGATGCGACGACGATGGTGGGACCCGCTGCGCAGGGGTTGCTATGGCGGCTCTACGCGGGCGCGTGGACGGAGCTGCCGGATTTGAGCAAGGAGACAGCGGTGTTTTCTGGAGAGTCGGCCAATTTGCGGGTGGATGCGCATGGGTTCACGCGCTATGCGACAGCCTGGGACGGATATCTCGATGTGCCTGTGGATGGCGGCTACACGTTTCACCTGATGGCGCGGGACGGGGCGCGGGTGGTAATTGATGGCGTGGAAGTGGCGAAGACGGGTCCGCCGTTTGCGCAGGTGTGCGGCGTGGCGGGCAATGCGATGCGCTATGACCGAGGCTCGCTGGGGCTGCGTGCTGGTTTGCACACGCTGCATGTGGAGGGACTGCACTTTGCTAGTCAGGGCACGCCTCGTCTTTTGTGGGAAGGGCCAGGGCTGCCGATTGCGGATGTGCCGGATGGAGCGCTGAGCCATGTGCGGGCGACGGTGGAGCAGGGTCCAGGGACCAGGGAATAGGGAATAGGCAAAGCAAAGACAAAAGCAAAAGCCCGAATAACCGCAGGTCCTTCGACTCCCCCTTCACTTTGTTCAGGGTCGCTCAGGACGACAAATTTTGTGGAATCAGGTTCGTTGCTTTCCCAGGTCTGAAAATCCAGACCTGGGGCACCCATTTTTGTGCGGCTCGCTACGGAGAACGGGATGGTTATTCGTCGCGGAGGACTTGTACGGGATTAATGCTTGCGGCGCGGATGGCGGGGATTAGTGAGGCGAGTGCTGCGACGAACAGGATTAGGCAGACTACGCTCAAGTAGGTGATGGGGTCGAGTGCGGTGATGCCGTAGAGCATGTTGGCGAGGAAGTGGCTGAGGGTCAGGCCGAGGGCTACTCCTGCGATGCATCCGAGGATGGCGACGCGCAGGCCCTGGGCTAGAAAACATGCAACGATCTGGTTGCGCATTGCGCCGAGTGCCAGACGCACTCCTGCTTCGCGTTGACGCAGGCGACCTAGATAACTCAGGGTTCCATCGAGGCCGATGCAGGCGAGCGCTACCGCGGTTGCGGCGAAGAGGGCGAGGAGCGTGGTGCGGAGACGGTTCTCGGTGGAGGCGTCGTCGAGGTGTTCCTGCAACGGCGCGAAGGCATAGACAGAGCGGCTGGGGTCGATCTCGTGGATGCGGCGGCGAATGGTTTCCGCCATGGAACTGGGGTCTCCGGTGGTGCGGACTAAATAATTTGGAAATGGATTCGGCGCGCTGAAACAGGAGTGGACGGTGGGGACGGGCTGTGTGTTGAGGTCTTGTTCGCGGGCGTCGCCGACGATGCCGCGAATGATGCCCTGCGTTGTGAAAGCGGTCTGTTTCGCCTGTGTAAGCCGATGTCCGATCACGGATGCATCGTTGAAATAGAGATCCGCGAAGCTTCGATTTACGACCACATCGTTGGTGGTGGAGGCCTGCTTGCAGGGTTCGCCAACGAGAACGGGAATCTGCATGGTTTGGAAGTAGCCAGCGGAAACAAAGCGGTCGTCGGCGAGGATGAGATGGCCGGGCGCGAGATTGCCGTCAATCTTGAATTCAATTTGATAGAGCGAAGACGCGCCGGGCAGCGCTCCCACAGTGGCGGCGTCAACGACACCGGGAAGAGTGCGGAGGCTGGCGAGGGTGCGATCGATGTGCTGGATCAAGCTTGTCATGTCGGCGGTTTCGCCCCAGGAGCCGCTGATTTGGAAGGTGAGGACATGCGACGGATCGAAGCCGGGAGAAACGCGAGCGATTTGCTGGAGGCTGCGCAGGAGTAAGCCTGCTCCGATGAGGAGGGTGACGGCGAGGGTGACCTGGACTGCGACGAGTACCCACTGCACGGGATTGCGCGTGGAGACCTGGGTGCGGCTGCCGGCGGCGAGGGCCTGGGCGAGGCCGCGACGAGTTCCGCGGAGGGCGGGAAATAATCCGCAGAGAAGCGTGGTGGCGAGTGCGGCGCTGAGCGAGTAGAGAGCGACCCGCCAGTTGAGAGAGATTTCTTCAGCGCGCGGGAGGGTTTTGGCGAGGAGATGGAAGCCGTGCGCGGCTGCGGCGGCAACGAGGAGACCAGCGAGCGAGCCGATGAGCGCGAGGGCGAAGGTTTCAGTTAGAAGTTGGAGGACGATGGCGGAGCGCGATGCTCCAAGGGAAAAGCGGATGGACACTTCGTGTTCGCGCTCGGCGGTGCGGGCGAGAAGGAGCGCGGCGATGTTGGAGCAGGCGATGAGAAGCAGCAACGTGACTGAACCGTAGAGGAGCCAGAGGGAGCTGCGGATGGCGCCGACAATGACTTCTTTGAGCGGCGTGGCTTGGACGGTGAGTTCGCTGTCGAGCTTGGCGAATCGCTTGCCGAGCTGGCTCTGGACGGTTTAATAGTTGTGTTGGTGGCGGTGGACTACGTAGCGTCCGATGAGCCAGCCTACGGCGCTGCCGACTAATACGTCGGAAGGGAAGTGCTGGCGGGCGAGGACGCGGGAGATGCTGACGCCGGTGGCGAGTCCGTAGGCGGTGATCTGCGTGAGCGGGCCTTTGTATTCGGAGGCGATGACGGCTGCGGAGGACCAGGCGATCATGGTGTGCGTGGACGGGAAGGATGAATCCGTTCCGACGCTGGTCTGGAAGAATTTGCCGTGGGCGTTGTCGAGGGTGGGGCGCTCGCGGAGGGAGATGGCTTTCATAACTTCGTCGACGACGAGGCTATCGACCATGGCTTCGCCGCCGAGAATGCCGGTTTCGGTGGCGTGTTCGTCGTGGTGGATGTAGCCGAGGGTGTAGATGGCAGCGGGGGCGACGATGAAACCACCGAGCAGGCCATTGGAAGCAGTGGTGGCTTCGTTGTTGAGGGACGTGTTCTGGAGTTTGGAGGAGGACATGACCTGGTGGTCGGTGGTAATGGCGACGGTGGTGGCGAGAACGAGGAGCACGGGGCCGATGGCGTTCGATTCGTTGNNCTGGTCCAGATGGCTTTTTGATCGGTGAGGAAGTTGCGCGGGATCGAACGCAGGGTGACGGACGGGTTGGAATTGGTTTTGGATTGCGGCTGAGGCGCGTCGGGTAAGGTGCTTGCGGGGCTCTGGGAGTGGGCGGGAGCGCTGAGGGCCAGCGCGAACATGGATACGAAAAGAATGATCTTCTCTGCGGGGGGATTTTTTCTTGAACTTCTCACNNATATCTAAAGATGCTAAATGACGCACGAGAAGGACGTTCCATGAACAATACGTCATGTTGAGATCATTTACGCATTTCGGAGCCGTCGATGCTTCGCGAAAGGCAGAAGCAGGTCCTACGCTCCCTCCGCGAGTGTCTGTTTTGTCAAGCGGTGAGGGGACCGCGAGACTCGGTCCCCCACTGCGACAGTCTCCTGCATCCTGCCGCTCTTACAGAGTTACAAGGATGACAGTCGTTGGTTTGGGTTCGTTGCTTTCCCATGTCNNCCTTCGACTGCGCTCAGGGCAGGCTCCGGGCACCCATTTTCGTGGGGATTGACGCTGCAAAGAACAAACGCAGATCCTTCGACTCGCTGCGCTCCCTCAGGATGACAGTTCGAAGATTGGACGAACGCCAGTTCTTCGCCGGGGAATTGGTTTAGCGATGACTCCGGGGTGGCCTCCGCCGCGGTAGCCGGGGAGAGCGTGTTCGCCGCCCGCATCGTGACCAGCATTGCCTACGTGGCCTCGCCCGTCGCGCGCTTCGTTTCCGTGGAAGTGGTTGAACTGCTCCTCTCCGCGCCCCGGCAGCGGTCCATGATAACCGTGGCGGGGATCGTAGCGGTTGTCGACGTGGCCATAGAAGCCGCCGTGGCCGTGAAACCAGGGACCCGCTCCGAGAAAGACGCCACCATCAAACCAATCGGGCCCGTAGTAGCCGTAGGGTGAACAGTCATAGGGCGCGTAGTCAAAGTAGCCATAGGGGCAGACGGGCTGCACACCAATGCCGACCGAGATCTGGGCTGCCGGCACCGCCGAGCCAGAACTCAGCAGGGCTGCCGAGAGAATTGAAAGAGCAAGGACTTTTCCGGGGAACATACTTTCTCCTTTGATTCGGTTAGAAACGCAAAAGGGGGTGACGGTTGTCTCTTCGGCTCACGATTTCTGCCGGAGATTGAGCGAAAGTGATCAGCGTTGCCGGGTTGACTAATGAAACATTGGTCCCAGACTTCATGCTTTCGACCAATGAGGTACAGGATGCCGTATATAGAGCAAACCCTTCAAGCAAGATTATTGATTGTGGACGATGAGCCTGTGATTCGATCGTCGATGTCGCGGGTGCTAACTGAGATTGGTTTTTCGGTGCGATCGGCCGAAGATGGATTGTCCGCATTAGTTGAGATTCGGAACGAGGTCCCCGATCTGATTCTCTCGGATCTCGAAATGCCGGGTATGTCCGGGTTCGAGTTTCTCTCGGTTGTCCGCCGCCGTCTTCCCTCGATTCGGGTGATTGCGATGAGCGGCGCATTCAGTGGCGATGAGGTACCTTCCGGAGTTGCCGCCGATGCCTTCTATCCAAAGGGTAGCGGGGTGCGCTGTTTATTGAAGATTATCGATGGGCTAGCGTGGCCGGAAAGATTGCCTGCCAACCAGCCGAATCCCTCGGCACCCCTGCGGATTCAACGAAACGGGCACGACGGCAGCGGAGAGCCTTGCGTTGCGATCGCCTGCCCGGATTGCCTGCGGACGTTTCAGCAGCCTGTCGGTGGTTCGCTCGGTGTTGGTCGAGAAGCGCAGTGCGTGCATTGCCGGAACACGGTTTACTACGCGATCATGGAGCCGGTTGACTCGGCGCCATGCAGATCTGCGCGCAAGGTTAAGCAGGCCGGACCGTCCCAGTTGACCTGCTGAGAATCAAAAAACGCTCGTCTCGATGCGCACCTCGCAGAATTTAGGGTGCTGCTGCGTGCTCAGGGCAGTGCTTGCGTGTTCGCTACATCTGCCATGGATGGGAGCTTTGTTGTGCGGGTGAGGTTTTCCGCTTGGCCTGCGTGTTGTTGCACAAGCTCAGGGTTGATGCCCATCCCGAGGAGCCACAGAAAGACCGAGGCTTCTCCGAGGAGGCCGCACGCGAGATTGTAGGGGGACAGGCTGTTCGCGAGCGAAGGGGTGAGATAGGTGCACCAGGCCAAGCCGCCGAACGCAATCAGCGCGCCCAGACTGCGAGGCAGGAAGCCCGATTTGAAGATGAGGCAGCCGATCAGGATGCAAAACAATCCGTGAAATACCATGGCGATGTCTGTGACATGCGCATTGAATCGAATCGCCTCCAGGGTGATGCCCGTGAAGTTGAAGACGGCCGCGAGCAGGGAAATGCTCCTGTGCACGGAACGAAAGATGTAATAGAGAACCACTGTCACGGCGGACATTCCCACGAGCTCAAGGATGCCGGCGGCGCGATTGAATGTGCCGGGAAAGATGGACTCGAGGAATTGCGCTGACAGTAAGGTGAAAAGATAGAGGCCGCCGGCGAGCCTGGCCCGGAAACGCGTGGACATTTCTCGAATCCGTTTCATGATGACTGCTGCGCTCATTTCTTGCCTTCGTCCGCGGGTGATTGATGCGCGTGTGCGGGCCAATTCAGATCGGTTCGCGACGGCTCCGCACCCGGACGGCTGAGGCGAAAGAAGGCAGTTTCTCTGCAGCGATGGTCTGCTCTTTCCATTGCCGGACGTTGACGCCCATCACGAGCAGCCACAGCATCAGCGATGCCTCCGCGACGACTCCAAGGACTTCGATTCAGAGGGATAGATCTCTTGCGATTGGCGGCGACATAAAGAGCAGCCAGCCCAGACCGGCGAAGGCCATGAGCGCGCCGAGGATTCGAGGCAGGAAGGTTGACCTGAAAATGAGGTAGCCGATCAGGAGGCAATAGAAGCCGAAGAACAACAGGGGGCTGATCTGGGTTGGCGCGAGGCTAAAGAGGCCGAGAACTCCGACAGCGCATCCCCCGAGGCTGACGAACGCCGCGAACAGAGACAGGCCCTTGCTGACGGGTTTGAACATGAGATAGAAGAGCAAGGTGAGAATGCTGTAGAACAAGTATGCGACGATGTTAGTCGCGTCGCCATAGACGGTGAGTTTCCGACTTACGAAGAGCTCGGCGAAGATTGCCGTAAGGAAGTAGAGCAAATAGACGGCCCCGGTGATCCTGGCGTTGGGATTCCTCAGCGCTTCTCTAATCCATCTATTCATTTCGTAGCCTCCGGGAACGGCAAACCCAGGCATGGACCGGTCCCGAAGATCTCAGCCGATATGGGGATCTGAACGAGACCGGAGCGCCTGAGGCGGGGGACGGCTTGCGATTTATCTGAGAGTAGACGGAAGAATGGCATGGTGCATGGCCAATATTGCTCATGATCGCGAGTAAGTCAGGCGAGTAAGTTGTGGAAATCCGGGACGGGCGCGAGTTAGGTTGGTGCTTTCCCAAGTCTCAACACTTGGACTTCCACCCCAGCGACGAAGA
>PLKY01000385.1 GCA_003140785.1 Acidobacteriaceae bacterium | reverse complement strand
GCCTTGATGGTGATGCCGCGCTCCCGCTCCAGGTCCATGGCATCAAGTACCTGCGCCTGCATCTCGCGCGCGGTGAGCGAGCCAGTGAGCTCGAGTAGCCGGTCGGAGAGCGTGGACTTGCCGTGGTCGATGTGCGCGATGATCGCGAAGTTGCGAATGTGATTCGGATCCATGCGGGGTGCGGACTTCCTCAACCTTCGATGCTATCACTGTGGCGTGCGTATGGTACGCGCTGCAATTCGGCCGGGATGCGTACCGAAGCGCTCTGCAAACGTCTTACAATGAACAGGGCGTATATCACCGCGGCGGCTTGTTGGCCGCGCGAATGAGATGGATTCCTGAGGTCATGCGACCGGTTGCGATCGTCGGCGAATGAAGGGGCAACAGTATTGATGATGAAGGCCAGCGGGTGCAGAGTTTGAACCGGTTGCGGCGATGGGCGGCAGCCATGGGCTGCTTGCCGCTTGTGATGCTTGCGGGGTGTCCGCAGCAGCAGGCAGGCGCTCCGGGGACGGTGGGTGCGAAGACGACTGCGCCGACTATTGCGGCTCCGGCGCAACCCGCGGAGCAGACGGCGACGCTGACGCAGGCACAGCTCATCGACCAGGCCGCCAAGGCCCGCAAGGAACAGCAGTTGATTGCGCGGGCCGAGGGTGCGTATCGCAGCGGTGTGAACAACTACCAGGGGGGCAGGCTCGAAGCGGCGCGCTCCGACTTCGACATGGCAGTCGATGCGATGCTGACCAGCGGGATGGATCTAAAGGGCGATCCGCAGCTATCTGATGAGTTCGACAAACTGCTGAATTCGATCAACGCGCTGGAGATGTCCGCCCTGAAGGAGGGTTCTGGCTTCTCGGCGCCGATTGAAGCCGCACCGCTCGATGCAGCGGAAGAAGTTACCTTCCCGGCGAACCCGGAGTTGAAGGCGCAGGTGGCGGCGGAGTTGAAGACGACTCAATCGGATCTCCCGCTGGTAATCAATGATTATGTGGCCGGCTTCATTAGTTACTTCTCGAACTCTCCGGCCGGCCACGCGCACTTGAAACGTTCTCTCGAGCGTGCCGGAAAATACCAGGACATGATCTCCAAAGATCTGAAGGACGCAGGGCTTCCGCAGGACCTGATTTATCTTGCCGTGGCGGAGTCCGGCTTCCAGCCCCAGGTTGTGAACCGCAGTTCGGGCGCCGGCGGCATGTGGCAGTTCATGCCGTTCCAGGGGGCGTATGGACTGGAGCGGAACGGATGGTTTGATGAACGGTTCGATCCGGACAAGAGTTCGCTCGCGTATGCGCGCTACATGAAGGAGCTCTATAACCAGTTCGGCGACTGGTATCTGGCAATGGCCGCCTACAACTGGGGACCGGGCAATGTGCAGCGTGCCGTGATGCGCACCGGCTACGCAGACTTTTGGGAGCTATACAAGCGCAACTCGCTGCCTACAGCTACCAAGAACTATGTGCCGGGCATTATCGCCGCGGCCATCATGGCGAAGAACCCGAAGCAGTACGGTCTGGAAGACCTGGTGCCCGATCCGCCGGTCGTCTCCGACACGGTGAGCGTGGACTACGCTGTCGACCTGCGGTTGGTGGCCGATCTTACGGATGCTTCCGTCAGCGAAGTCGTTCAACTCAATCCGAGCCTGCTGCGGATGACGACGCCGCAGAACACGGACTTTGACCTCCACGTTCCTGCAGGCACGCGCGACGTATTTCTTAAGCGCGTCAAGGATATCCCGGAAGACAAACGCGCCAGTTGGCGCTTCCACGTGGTGAAAGCTGGCGAGTCGCTGGATAGCATCGCGAGCAGCTTCCATAATCGTGCCGCGGAGATTGCATCAACGAACGACCTTGGCGCCGACGGCTCGGTCGACGCTGGCGACGAGTTGGTGATTCCGGTGTCGACTGCGATTGCCGTATCGCATCCGCTGCATTACGTGACGCGAAACGGCGACACGCTGGTCACCATCGCCGACCGATTCAACGTGTCGGTGGAGGACTTGCGGCGCTGGAATCATCTTTCATCGAGCACGATCAAGCCGCACCGAACGCTTGATGTGGCGCAGCCAATCCACCTCGCTCCCGCGGCCCGCATGCACGCGAACAGCCCACGTACGAGCGCGAGTTCACACGCCAGCACGAATGCGCGTTTGGGCACGAGTGCGACGACGAAGCGGCCTGCGACTGCAGTGAAATCATCCGTCAAGACACCTTCGCGCGGCACGGCATCGAAGAAAAGTACGGGCGTGAAGCGTCGCAAGAATGCGAATTGAAGACTCACAAGCTGCCGCTTTAGCTACCTCGAAAAAAAGATTGCTTGCTATCGCTGGCGCACCGATGCATTCTGTTGCTAGAATCCGTGCCGTGAGGCAATTGTTTTTTATTGCACCGCAGCGTTCAGTCTGAGATTCAAGTGCAGCGAAGAGGATGCGACGATGAAGTTCAGTGATGGATTCGACGGACTCGATGACAACATGAAGCTCTACGCGGCTGCGGACGACGACGCAGCGGGTGACGGGTACGAAGGCAATGGTTCTTACGACGACGATGACGAAGAGGAAGAGATCGTAGTGGTGATGACCTCGGATGATGACGACGATCAAGACGGGGAAGATGAAGTCGACGATCTGATGCAGCCTGAGCCGCATGCCGAGGAAGCAAACCTTAAAGCCGCGCCGGCTTCTCCCGTGACGGGCTACACGCCGGCGGTCAGGGAGTCGAAAGCGCCCGAACCGAGTTCTGCAGCCACATCGGCTGGAGCGGCAGTGAAGGCAGCGAAGAAAGCCGCCAAGAAAGCTGCAGCGAAGAAAGCCGCAGCGAAGAAGGTGCCTGCAAAGAAGTCGGCCGCGAAGAGGGCTCCGGCGAAGAAGGCAGTTGCAAAGAAGGCCGCAAAGAAAGCTCCGGCCAAAAAGGCTGCGGCGAAGAAAGCACCGGCGAAGAAGGCTCCTGCAAAGAAAGCTGCTAAGAAAGCAGTGGCCAAGAAGGCCGCGAAGAAGACGACATTGAATTCTGCCGCGAAGAAAGTGAGTGCTCTGCGCGGCGGTAAGGCTGCTTTGAAAAAAGCAGCCGGCAACAAGAGCACTTCAAGCAACAAAAAACCAATTACGAGAGGTACTACCTTGGCAACTAAGAAAGCAGCAAAAAAGGCAGTTAAGAAGGCCGTGAAGAAGGCTCCCGCGAAGAAAGCGGCAGCGAAGAAGGCTCCTGCAAAGAAGGCTGTTGCAAAGAAAGTCGCAAAGAAGAAGTAATCACGCTGTAAGCACGACCAGGCAAGCAAAAGGGCCCGGACTCCTCTCGAGAGGTCCGGGCCTTTTTGCGTCTGGTCGACGGGCTATTTCTTGTCAGCCTGGATTTCGGCGAGGACGTCATCGCTGTGGGTGTTTGGGTTGACGCCGGTCCAGACTTTGACGACCTTGCCTTCGGGGGAGATGAGGAAGGTGTCGCGGCTGGCGAACTTGGTGTCGCCGTGCGCCATCAGCGGCACGCCGTAGGCGTCGATGACCTTGTGGTCGGGGTCGGCGAGCAGCTTGAAGGTGAGCGAGTCCTTGGTGCAGAAGGTCTTGTGGCTCTCGACGGTGTCGAGCGAGACGCCGAGGATGACGGCGTTGAGCGCGTCGTACTTGGCCATGTCACGCTGAAAGTTGTGCGCCTCGATGGTGCAGCCCGTGGTCATGTCCTTGGGATAGAAGTACAGCACCACCCACTTGCCGTGATAGCTGTCGAGCGATACGAGATCGCCAGTCTGAGAAGGCAGCGTAAAGGTGGGAGCAGACTGCCCGACTGTCGGCAGTGAATCATCGGCGGCGCGGGCAGTTGCGAGCGAAACCGTAGTCGCCAGCACACCGGCCACGACGAAGAGAATCAGTTTTTTCACGAGGAACCTCCATTTGAATAAGACGGGGATGGAGCCCAGGATGACTCTGTTAAGTTCGGGTTAAAGAGCCTGAGTGTCCGAACACAGTATCAGCGGTGGGTGGCCACAATGGCAATGCCCGCCTGATTGGCGCGCTTCAGCATTGCCTCCCGATCGAAGAGCAGCGTGCGCCCGGCTTCGACCGACAGGCAGGTTGCGCCAGCCCGGATCATGGTTTCCACGGTTCGAATGCCGATGACGGGCACGTCGAAGCGCATATCCTGATTCGGCTTCGCCACTTTGATTACCGTCAAGCGCCGCTCGAGCGTTGTCGCCGGCGTGGCAATCCGTGTTGAAGGCCCAGCAGAATCGTCCTCATCGAGCGACTGCATCAGCTTGCCCGCGCGCTCAATTGCAGCATCGGTGCCCTCCATTGCCTCGACGGCGACGCAGGCTTGCGCGGCCACAACCACCGTCTGGCCAATATCGAATCCCGCGACAGCCTTTGCCACGCTCATACCGTAGTCGATGTTCTTCCGCTCCTCTTCGTCGGGCGCGCGTTCCGTCAATATCCCTTCCTGCGCCAGCAGAGGCTCAAGGAACGCGGTCGAGCTGATCAACTCGATGCCTTCGTCGCCGAGCACCTTCGCAACCGCTCCCAGCAGCATGTCCGTATTGCGCGAGCGCAGATTGAGCAGCAGCTTGGCCAGCCGCCAGTCCGGCCGGATGCTTGAGAAAATCTGCTTGTGCTTCACTTGCCCGGCCATCACGGCCATCGAGACGCCTTCTTTATGAAAGACCTCGATCAGCCGCGATAATTCCCCGAGCGAAAGCCAGTGAACCGTGATGCGTTCGTCGCTGGCGGCGCGGTGATTGATCTCGGGATCGGTCTCTTCGCGGATAGCCGCAACCGTAACAGCAAAGCCCTGCGCTCGTGCTGCATCGAGCAGAAGGAAGGGAAAGCGGCCGTTTCCGGCGATGAGGCCGAGTTTCATTTACCCACGATCTCCTCTGTGAAGCGGCCGACGACGAAATGAGGTGCTTCCGGCGAAAGAAGCGCGGGAGCGCCTTACTTGATAATCCCCCGCTGGCTTCGCTCGACAAATGTCGCCAGGATCGCTGCATCCTCGCCTTCCATAGCCTTGATCTTTTCGAGCGCCTGCGTGGTGTTGAGCTTGGCCGCCAGCAGTGTACGGAAGGCCTTCTGCAGCGTCTGCAGCCGCTCCGGCGAAAAGCCACGCCGCGTCAAGCCGACTTTATTAATGCCGAAGGCCTTGTTTTCGCGCCGCGAAGAGGTCAGCGAAAACGGCAGCACATCCTGAGTCACGATCGTTCCGCCGCCGATGAAGGCGTATTGTCCAACGGTGCAATGCTGGTGCACGGGACTGAACGCGCCCACACTGGCGTAATCCTCAATGACCACGTGGCCCGCCAACGTTGCCGCATTGGCCAGAATGCAGTGGTTCCCCACGATGCTGTCGTGGCCGATATGCACATAGGCCATCAGCAAATTGCCGGAACCGATGCGCGTCAGTCCGCCTCCGCCCTCTGTACCGCGGCTGATGGTGACGCACTCGCGAATGGTGTTGTCGTCGCCGATGACGGTTTCGGTGGGCTCACCTTTGTATTTCAAATCCTGCGGAGCCACGCCAATCGCGCCGAACGGATAAAACATGTTGCGCTTGCCGATCCTCGTACGTCCATCCAAAACCACGTGCGATATCAGCACGCACTCTTCGTCGAGAACCACGTCCGGTCCAATGGTGGAATAGGGTCCGACTGTGCAGGAAGCGGGCACCACGGCTCCGGGAGCGATGACCGCGCTCGGATGAATGCTCACTCGACTTCCACCGTTACCGGAGCTTTGTCCTCCTCCGAAGGCGCGTCTGAAGAGGGATCATCGTCGGCACGCTTTCCGCGCTCGCGCGGTACAACCTGGCAGGTCAACGTTGCTTCACAGGCCAGTTTTCCATCCACCGTTGCCCTGCCCTGGATGCGGCCTGCGCGCGTTCGGAATGACAGCACTTCCACCTCGATGCGAATCTGATCGCCGGGCGTGACCGGCCGCCTGAACTTGGCTCGTTCGATTCCCGTGAACACGACCAGCTTTTCATGCCGATTGGGCATCTCCGCCATCATGATGATGCCGCCAGCCTGCGCCATCGCCTCCACCACGAGCACTCCCGGCATGATGGGGTAGCCGGGAAAATGACCCTGAAAAAACGGTTCGTTAATGGTGACATTCTTGATGGCGACAAGGCGCTTCGTCGGTTCAAACTCAACGATTCGGTCGATAAGCAGGAATGGGTAGCGATGCGGCAGAAATTCCAGGATTCCCTGGATGTCGAACGTCATTCTCTGGCTCCAGACAGCGTGCGGGCGTGCTGCATTGCGCTCGTCAGGATTATAACGAAAGGCTTGGGTAGGACTTCGCGGGCGAACCTACGCGCCGCGCTGCAGAAAATCGTCCTGGCTCAACTCGCGATCGGCACCAGAGGCCCAACTCTTCATCTGCTGAGGCCATATGCGCAGCAGGTCGGTGAATTCCGACTGCGGCACCGGACGCCGAAAAAGATAGCCCTGCCCAACATTGCAGCCGATACGGCGGACCACGTCCAGTTCGCCCAGTTCTTCAATGCCTTCGGCAACTGTCTGCAGCTTCATCTGCCGTGCCATGGCCACGATGGTCTCGCAAAGCGCCCGCATATCGTGCGACTGATGAATACCGCGGATGAAGCATTTGTCGATCTTCATGGTGTCAATCGGCAGTTTCTTGAGAGCGTTGAACCCCGTATACCGCGTGCCGAAGTCATCGATACTGACCCGCAAACCGATGGCCTTCAATTGGCGCACGCGCGAAACGAAAAGCTCCTCGTCTTCGAACAGAAGGGACTCCGTAACTTCCATTTCAAGTTCCGTGGGTGCAATGGAGTACTCGGCGAGGACTCGGCGCACCAGATAATTGAATCCCTCTGCCCTCATATTCGCGGCGGATACATTCACCGTGATCAGCGGAGGCGCAATGCCCTGAGCGCGCCAGCATTCAGCGTCAGCCAGTGCGGTTCTCAGACTGAGGTCAAAAATCCGATGGATCAAATCGGAGCGCTCGGCCACAGGAATAAATTCATTGGGAGCGACATTGCCCCACTCTGGATGGTTCCAGCGCATCAAGGCTTCAGCGCCGGCAATCTGCCCCGTTGCCAGGTCGATCAGTGGCTGGTAGTGGATGCTGAACTGGCCCTGGTCGAGTCCCTTGCGCATCTCCGTTTCCAGCCGATGATCGTGAATGACCAGGCTGTTCATGCCGGCATTAAACGAGACGACCGTCTCGCTTCTGACTTGTGCGGCGCGGCTGGCTGCGAGGCTCGCGAAGCGGACCAGATCTTCTGTCGTTGAAGCGTCCGTGGGAAAGAACGCCACACCCGCGGCGGTCTCCGGCTTCATTTCAGAGCCACCGAAGTTCATGGGCGTAATCGCATCCACGATGGCTTGAATGCGCCTCCGCGAATGTGCATTGAATTTCGACCCGTGCATGGAGATGAGGAAACAGCGGCCGCTGAAGCGGCCAAGTACAGCATCGGGCCCCACCACATTGCGCAAGGCAGCTGCAATATGACGCACCAGCGCATCGGTTCCCGCGCTTCCCCAAAGTGAAAATTCTTTGCGCAGGTTCAGAATGTCGATCCAGAGCAGCACGACTTCCTGGCTTTCCCGTCTCTCCTTCAATAGCCATCCCAGCGACTCCTGGAACGCTTGATAATTCAGAAGGCCTGTCTGAATGTCGTGGCGTTGCGCATACGCAAGCATCTGCCTGCGCAAATCTTCGTCCAGGGAATTGTTGTTCTGATCCGGAAGACCCGATTCTGCTTCGGGGTTGACGGTTGATCCAATCCACTCGGAGCGCGAGCCTCCGCGCCGTCTCGACTTGCTGAACTCGTCGGACCTCGGGATCGGGTCAAAATTTGGGAGTGCCATGGGTAACCGCTTCAACTAAACCAACGCCCAATAGGTGCCACAACAACCATCAGAAGGAAGCCCGCACAGCCCTTTCAATCTTTCGACAGCGATTCCCATTCTTTCCGATGTGTAAGCAAAGCGCAAGAAACCATTTAGCCATAACCTACAACCTGAGTGTTATATAGAAGCGTTAATTTTATCGATTTAGCGCGCACTGAGGAGAGCTGCTGAGGTGGATGGCAACTATTAGCCCAGAGGTGCACGGTTCATTGCACCGGAGGTTACTTCGGCGAAGATCGGGCGAATTTATTTCTAATTATCTACGGTTACGGCCCTGGGGAGACTAAGTTGCAGCAGCTTTCGATGTCCGGGTGAAACCTACTTCTTGATCTTTTGCGCAGCCGTGTCGACGTTCCAAAAGTCGTCCGGCAGTTGCCGGTTGTATTCCACTTTCGTTACGTAATATTGCCGAACGATCTCATCGTTCTTGAGCCGGGTGATGCTGAACGGCGTGGGGAACCCCTCGATGGTGTGGTAGTCGTCGTACTCCTCCGCGTCGGTGTTCTTATCTTTGTACAAAGGATCGCGCCACTGGAACGACCGGCGCAGCGGTAGGTGGGACTGTTCGTCCATCTGGATGGTGATTGACTCGTTTTGCGCGGAGATCAGCGTCACCTGTTCGGCCATGTGGCGTTCCGCCATTGTCTGCCCCTCATAGACGAGAATGGTATTTGGATCTTTGAGCCAAACTTTAACCGCTGTTTCAATCGAGTGGTCGCGCCGCCGGAGATAGTCTTCCAGAAGGTCTTTCTGCATTGGCTTCTTGCCGCGATAGGTGACTTCCCAGCCGTCCCGGCCAATGTAAAACTCGACCACGTCGCGATGCTTGGTTACTTCGACACGGTCCTTATCGGGCCAGGAATGAAATTGCCATAAGTCTGTTGTGCCAAGGTCTGGCTGGCTGTGAAAGAAGGCAGCCACGTGTCCCTGCTGCATCTCGTTCTTCATATCGAGCCACGCCTGCCCACCGAGCGCCTGCACCATGGCGTTCAGCGCCGAGCGCGCCTTCTGCGCGTTCTTTGCGGCATCGTCGTCGACGGTCTGCGTGCGCGTGGTCCGCGGCGCGACCAGAATCAACGCGGCCAGTGCGGCAATCCCGATCTTGTAACTCAATCCAATCTTGTATCTCAAACCAATCCCGTTCCTCTTCATCCGAACTTCCTATCCAACCAGAACTGCGCCGCCATTCACATTCAGTATCTCGCCGCTGATGAATCCCGCCAGTGGCGTACATAAGAACAGCACCGGCCCGGCAATTTCCCGAGCGCTCGCTACTCGGCCCACCGGAATTCCAGCGGCAATCTTCGAGCCTAGCTCGGGATCATCCAAAGTCGAGGCAGACATCTCCGTGGCAACCCAGCCCGGAGCCACGCAGTTCACGCGAATGCCGCGCGGCGCGAGTTCGCTCGACAGGCTCTTTGTAAGACTAATCAACGCGCCTTTGGTCACGGCGTAGTCGGCGTGGTTGGCCTCACCCCGTTGGCCCGCGGTCGAACTAATCAGCACGATGTGCCCCTTGGAATCATCAGTTCCGTCGGCTCCCAACGGCGGCAGTCCCTGCAGTTCCATCTGGGTCACCGCCGCCTGCACCAACCCGAAGACCGAGTCCAGATTCACAGATAGGGTGCGCCGCCACTGGTCTTCGGTCATCAGTTCAATCGGCACATCTTCCGACGGCCACACACCGTGATTGGCGATCAGCACGTCGAGGCGGCCAAAGGCCTTGACCGCAGCACCCACCAGGCCCCAGCCTTCTTTCGGCGTGCTCAGCTCCTGCTCGATGCCGACGCAGCGCGTGGGCCCGCCGCACTCGGCCATCAGCGCGTGCGCCTGTTCCTTAGCCTGCCGATAGCTGAAGACCACGCACGCGCCGGCGGCGACAAACAACCGCACGGTTTCAGCGCCTATGCCTCGTGACCCACCGGTAATGAGAGCGACCTTGCCGTCAATCGTCAGCGACACGCCAGCCATAGGGTCAAGCTATAGCGTCTTTCCGGTGGAAGTAAAGTGGGCAAGCCTGTGAAGAATCGTCTTGTTCTATCGGAACTCGGTGGAGGGTCTTCGTCCGGGCAAGGTGCGTTCCGTCCGTATCGGCCAATATCCGGAACCACTGCCGTCCGGCTACAAGT
>PLKY01000056.1 GCA_003140785.1 Acidobacteriaceae bacterium | reverse complement strand
CCGCGCCCTTGGCGGCGATCCACGCGACAAAGAAGGAGAAAACCACGGCAACCAGCGCCATGAAGACAGGGCCGGGATTTGAGCCGCTCATGAAGGTGGGATAGAGGAAGCCGACCACATAGCCNNGTGCCGGGGTAGAGCTTGGAAATCTCGGCATAGGCGACCGCCGTGGCCAGGCAGAGCAGAAGCGCCACAACAATGCCAAACCACATGGAGGGAGAGGTCGTTCCTTCAGTGGCCTGGAGGTAAAAGGTGAGCCATAGAAAGGCGCCGGGAGCGATGAGCGCCATTGCGTTGCTGGTCAGCCCGGTAAGACCCAGGGTGGCCTGCATCTGCGGTGCTTTTTGGTCTGCCATGAGCATTCTCCTGGAAATTGAATTTCGAATGGCTGCTATCGATAGTTGCACTGAGGTACTCTAATGGGACTCGCCCGACTTTGAATTCAAATCCAGGCGGAGGCGGGGATATCGAATGGATAGCCGGATACTAGAACTGATGTAGTAAGGATCAAATGAAGAAATTGACATAAGTCGCGACAGCTCTCGATCCTTTGGCCTATTTCCATCTAAGTGGCAGAGAAACAAGAGTTATTCGAACACTCATCATACGAACTTCATGTCGTACTCATTTCTTACTCATATTGCAGCAAATGGAGTCCGCTCTTGCGGGATGCAGGTACCATCAGTCGAAAGGCACAAGCGCGCAATCGAAATCCTGATGCGACGAATTGCGCGCTCTCCATGGCGACGCGAAGAGATCTCGTGCTCTTCCGTTGACAATGGCTTACATGGATAGCGGTCATCCACCCGGAATAGGGTTCCTATCGGCAAGAATCTTATCAACAGCCTGTCCGATCGCCAAAGTTATCAGTAAAGCATACGGGCCATTGGATCGCCATCGATACGCATTGGCTCCTCACGACAGACGAAATCGAATGCAGGATGGGCTTCGCACATAGCTTGCGTCGGCTGATTCCGACGGTCGTCCAGGCAGTCAGAATCGAGAAACGATGACCCTTATGCCATCTTTGCGGAAAATATGGCCTAATTGGAGTTGACAGAATCAGCACTTCCTTCTTGTCAGGTGGACTTCGATGGCGTGGTTTCGGTCCAAAACGTTTCGCACGATATTCAAGAGGCGATACATCTTATGCAGCGTGTGTTCTTATTCGGTTTGAGTGCGCTTGCGGCTTTTTTGACATTTTCAAATGCGGCCCTGGCGAGCGGGCCAAACCCCGACAACTATCCGCTGCGTGTCCATATCCTTAAGTACGCTTCACGATCTGGCCCCAGCCACGGGGGGAAGAACCTTTCGGGGGTGCAGGACTTCGTCGACGGGCAGGGTGTGGCGGACCTCTTTGAGAACGGGGAGCCCCGCGGCTTCGAATTCACCTCTAGCTGCACCGAGCCACCAATAGCGTCGAGCGGATATGGAAGTTTCCCCGCAAGGTGGAAGAAGAAGGAAAAAACGCTGGAGATTCTGCTGCCGCAGACCGGCAAGCCGTGGAATTGGGAGTCGTGTGACCTGCGGACAGAGATGGCGGAAGGGGTGGTCTTCTATTGGAAGAACGGCTCCTTGGCGGTGGAAGCGGCTAAGGTGCTCAAAGAGTGGATGGTAAAGCACCAGTACAACCCGGAACAGGGCAAAGACGAGCCGATTCTGGCGGTCGGCGAGTTGCCGGCAACCGGTGGGACGGGACCAAGCGATCCGCAACTCGCTGGCCCGGAGTAGAGCGGCGGATCGATCATGTCCTTCACATCCGCACTGACACAGCGGCTGTTGCGCAGCCTGTTGTAACGATCGAAGGCGGTCAACGCAAATAAGAGACAACTATTCATGCCATAAGATAAGGAAATTGCCGGACCATCGGTCCAGTGTTCCATTGCGGGCGAAACTTCTCACTTAGTTGCTGCAGCCGTAATCACTCGCGGCTAGATCAATTCACAAAAACGATAGCCTATGTGGGATTCAGTAAGGAGATACTTGGGATTTGCAGGATCGTCCTCGATCTTCATACGCACTTGTCTGACAAAGGTTCGTAAGTACTCTAGCTCATTTCCGTACTCCGGCCCCCATACCGATCGCAGCAGCTTGGCATGAGGCACTGGTTTGCCCGCGTTGATCATTAGAAAATGAAGAAGCTCGAACTGCTTTGGCGTTAAGTGGACTGTGCGTCCATTTTTCAGCACAAGGTGTTTCGAAGCGTCGAGGGACACGTCGCCGACCAGGATGACCGCCTCCTCCTCTTCGGAGTTCTTGTTTCGCCTCACAACCGCGCGAAGCCGCGCAATAAGTTCGCGGAGTTGAAACGGCTTAGTGATGTAGTCATCGGCGCCCGCATCTAATGCCTCAACCTTACGATCTTCGCCATCTTGTACAGTTAGCATCACAATCGGAAGGCGTGAAGAGTTTCTGCGCATCATGCGGCAGACATCGATTCCCCCCATGCCCGGCATATTGATGTCAAGCAGCACTACGTCGAACTGCGCTGTGCGGGTAAGAGACAATGCCTCTTGCCCTCGCGCTGCTTCGACTATCACATACCCGAGGCCTGAGAGGATGGTTCGCAATGAAAGTCGAATCGACCTCTCGTCGTCGACGATCAACACAGTACTCTGATCCTGGCTCACTGGGATCTCCCTCCTTGTTGTGGCAGTGAAAGAAAAAATGTCGTTCCTTCGGTCGAGTCACTGATCACCCATGCGTGGCCGCGGTGCGCCTCCACGGCCATTTTTACTGCCGAAAGACCAATACCGGTCCCTGGTGCCATGCTTTTCGAACCCTCACTGCGATAGAACCTCTGAAAGATTCGTTCCCTATCGGACATGGGGATTGCCGGACCGACGTTATGAACTGAAATCATGATTTCTGAATGACTCTCCCAGGCGGATACCTTCACCTTTTCTCCAGCAAATGAGTATTTGGCCGCATTATCGAGAAACTGCCCCAAGGCCATAGAAAGTAACTCAGAATCGCCGCGAATCGTCAGCGCAGAATCGGGAACATCCACTTCGATAGGGTGCCCTGCCATCCGTCCCGCCTGTTCTTCTACGACTTGGGTAACAAGATCCGCGACAGCAATCTCGTCCTTGCCCAAGCTCACTTCTTCAGCCTCGAGCTTCGCCGTTTGTAACAGACGCGTGCAGAGAAGATTGAGCTGGGTCGATTCTTCTTCAACGAGAGAAACTAATCGTGCTTGCGATTCGTTGAGACTACCGACCTCGCGGAGCCCTGAGCTAGCCGACTGAATCGCAGTCAGCGGAGTCTTGACAGCATGCGCCAGTGAGTCAAGCACAGCCGCTCGGAGCCGCTCGCTCTGATGAGCAGCCTCTATGCGGCTTTCCTTCTCGAAAGACACGCAACGGTCCAATGTAATTGCGGCCAGCGACGCAAGTGCATTCGTAACCAGCGGGCTCAGATTGCCTCGAATTGCAATTGCACCGACGGAACTGCTCCCGATCCGCAACACCCGCATCGATGTTTGGGTCGCTAAGTCTTCACTATCCTCATTCAGTACGAAGCATTCCTTGGCGCGATCTTTCTCGCTTTCTGTCCAATTTCCCGACGAATCGGTCGTGCCCGAGTTGGCATCGAAAATCGAAATTGCCTCAACAGAGAAGATGCGCTGAATCAGTTGCGTCAGCTGAGGCCCCGGCGGTTGATGCAAATTGATCAGCAGCGTGCTGCGGCTGAGCTCGTACAACTGCTCCATCGCGGTGCGCTGGAGCATCGCTTCGCGGGAACTGCGCTGCTCTCTCGATGAGACGCGGCTGACAACCAGTGCGCTCAGTTCGAAAGACCCAAGTGCGACCCAGTCCCGGGAGTCCAGAATATTCAAGGTCAGATACGGGGAATAGAAAAAATAGTCGAGACACGCGCAGGCCAGGATGGACACGATCGTTGCCTGCCAAAACCCACAGAGAATCGCTTCCGACACAACGATTAAAAGAAACAGGAACCCGACCGGCGCGGAGTTAAAGTGCAGAACATATCCCGAGAACCCAAGCAGCGCAACAACCCAGCTACCGGCGAGGCTTTCACCAATATACTTGAATCGGCTCCTTCGGTTCCCCACTTCGAGAATGTTGGAAATCTTCATCTCTCCGGGAGATTCCTCGTCACTTGGCTCGGCGAATAAAGAATATTGGGAGGGACACCAATAAAACGCAAATGAACCCCGAGGGAACTGAGGGGCGGCAGACACTCCCACCTAAAAGCTGTTGACTGCCGCTCCAAGTGCGAAACAAATAATTATTCGGGGATTACAACACTCGCCTACTGCGCTTTAGCCGCGAGGGTTTCGTACCGGTTTGCTTGCTGGCTCATGTCCTCGGCCTCGTAGCTGAAGTATTCATATCGATTCTTTGAAGAGTCGACTGGCCTTGGATACTTTTGAGCCAGCCCGGTCGTATTCTGGCTCCGGCGCTCCCACTCCTGCTTCTCTGACCGGGCCTCTTGATCGAATTTCTGCTGCTGCCCTCTGAAATAGTCTGCAAGTGTGCGGTATTGCTGGGTAGTATGAGCTTCGTGCACCATCTGTTTGATTTCGGCTTTACTGTAGTGAGGTGTGTTGGTCGGCTCACTATGCGCCAAATTGACGCTCGCTGCCAGGACAGCCGTCAGGAAAGTTGCCTTCAGGATTACTTTCATGTTCTCCCTCCATGCATTCCAGTGTGGAGGGAATCACGTGAAGGAGGCATGAGGCTAATATGTGGGAAGATATAAAGATATAAATTCCTTATGAGCTTCCAGGGCGCAATATTGGACTGAGGTCATAGCAAGGCTAAGCTAACTTGGTCACTCTTCTGACGAAAAGCTTCATCCCTCGATTACTTATCCCGCAAAATGGCGCGTCAATTCACGGATACGGTGGTCGTGACGCATGAGTTGCCTTTCCTCGTCCGACGCCTGCAATTCGCTAAGCATACTTGTTCCCTGTTTGCGGTTACCTTCTGTCGCTTCTGCTTCGCCCTTGACACAACTTATGCCGACGACCGCGCTCCTATACTGTGCGCGGTCGCACCATTCAAAATCTGGATGAAAGCAAAATTTAGACTTCCTCCGGGAGCTCGTTGAATCGATAACCGACGTAAGCATCAGTCAGAAGATAATGGGGGTTCTTCGGATCATCTTCAATCTTGCTCCGCAGTTGACGGATAAACGTTCGAAGGTACTCAAGTTCGTGCCCGTACTCAGGCCCCCAAACGGCCTTGAGAAGCCGCGCATGTGGGATGGGCTCACCAGCGTGCGTCATCAAGTAATGCAGCATCTCGAATTCCTTGGGCGTGAGATGAATTGAGCGTCCACGCTTAAGCACTCGGTACTTCACCGGATCCAATTCCAGCCGACCATAACGGATCGGCGCGTCCCGATTCGTATCCTGAACATTCCTTCTCCTCACTGCCGAGCGCACTCGCGCAGTCAATTCCCGAAGTTGAAATGGCTTTGTAATGTAATCATCGGCGCCTGCGTCCAAGGCCAGCACTTTGTCATCTTCGCTATCCATGACGGTCAACATCAGGATAGGCAAACGTGCAATCGCGCGACGAATGGCTCGGCAGGTTTCCACGCCTCCCATTCCTGGCATATCCACATCCAACAACACGGCATCAAACCACGTGAGGCGGACGAGTGACAGCGCTTCCTCACCGCGACCCGCTTCGACAACCGTGAAACCCAATTCCGAAAGCGTTACGCGCAATGCCCGCCGCGTGGAAAGATCGTCGTCCACTACCAGAACGACGCCCTGCACCGCATTCGCCGGTACCTTGTTCAAAGTTTCCTCCTTGGACCTATCGGAAGTGAAAGAAAAAACGTCGTTCCTTCCTTTTCATCGCTGATAACCCACACATGCCCATGATGGGCGTCTGCGGCTTTCCTCACGACGGAAAGCCCTATGCCCGTGCCAGGCACCGAATCCACCATCTCGGCTGCGCGGTAAAAACGGTCGAAAATTCGCTCCCGGTCTTCAATCCGGATCGTCGATCCGAAGTTATGTACCGAGATAATCACTTCGGTATTACTCTTTTTCGCTCTCACCTCAATCAGTGAGCCCGGACTGGCGTATTTCCTCGCATTGTCGACAAATTGCGCCAAGATCATCCCCAGCAGTCCACGATCCGCACGCAAAGTCAACGCAGGGTCTTCCACAAAGACCTGCACCCTGTCGTGGTCTGCATTCATTTCCCGAGTGTTCAGTACTTCGCGGATCAGGTCGTCTACATTCACTTCATCTGTCTTTAGCCCAAACCGCTCCGCTTCGAGCTTTGCTGTTTTTAGCAATCGTGTGCATAGCTCGTTCAACCTGACAGTCTCGCCTTCGATCACAGTGGCCAGATCGGTTTGCGGTCGAGTCAGACCTCCAAGTACAAGCAAACCTGAGCTGGCGGTCCGAACTGCTGTAAGTGGGGTTTTAAACTCATGCGCCAGCGCATCCATCACCGCCGCACGCATTTCCTCGCTCCTTCTTGCCGTCTCCGCTCTCTCTTCCTTTTCGAACCACTTGTGGCGGTCCATCGCGATTTCGGCTAACGATGCGACTGCGTCGACGACCAATGGATCCAGATTTCCTCTGACGACTAGTGCGCCCACAGCGTCAGGACCAGCGCGCAAAATACGTTGCGCTAGTCCGGGTGGTGCATCGGATCCTGTGGCATCGCGAAAATAACACTGCTTGGCCAGATCTTCCTCTCCCTCTCCCCACTCCCCCATCCTGTCCTGACGGCCAAGATTCAGGTCGAACAAGGCAACAGCTTCAGCGCCGAATATCCTATGAATCAAGATCACCAGCTGTGGCCCGGGCGCCATGTGCATATCCAACAACAACGAACATCGGCTCAGTTCATACAACTGGGCCATTCCTTTGCGATGAATTGCTGCTTCCCGTGCATGTCTAAGTTCCCGGGCGGACAGTCTACTGACGGTAACTGCGGCTAACTGAAACACACCTAGAGCCATCCAGCCCTTGGGATCGGTAATTCTGAAACTGAAAAGAGGCGGCAGAAAGTAGTAGTCAAGCGAAGCAACTGCAATGAGTGAAGTGAACGATGCCGGCCAGAAGCCGAAACGTAGAGCCACAACGAGAACAACACAGTTAAACAGAAACCCGATCGTGAGCGAATTCACTCCGAGAGCGAATCCGCCGTAGGTTAGTATGGCGAGCGCCAAACACCCAGCCATGCATTGACCCAGCAACCGGATACTTTGCACTCGTCTAGTCTGCGAAGTGAATACCGGCCATTGAAAGACCCGTCGGATTGTCATCTACCCCGCTAAATGACAGAAAGACACTCATAAGAAGCTAATGAGAGAATAAACACAAACCCGTGAACAAGGCATAAGGGAGATATATAGAACATCACTGCCGTCCGGCTACAAG
>PLKY01000100.1 GCA_003140785.1 Acidobacteriaceae bacterium | reverse complement strand
CTAGTGTAGTCCGCCACACAGATGGTCATTTATGAAGGGCGGTGCGAGCGCGGGTGACTTTTTCGAGGATGTCTGAGGCCTTGGCTGTCCAGATGAAGGGTTTTGGATTCTTGTTGTGGTGGTCGATGTAGTCGCCGATGGCGGTGATCAGTTGCTCAAGGTCCTGGAAGACGCCGCGCCGGATCTGGTTTGCGGTCAGGTCACGGAAGAACCGTTCGATCATGTTGAGCCAGGAGGCCGAGGTGGGCGTGAAGCGCACGTGGAAGCGTTTGTGGTTGTCGAGCCAGCGCTGGACGCGAGGATGCTTGTGCGTGGCGTAGTTGTCGCAGATCAGATAGATCTGCTTGTCTGCGGGGATGGTCTGGTCGATCATGCGCAAAAAGCGGAGCCATTCCTGATGCCGGTGCCGCTGCTGGCACAGTCCATAGATCTCTCCGGTGGCGGTATCGAGGGCGGCGAACAAGGTGGTTGTGCCGTTGCGCTTGTAATCGTGGGTCATGGTCTGCCCGCGGCCCTTCTTCATCGGCAGCCCAGGCTGGGTGCGGTCCAGAGCCTGAATCTGGCTCTTCTCGTCCACGGAAAGGACCAGCGCATGTTCGGGCGGATTCAGATACAGCCCGACGATGGCGTCCAGCTTCTCGGCGAAGTGAGGATCGTTGCTGACCTTGAAGCTCTCGATGCGATGCGGCTTCAGTCCGTGAGCACGCCAGATGCGGCCTACGCTGGACTCGGAAATGCCCATCTCACGCGCCATCCTGCGGCGCGACCAGTGCGTGGCTCCGCTGGGCTTGGACTGCGTCGTCCGGGAAATCACTTCGCCGACCATCTCCGCAGAAATTGCCGGTGTCCGTCCCGGCCGGGGAGCATCCTTGAGTAGACCTTCGATGCCCAGTTCGATGAATCGGCCCCGCCAAAGAGCCGCCATGCGCGGCGCCACGCCCAACCGTTGGGCAATCTCCTTGTTCCCCATCCCGTCGGCAGCCAGCAGAACGATGCGGCTCCGCAGCGCCATGCGCACCGGAGTGGTGCGCCGGCGCGATAGCTTCTCTAACTCAAGCCGTGTTGCGGAGTTCAATTCAATCGAGGGCGCTACACGCATGTCCGGTCACCTCATCGTATGAGATGACCATCCTACATAAATGATTCTATTTATGGCGGTCCACACTAGTTACTTTCAAACCTGAGGAGCTTTAGTATGCGATTCCCCTCCGCCGTCGTCTTCGTCGCAGCCGCCATGCTTCTTCCCGCGGCGCAACAGGCCCAGCAGATTATCACCGGCCAGGCTGCATTCGCCGATTGGAACCAGCAGCAGCCTGGCGTTCGCCGCAAGATCACTCTCGCCGACCTCCCCGAGCCCAAGCCGGACGAGACCGTCAACAACACGCCGCGCGTCATTCCCCGCCCCTCCGATGCTTGGCCCATCGCCCCGGCGGGCTTCAAAGTCACCCTTTACGCCGGCGGCGACTCAGCCCCCATGCAGCGCGCCGATAACAAAGAAAGAATGGTACAGAGCTCCGGCACCTTTACCATGCCGCGCCTCATCCGCACGGCCCCCAATGGCGATCTCTTCCTCGCCGACTCCGGCGCCGGAACAATCTTCATCCTTCGCGGTGTCGGTCCCGACGGCAAGGCTGCGCATATCGAAAAGTTCGCAACCGGCCTGGACCATCCCTTCGGTATAGCCTTTTATCCTGCTGACGACCCCAGATACGTTTACGTCGGCAACGCCACGACCGTTCAGCGCATTCCTTACCACTCCGGCGACCTGCACGCCACAGCGGCCCCAGAGACTATCGTTCCCGACATCCCCGGCTACGCCCAGCTCACTGGCGGAGGTCACTGGACCCGCGACGTCGTCTTCACTAAAGACGCCCGGTATATGCTCGTCTCCGTGGGTTCCGGCTCGAACGTGGACGATCCCGACACGCACCCAAAGGAGTTCCATCGCGCCGACGTCCTGGAATTCACGCCCGACGGCAAGTTCATCGAGGTCTATGCTTCCGGCATTCGCAACTGTGTCGGCGAAGCCATCAATCCAATCACTGGTCAGCTCTGGTGCTCCACCAATGAACGCGACGACCTGGGCAATCATCTTGTTCCCGACTATGTCACTTCAATCAAGGAAGGCGGCTTCTACGGATGGCCCTGGTATTACATGGGTGGCCACCAGGATCCGCGCCTGCCGGAGCCTTGCGCCAATGGGACAGGTGCGAACCCGCAGGCGCCGGCGCTCACAGCGGACGCGGCCAAGACCTGCAAGCGCGTCGATCTTGCTTCCAAAGTAATTACACCCGACGTCCTCGTTCAACCTCACATGGCTTCGCTTGAGATGACCTTCTACCCATCTGCCGGCGAGTTTCCCAAGCAATATGACGGCGACGGCTTCGCCGCTGAACACGGCTCCTGGAACCGTTTGAACCGTGCAGGCTACGAAGTCATCCGCATTCCCATGCATGAAGGCCATGCCGACGGAAGCTACGAAGACTTTCTCACCGGCTTCGTCACGAAAGATGGCCAGGTCTGGGGCCGCCCTGTAGGTGTCGCCATCGCCAAGGACGGCAGTATGTTCGTTACCGACGACGGCACCCGCTCGGTCTGGCACGTCTCCTACGTCGGCAAATAGATGAGCTCATTGACATCCGGATCCTTCAGAAGAGTGCGCAGCTCTTTGGATTCGCGGAAGTGTTTTTGTTGCCTGAATCGGTGCGGTCTAGGCAGCCGCCAAGCTGCTCTGAAACATCCGCAAATGCACCCGCAGCACCGCTCAGCCGTTGGTGTAGCCGAGCCATGACGGATTCTTGATCGTGCCGTCATAATGCGAACTGGTCTTGAAGAGTTCAAACTTCCCGGTCATGGCGGCTTCTTTTGTTTTCGCAAGAATCGCGGCGACCTGCTGCCGGTCGAGAGGCCTGAAGCTTTCGACGGCCTGAAACGCCTGATCGAGGATCGCTGGAGAGTCTATCCCGGTGATGACAACCGTCGCCGGGGAGTTCAGCCCGAAGTGCAAGGCCTCCATCGGAGTCACCGTCCTGCTTTGGAGAATGTATGGATCACCGAACGTCTTCATGGCGAGAATGGCGGTGCCCTTTTCCTGCGCCACCGGCGCAACCCCATTTAGAAACGAACGGAAATGCGCGTCCATCACGTTGATGGGCATCTGCACGGTGTCGAAGTGAAATCCGTGCTGGTCGGCAGTCTCAAACATGCGCAGATGTACGCTGGGATCTTTGTGACCCGTGAAGCCGATGTGGCGGATTTTCCCCGCTTGTTTTGCTTCCTGGACGGCCTCGATGGCCCCGCCCTGGGCGAAGATAACATCCGGATCGTCTAGGCGAATGACCTCGTGGAATTGAAGTAGATCGATCACATCTGTTTGCAGGCGTCCCAGCGATTGCTCAATCTGCCTGGCAGCGGTGTTCTTATCCCTGCCATCGATCTTTGTCATCAAAAAGACTTTCTGCCTGTAACCATCGCGGAGCGCCTGGCCCATCCGGACCTCGCTGATGCCGCCGTTGTAGTCCCAGCAGTTATCCATGAACGTGATGCCGCGATCGATTGCGGCGCGAAGCAGGCGGATGCTCTCGTCGGGGTCCTGCTGTTTGCCGATGTGGTAACCCCCCATGCCGATCGCAGAAACGCGTTCGCCCGTGCGGCCGAGCTCGCGATAAATCATGTTCGGAGACTCGGGACGGCGGGTGGCGGCAGAAGACGGGGTGCTCTGCGCGCCCGCAGTCGCAACCGATCCCGCGGCAGCAACGGTGGCTGTCTTTAGGAAATTTCTGCGGTCCATGAAAACCTCCATTCAAAAACTTCTCATTCATACAGATGCAGGCGAGACGGCTGAGGCTCCTGAATCCGTCCACCGAACGCGAAGTAGGGTTGCTCAGACTGGAGTAGCGCAGATCGCCCCACGCGGGTCGGAAGTGAGACATACGGTTGGCTCTTTTCGGCTCTGAATCTATCGAATCACGTGCTCGTGAGCCGGTTCCTCGTTCCTTGACCAATGACAAACTGTGTTATAGCGGACAGATCCAGGTCGCCACTTGCGGAGACATTCGCGGCGAGTACGGATTGGGCGACGGAAGCCGCTGGCAAATCAGCACCAGATGTCCTCGCGGCATCCAGAACCAGATCCATGTCTTTGCTCATCAGCCGGAGCGGAAACTCCGGTGAGTAGTCATTGTCCTTGATCTTCCGGAACTTCCCCGCCATCGCGGGAGCGACTACCGCGGTCTTCGACAGGACTTCGAGCAGAACGTTTCGATCGATCTCAAGATGCTCGCCGAGCGAAACTGCCTCTGCGATTGCCTGCATATCCAAGCCGAGGAGAAGGTTGACGACCAACTTCATTCGAACGCCTGAAGACGCAGGTCCAATCAAGAACCACTGCTTGGCAATGGACTCGTAGATGGGGGCACATTGCTCGAAGGTGTCCTTGTCGCCACCGGCAAGCAGCGTGATTGTTCCAGCATCGACCGCTTGTGTTGAACCAGAAATGGCCACATCAAGGAATTTCACACCTCTTGTGTGGGCCTCCCGATGTAGGTGGCGCGATAGTTCTGGTGAGATCGTGCTCATCTCCAGAATGATGGTTCCCGGCTTTGCCGCAGAAAAGACGCCGCCCTTGTCGAGGTAGACGGAGCGAACAGCCGCATCATTTGCCAAGGAAGAAATAATCACATCCGAGTCGGCCACGAGATCCGCAACCGATGGTGCGATGGCTATCCCACATTTGCTTAGCTCATCTGCCGGCTGCGGACTACGGTTCCATGCTCGAATATGCCAACCGAATGAATCCAGGCGTCGCACGAGCCGGCTTCCCATGAGCCCGAGGCCGATGAATCCAACCTGGGTGCTGAGTTGATTGAGTTTTGTTACTGGCATGTGAATGACGTTATCTCCTTGTCGTCTGGATGTCGTTTCGCCCCGCGGCGGTCGACCCGCCAATACGAATTGCACGTACCTTGCCATCCCAGTTCGATTCGGATCGATTCAGAATCAGCCATACAATGCGCGGTGCTCGCTCGATGAGTCCGGCAAGTGTCGGAGCTTCGACATTCGGTGTCGGATTGGCGTCACGACCAGGCATATCCGACACGCAATGGTCTTATATCCAGGTGGTTAGACATTGAATCGTGTGGCCCTGAAACTGCTACTCGCCACATCGGAACCGAGGAGGTTCGGGAAGGCACGGCAGAAGAACCGCGCCTTCCGCATAACGACCGTGGGCGCCGTCTAACATATTGCCGCCTGCGCCATTGGCGCCGGCGTGGAATAACTCGGCATTTTACTGCATCCCATGGGATCTGAGAATTACAACTGCGAAGCGCGCCGCGAAAAACTTTACGCATCTTCGCCCACGGAGTACCATCCAAAATCAGTCGCGGAGGGCGGACAGCACATGACAGCCACCATTGATGGCAAGCCACAGACAATCGAGCCTGGAGAACGCCTGATCGACCTGATCAACCGTTGCGGAATCGAAGTACCGCAGGTTTGTTATCACCCTCAGCTTGGACCGATTCAAACCTGTGATACATGCATGGTGGAGGTCGACGGCAAGCTGCTGAGAGCCTGTGGCACCCCAGCCGCAGAGGGAATGAATGTGGTTACGTCCTCGCCGCGTGCGAACGCGGCACAACGCGAAGCCTTTGATCGCATCCTTGGCAATCATATGCTCTACTGCACGGTGTGTGACAACAACAACGGCAACTGTACCGTGCACAATACAACCGCCCTCCTCCATGTCGAACACCAGGAAATTCCCTATAAGCCAAAGCCCTACGAAGTGGATATGTCCAATCCCTTCTATCGCTACGATCCAGACCAATGTATTCTCTGCGGGCGTTGCGTTCAGGCCTGCCAGACCCTCGAGGTCAATGAAACGTTGAGCATCCGGTGGGAGGATGAGCACCCCCGCGTGTTATGGGATGGTGGCGCGCCGATCGGCGAATCGAGTTGCGTCTCGTGCGGCCACTGTATCACTGTCTGCCCCTGCAATGCGCTGATGGAAAGGTCGATGCTTGGAGAGGCTGGCTACATGACCTCACTATCCAAACCCGCGCTCAACGGCATGATCGATGTGGTGAAAGGCATTGAGCCGGAAATGGGCTATGGCGCCATTCTTCAAGTCTCCGAGATGGAATCGCATATGCGTGAGTCGCGCATCAAGCGAACCAAGACCGTTTGCACGTATTGTGGAGTCGGCTGCAGCTTCGACATCTGGACCAAAGACCGTCACATTCTGAAAGTCGAGCCGGCCGAGGGAGCGGCCAATGGTGTCTCGACCTGCATCAAGGGGAAGTTTGGCTGGGAGTACGTCAACAGTCCTGACCGCCTCACCAAGCCGCTCATCCGCGAGGGAGATTCCTTCCGCGAAGCTTCCTGGGAGGAGGCCCTATCTTTAGTGGCGCGCAGATTTGCGGAGATTAAAGCGGCTACAGGTCCCGACTCGCTGGCCTTCATCTCCTCTTCAAAATGCACGAATGAAGAGAGCTACTTAATGCAAAAGCTGGCACGCGCGGTCGTCGGCACCAATAACATGGATAACTGCTCCCGCTACTGCCAGGCGCCGGCAACCATGGGCCTGTTCCGAACGGTCGGCTACGGCGGCGACTCCGGATCGATCACCGACATTGAGAAGGCGGGACTGGTGCTGATCGTCGGCAGCAATACGGCCGAGAGCCATCCAGTGCTAGCGACGCGGGTCAAGCGTGCCCACAAGATGCGCGGCCAAAAGCTGATTGTCGCCGATCTGCGCGAAAACGAGATGGCGGAACGAGCGGACGTGTTCTTCCGTCCGCGGCCCGGCACGGATCTTATCTGGCTCTCCGCGGTTACCAAGTACATTCTCGACAACGGACTTGCCAATCAGGCTTTTATCGATAAGTGGGTGAATAAGGCCGATGAGTTCAAGAAGAGTCTGGAATCGTTCACCCTCGAAATGGCCAGCGAGAGATGCGGCCTTCTAATCGAAACATTGACCAAAGTCGCCCACATGATCGCGGAAGCCGACGGCGTCTGTGTCCTCTGGGCGATGGGTGTAACTCAACACACGATGGGTTCCGACACCTCAACCGCAATCTCCAACCTCCTGCTCGCAACCGGAAATTACATGAAGCCCGGAACAGGCGCCTATCCATTGCGCGGACATAACAACGTACAGGGCGCCAGCGACCATGGAGCGATGCCGAATTACTTCACTGGCTATCAAAAGGTGGACGATCCGGCGATTCGGGCAAAGTTTGAGAAGGCATGGAATGTTTCCTTGCCGCCGAAGCCGGGACTCGACAACCACATGATGATCGAGGCCATCCACGAAGGCAAGCTGAAGGCGATGTACGTCTTCGGGGAAGAGATGAGCCTGGTCGATTCCAACGCGAATTATGTGAGCGATGCCCTTTCGAAGCTCGACTTCTTTGTCATGCAGGAGATTTTCTTCAGTGAGACCTGCCGCTTTGCGGACGTGGTTCTACCGGCCAGCCCGAGTTTGGAAAAGGAAGGAACCTTCACCAGTACCGAGCGGCGCATCCAACGTCTCTATCAGGCTCTTGAGCCTCTCGGACAGAGCCGTCCGGACTGGATCATTATCCAGGACATCGCCAATCGGCTGGGTGCCGGCTGGAAGTATGAGCACCCCTCTCAAATTTACGAAGAGATTGCCTCCCTCACACCCTTGATGGCCGGCGTTTCTTACGAGCGCCTCGAAGGGTACAGCACACTGCAGTGGCCCGTGGCCGAGGATGGCAGCGATCAACCTTTGCTGTATACGAAGGAGTTCAACTTTCCTGACGGCAAAGCGACGTTTTTCCCTGTGCCCTGGTCGGAGCCGTCCGACCAACAGGATGCTGAGTATGACCTGCACTTAAACAACGGCCGCTTGCTCGAGCACTTCCATGAAGGCAACATGACGTATCGAACAGAGGGTATTCGCGAGAAGACTCCATGCACCTTTATTGAGGTATCGCCGCAGCTTGCCACCGAGCGCGGCATCCAGACCGGTAGCTGGGTGCAATTAACCTCGCGATACGGCAAGGTGCGCGCACAGGCCGTCATCACCACAAGAGTGCAGGGAAAAGAGCTGTATATGCCCATGAACTCTACCGAAGAGCCCGTGAACCGTCTCACCGGCAGCCATACGGACAAAGCGACCCACACCCCGGCATATAAAGAGACATCGGTACAGCTCCGGGTGTTGGGAGAGATCGGCGATGACCCGCTGCCGCGGACAAACTCCCGCCACGGACACCCTACACCTCAGACTGGCGTCGAAGTGGAGCGTAAGTGGAAGCGCAAGGATTATCGTCAACCCGGCGATCAACTCGTCCAGATCCAAACCCACTAGCCGTCGCCGCCGGCAAGGAGGAAAAGAATGGCTCGACCAATCTCTCTTGAGTTACCGCCCCGCGATCCTCGCGAGGAGTTGCGCAAGCGGCTGGAACAGGCTCCAGTTACGCACGCGGAAGCCTTACTCGACTCGTATCAACTGCTGCAGCAGCTGCACGACCATGGCGTGTTCGAACTGTTGCGCGGTGTGCTTAGTGCAAGCGACAAGCTGGTTGAGACCGCAGTCGATGCGACCAAGTCGGATGAGTCTGTTCGCGCAATTCGCAACGCGATTATTCTCGGCAAGACACTTGGGGCAATCAATCCTGAAGTACTCCAGTGTGTTGCGACGGCAGCAAGTGAAACGCTCGGATGCTACGAGAAGCCTGTTATCGAGCCGCCAGGGCTTTTCTCGCTTCTTAGTCAATTCCGCCACAAGGAACTGCGCAGAAGTGTCGCATTCATAAACCGCTTCTTAGAGAAGCTGGGAAATCAAATCAAGCTGCGCGGAAGCTGCGACTAAATACGGCGTAGTTCACGCAGCAGCGCTTGGAGGTAGTTCATGTCGAGCACGAATAGATGGGGAATTGCAGCAGCGGGATTCCTCATGCAAATGGCTCTGGGAGCCGTCTATGCATGGAGCGTCTTTCGAATTCCTCTCACAAAACAGTTTCACTGGACTATCTCGCAGGTGACCCTCACCTTTACCATCTGCGTCTTCGTCCTTGGTGTCTCCGCCTTCTTTGGCGGTCTGTGGCTTAATAAGAAAGGACCCCGCGTCGTCGCGCTCACAGGCGGGTTTCTCTACGGCCTCGGCGTTTTCCTGGCAAGCTATTCAGCCGACAAATTGTGGTGGCTTTATTTGAGCTATGGGCTTATCGGTGGAATTGGGCTGGGATTTGGATACATCGTTCCGATAGCCGTCCTGGTGAAGTGGTTCCCCGATCGAAGGGGCCTGATTACTGGCATTGCCGTGGCCGGCTTTGGAGCAGGAGCACTGGTAACTGCTCCGGCGGCGACACGTTTGATTCAGAGTGTCGGTGTCTTGCACACGTTCGCCTATCTGGGCATCGCATATCTTGTGATTACCATGGCGACCGGCTATTTCATGCAGAACCCGCCGGACGGGTGGAAGCCCGCAGGGTGGGTCCCAAGCACAACGCAAACCAAGCAGCGTGCGGCAACGGATTTCACGCTCGGCGGCGCCCTAAAGACATGGCAGTGGTGGGCGCTATGGGCGCTGTTATTTCTGAATACCTCGGCTGGCATTTCGATCATTTCGCAGGAATCCCCCATGTTTCAGGAGATTGCCAAGGTCAGCGCCGTAGTGGCCGCGGGAATGGTTGGCGTTGCCAGCATTGGTAACGCCGTAGGCCGAATCTTCTGGGCCTGGATCTCCGATGCAATCACCCGGCGATGGACCTTCGTGACCATGTTCCTGGTGCAGATCGGCCTATTTTTGATATTTCCAGGAACGTCTTCGGCGGCTATTCTTACCGTCCTGGCGTTCGTCATCCTCATGTGCTACGGGGGCGGGTTCGGCACCATGCCTGCTTTTGCTGCCGACTATTTCGGATCGAAGAACGTTGGGCCGATCTACGGGCTCATGCTCACAGCGTGGGGCTCCGCGAGCGCCTTTGGACCGTTGCTTATCGCGCATATGCGGCAGAGCAGCGGATCGTATGCAAGCGGTCTCCACGTGATTGCAGGCATCATGGCCGTATCCGTGCTTCTGCCCATCCTGGTCTCACCACCTAAATCTGTCACAGCAAAGGTCGCACGTTCGAGCCCCGTCGTCCCCGCGATGCACTCCAAATGATTTATATAGAATGGGCGGAAACGAGCGAAAGTTACAGCTTTAGGGTTCGGCCGGATTGCAAATAGATCAAGCGGCCGAGAGAGTTGGATCTGGAGACTATGCCGCGGGCGGATCGGGACGCCTGTTTTCTTCACCCTTGTGCTCGCGTTGTTGCATCGCTTTCTCCAGTTCTTTTTGGTGATCGGTCAGCAACGCATGAATCTGATGATGCGTTTCGTCGCTGATCGCGTGAATCTGCGGAGCAAGCTCTTGCCGCGAAGCTGTCGGATTTTTGTCGAGCAGCGCCTGAATCTTGTCATGGTGTTCCTCAAGCAGAGGCCTGATTTGTTGCTGCTGTTCCGGGGTTAACTCCAGATCCTCAATAAGGCGAGCAAGCTCCTGATCGATCGATTGCGGCGTATGGATGTGCTGAAGCTGCTGGCGAGCTGAGGACTGCTGTGCCCCATTGTCCTGGGCTACGGCTGTGCCGGCCATTCCGAGCACGAGCATAACTCCATAGGTAAACATGAAAGGCCGACTCCGCATGGCGAGCAATCTCCTTGGGAACCCTCGACCCGACCCAGCCGAGTGTCTGTTCTCAATAGACGGGCTATTCCTGGGCAAGTTGCGTTAGTGCCCACGCAATCACATGCGATTAGTCTCGGAGCAAAGCCCTTTTGATCCTTTGCTCCACAGGAGGGTCGCGCAATGGCCGTCTGTCATTGACGCGATTCGTCACTCCATGTCAGCCGTTCGACAGCAACTGCGAAAGCCGTACCGGTTTGCGAACTGTAGTTAGTGATTCTAAAAGAAAGACCAAACGGCATGAGTCGTGCTTAAGAACTACTTAGGCTAGCCAATCGTGCCGCAATGCTCATGAAGGTCAGCTAAGCCGCGATCGCGGTAGCGAGGAGCGTAAAAGGACTTATGTGGATCGTCAAACTTGCTCTCAATCGACCGTACACATTTATCGTTCTTGCGCTGTTGATCCTCATCGCCGCGCCGGTGGTCATCCTGCGCACTCCCACCGACATCTTTCCCAACATCAATATTCCGGTCGTTTCGATCGGCTGGACATATACCGGCCTCAATCCTGAAGAACTCGAAGGGCGCTTGACGTCGCCATACGAGAAGGCACTCACCACTCTGGTCGACAATATACAACACATCGAGTCGACGACATATAACGGCGAAGCGATCGTGAAGGTGTTTCTACAACCAGGGGCGTCGCTCGATACAGCCAACGCTCAGGTCACGGCGGCATCGCAGTTTCTATTGCGGCAGCTTCCGCCGGGCACACTGCCCCCGCAGATCATCAATTTTTCGGCATCCAGCGTGCCCATCCTGCAACTCGGCATTTCAGGGGAGGGCCTGTCGGAAGCGCAACTGAACGATTACGCAACCAACTTCATCCGCACGCAACTTATCACCATACCGGGCGCGGTGGTGCAATCGCCCTATGGCGGCAAGCAACGCCAGATCAGCGTCAACATGGACCAGGCGGCGATGCAGTCCAAGGGCGTCGCCCCGGCCGATGTGCTGGATGCTTTGGCGCGGCAGAGCGTGGTCATGCCCTCGGGCACGATCAAGATCGGCCAGTCGGAATACGACGTCAGGACCAACGGCTCACCGCGAACGGTTGAAGCTCTGGCGAATATCCCGCTCAAACAGGTGAATGGAACGACAATTTATCTGCGCGACGTGGCCAGTGTGAGCGACGGCTTTCAGGTGCAGACCAACATTGTGCGCCAGGATGGGCATCGTGGCGTACTAATTTCGATTCTGAAGAGCGGTAACGCCTCGACTTTGGATGTCGTCAAGGGCATCCGGTCGATCCTTCCGCGCGTAGCGAGCACAGTTCCGCCGCAACTGAAGATGACGCCGCTCTCGGATCAGAGCATCTTCGTGCGCGCCGCTGTGCAGGGAGTCATCCGCGAGGCTGTGATTGCGGCCGCGCTGACGGCGGTGATGATCCTTGTGTTCCTGGGAAGTTGGAGATCGACGCTCATCATCGCGATCTCGATTCCGCTCTCGATTCTTTCGTCCATCATCATTCTCGGCCTAATTGGCGAGACGATCAACATGTCAAGGGCGGAGTAAAACCA
>PLKY01000286.1 GCA_003140785.1 Acidobacteriaceae bacterium | reverse complement strand
CTGTCATCAAACTGGATATATGCGTAGAGGCCGGGCGCCCCATCCTTCGCGCATTCTGCGACGGATGGGAAAGCACCAGAACCCGAAACCGTATCCCTCGGGATAAGCAGGCAGCAGAAGTCGGCCTTCAGTCCCGGATTCCGCACCAAGATTGAGAATCGAAAGCGGAGACAGCACTACCCTTAGCGCTCGCCCCCCTCGGTTCGCGAATTAGAGCGGTTCCCACAATTCATGTGCCCTTGCCAGTTCCGTTCAAGGTGTCATTTTNNTAGCAATTGTGGACCCGCTGTAATTCCCCAAAGCGCCCACAATCGGAAAAGGCTGTCGAAAGATGCGAAGCGCGTCGCCCAGACGGCCAGTCCTCGGCAACGGACGCGTCAGGCACCGCCCCCCTCCAGCACTGCGAAAAAGGACTGTGAAACTGTGTGGCAGCAACTCTGGTTTCGCAATCGACCATGAAGATGCAGGCCATCGAACCGTCAGTTCGGATGCCCCGATTAATTCGGCGGGTTCGTGGGTGGCTGGCCGGGCTGCGGCTGTGTCTGCGGTTGAGGCATCCCCTGAGGCCCGCGGATGGGTGCAGAGCCGTCAGGTGGGAATCCGGGACGTAGGGGCAGCGACGGCTGGGGAGTCTGCGGCTGCGGTTGCGGATCGTTTTGCGGATAATCGGCAGAATCGTCTTCGCTGTCCTCCGAAGAGGGATGTGTCATGCCCTGGGGTGTCTTGTTTGCGTTTCGAGCGCTGAGAATGAGCTCGCGCGGCACTCCCTGGCCTTGATCGCCCACCATGACGATGTTGTAGCCGGAACCTTNNAGTTGCGGATCGTCGATGAAGCGCGTCTTGTAGCCGGCGACCACGTCGACGATGCGGCCGGCGTTGCCCAACATCTGCGCGAGCACGTCGCGCGCCGACGCGGGGCCGAAGTTTCCGAAGATTCTCTCGTCCTTGGTAAGACCTTCTACTGTTGACCCAGTGGCCGTGGCTACGTCGGTAAGAATCTGCTGCAGGCTTGAGTTGGCTGCGTCGATGCGCAGGTCCTCACGGTTCCACGTAACGGTGGCGGGGACGGGACGGTCGTTGATGGGCCATTTCGGGGCTGGTGGTGTGGCAGGCGCGGCCTGTGCGGCGGATGGTTGAGTTGTGGAACGAGGCTGCCGATGCGCGGGTGGCTGCACCGGGTCCGGGGGGGTCTGGGCAGCGGGTGCTGGCTGGGCGGGTTTCGTTTGCGCGGTGAGCAGTGTTGCGCCGAGGAATCCGCATGACAGGAGGGCTTTCACGATGGACGAACCATGCAGCAGGTGAGCCTGCGGAGTGAGGTCGCGATCACGGACGGAATCGTGCATGGGAATCGACTCCCTGGGCCGATGGGTGGTTCGCTGACCTACCGCCCTACGTACTAGACTAACAGTGGCCCGAAGACGCTCGCAAAGGTTTCGTGGGCAGGGAGGAAATGGCAACCGATGCGCCTTTGCTGGACCGGTCTGATCGCGTCGCTGCTGTGCACGGCGCCTGTTGCGGGCTTCGCCGTGAGTTGCACGACGCAGGCGGAATTGCAGCCGCAGGACAGAAACGCGTTGGCGGCGATTGGCCAGCGGATGGCGGTTGCCATTCTGCAGCAGGATTATCCGACTCTGCAGGCTCAGCTTTTGCCCGCGATTTCTTCGCAGTGGGATGGAATTCACGGCGAAGTGGAGCTGGGGGCGCCTCTGGTGAAGGGCGGTCAGCCGCAGATTCAGGCTATCTATTTGCTGGATGCCTCTGCGCAGACCGAGACCGCCGATGACCAGTTTTTCTGCTCGAATGGCAGCGGATCGCTGACTGTGACTGTGAGCATGCACGCGCTGCCTCCGGGGAAGTATGCGGTCGTGTTGGCCGATGCGGCGGGAGCGCCGCTGGGCGGACAGATTGGCCTGATCGCGGTTTGGGATCCGACCGGGTCGATCCCAAGCTGGAAGCTGGGCGGGGTGTCGGTGCGGCAGGGAATTGTCGACGGCCATGACGGGGTTTGGTACTGGACGCGGGCGCGGACGCTCGCAACCACAGGGGCTCCGTGGAGCGCGTGGTACAGCTTCGATATGGCGCGGTATTTGTTGTTGCCGGTTGATTTTCTCTCGTCGCCCAACATGGAGAAGCTGAACCGCGAGCAAACGCAGTTGAAAGACGTGCCGGGGCCGTTTCCTCTTTCGCTCGAAGACGGGCCGCGGAATTGGAAGATCGATGGGGTCCGCATCGATACGACGCTGCATCAGGCCGATCTGAGCGTGACGTATGAATCGTTGGGTATCTCCGATCCGGCGGCTTCGCGGACAGAGGCGATTGCGGTCCTGACCGCGTTTCTGAAGGCACATCCTGAGCTGAGAGGAAATTTTCACGGGATGTGGGCAGTGGCTTCGAAGGATGGAAAGCTAACGCCGGTGATGGAATTGCCGATGGGGCAGATACCGTGATGCAGAGAAACAGAGAAACAGAGAAACAGAGAGACAGAGAAGCAGGGAATAGGGAATCGGGAATAGGAATGGAAGAGTTGATTGATCTGCGATCGGACACTGTGACGCGGCCTACGCCGGAGATGCGTGCGGCGATGGCTGCGGCCGAGGTTGGCGATGACGTGTACGGAGAGGACCCAACCGTAAATCTTCTGGAGAAACGCGCGGCGGAGACCTTTGGGCGCGAAGCTGCATTGTTTGTGCCGACCGGAACTATGGGGAATCAGATCGGCATTCGCCTGCACACAGAGCCGGGGCAGGAAGTGATCTGCGAGTCGCGATCGCACATCCTGGATTGGGAGATGGCGACGGTCGCGGTGTTTTCCGGGTGCGTGATTCGCGCGGTTGCGACCGAGACCGGGACACTAACCTGGAAAGACATTGAGCCTGTGATCTACGGGCGGAGTTCGTTTCGTGCGGCGACTGGGTTGATCGAAATTGAGAACACCGCGAATTTAGCTGGTGGCAGATGTACGCGCGTCGATGTGTTGGAGGAGATTTGGGCTGAAGCGAAAGAGCGGAAGCTGCCGCTGCATCTGGATGGGGCGCGGATTTTTAATGCGGCGACGGCGCTGGGAGTGGATGTGAAGGCGCTGACGCGCGGTTTCGACACGATCATGTTTTGTTTGTCGAAGGGGCTGGGTGCGCCGGTGGGATCGATGCTGGTGGGTTCGGCGGAGTTGATGGAGCGGGCGAGGATTTATCGCAAGGCATTGGGCGGAGGCATGCGCCAGGCGGGCGTGCTGGCTGCGGCGGGATTGATTGCACTGGAGCAGATGCCGGCTCGTCTGCATGAAGATCACGCGAATGCGCGGCTACTTGCCGAGGCCCTGTCACATATGGAAGGCGTGGTGATCGATCCGGAGGCGGTGGAGACGAACATCGTGATCTTCAGGCTGGTGGATGGGTTGAGCGCCGCGGATGTTGTTGCGCGGCTGAAGTCACGAGGCATTCTTGCGGGCACAGTAGGCCGCGATGCGATTCGGCTGGTGACGCATCACGACTTAAGCCGGGTGGCGTGTGTGCGGGCTGCAGAAGTGCTTACGGAAGAGATCGAGTTAGTTACTCCTGTGAAAAAGTAGTTGTTGCGTTACCAAGGTTCAGCGAGGCAGAATGGGCCGCGGGCGCAACTTTTGCGTTTGATTCAGGTTCGAAATGAGCAAAGAGCCGGAGGGATAACGGGCTCCGGTAGAAATTCAACGCTGAAGGAGTTTCACGACTGTGAAGAAAATTGCACTCGCAGCATTGCTTGCTTTCACTCTGCTTCCTGCGGCCTCGTTTGCGCAGGTGTATGTGCGCATCGGTCCGCCGGCACCGATTGTTGAGCATCCGGGTCCGCCTCCGGGTGCGGGCTTTGTATGGGTTGGCGGCTATCACCGGTGGGATGGCGGCCGTTATGTCTGGGTGCCGGGTCACTACGACCACCCGCCGCGTCCCCATGCTGTATGGGTGCAGCATCACTGGGTTCATCGCCATGGTGGATGGGTGCTGGTGGAAGGGCACTGGCGGTAAGAGAACATTTGAGTAAAAGAAAGCGGGGCGCGATGCTCCGCTTTTTCTTTTTTGGGTGATTGCGTTGGAGGCTTCCGGGGCTAAAGCCCGTTTCGTTTGCGAACGGGATTCATGGGCCTGAAGGCCCCTGCTCCCTCCGTCTTCCGCGCATCGCGTGCTTCCTTCGCGAAAAACGGTTTGGGATCGTTGCTTTCCCATGTCTCAAAAGCGAGACATGGGGCACCCAATTTCCGTGCCCGTCGATGGTTCGAAAAAAAGTAGTCTGCAAGACGACACCGCTGACGATCGCACATCAACTCACTGTTTCTCGCGGATACGCCGAAGGCAGTTAGCCCCACCGCAGGTGGTTAGCTGATTTCGAGCACGTCGGTGCTGGCGGCGGCTGCGGCTTCGGCGCGTTCCATCAGCTTTTGCGCGATACCGAAGAACTCTGCGGCCTGCGGACTCTTGGGTCCGGCGAGTGTGACAGGCAGACCGCGATCGCCGCCTTCCCGAATTGCGGGGATCAACTCGATTGATCCGAGGAACGGAATATTGAATTGTTTTGCTGTGCGCTCGGCGCCGCCTTTGGAGAAGATGTCGATCTCGTGATGGCAATGCGGGCAGGTGAAGTGGCTCATGTTTTCGACGATGCCGAGCACTTCAACGTTGACCTGCGCAAACATCTCGAGAGCCTTGCGGGCGTCCTGCAGGCTGACGTCGCTGGGCGTGCTGACGACGACGGCTCCGGTGAGCGGGACTGTTTGGACGAGCGAGATGACAACGTCGCCGGTGCCGGGCGGCAGATCGACGATGAGGTAGTCGAGCTCTCCCCAGTCGACCTGCTGCAAAAACTGGCGAATGATCTGGTGCAGCATGGGGCCGCGCATCACCATCGGCTTGTCGCCGGGCGAGATGTAACCGACGGAGATGGTCTTGATGCCGTGCGCTTCGTTGGGCTGAATCTGATTGTTCGTGCCGACGAGCGGCTGTTGCGTTGAACCCATCATCAACGGGACGTTTGGGCCGTAGATATCCGCGTCGATGAGGCCGACGCGTTGGCCGAGCCTGGAAAGCGCGATGGCGAGATTGACGGCGACTGTGGTTTTGCCGACGCCGCCTTTGCCCGAACCGACTGCGACGATTTTCGAGACGCCGGGCAACGCCATCGGCGACGGCATGGCGTGAGAATGAGCCATTGATCACTCCTGAGGAAGCCAGTTTTCCGCTGGGGATTTTTTCGGCTTCGAGATGCTTCGATCCGTCGCGGACATTGGGCTCCGGCGAGCGGGTCTACTTAGAATCTTACAGGAGGCAGGGATCGGTGAATTCGGTCGGCTTGAGTCCGGGAGCGACATTGGCATCGACGACGTGCGCGAGGACTGCGTGCAGTTGTCGCACGCCTTCCGTGAGTGAGGCGGGTCCTGGCTGCAGGATGCAGGTAGAAGGGATTTCGTAGATGTGGCCGTTGCGCACGGCGCTGGTGTTCTCCCAGCCGGGCCGCGCACGAATGGCGTCGATGCTAACTTTCATGCCGCACCACGAGGCGAGGATCACTTCGGGATCGCGCGCGACGACGGAGGATGGATCGACGACGCGGTCCTGTGCTTTTCCGCATTCGCGTAGTTCGGGAAAGATTGGGTCACCGCCTGCAATGGAGACAAGTTCTTCGACCCATCGGATGCCGCTGATGAGTGGATCTTTCCATTCTTCAAAGTAAACGCGTGGGCGGCGCGGGAATTTTCGGGCCGAAGCTTCTATTTCGCGTAGGCCGTTTTGCAATTCTTCAACAAGCGTGCGCCCTTCTGTTGGCTTGCCGACTAGACGTGCGAGTAAGGAGATCATGTCGAAGATTTCGGCGATGCTGCGCTGGTTGAAGTTGAGGACAGTAGCGCCGCGGAGGACGAGATTTCGCGTGATTTCGGCCTGTACGTCGGAGAAGGTGAGGATGAGGTCGGGCTTGAGGTCGAGGATTGCTTCGATGTTGGCGTTGCGAAACGCGGAGACGCGCGGTTTCTTTCGCGCTTCGGGAGGACGCTTGGCGTATCCGGAGACGCCGACGATGCGGTCTTGTTCGCCCAGCAGGTAGAGGGTTTCCGTCGTCTCGTCGGTGAGGCAGACGATGCGGCGGGGGAAGTCTGTTGGATGCGATGACGATTGAAAGGAAGTTGACATAACTATGAACTTTGGCTC
The DNA here is from genome assembly GCA_003140785.1 of Acidobacteriaceae bacterium. Classification (GTDB taxonomy): domain Bacteria; phylum Acidobacteriota; class Terriglobia; order Terriglobales; family Acidobacteriaceae; genus Telmatobacter. The sequence continues at coordinate 1,849 of PLKY01000286.1, read as the reverse complement.
GATATTGTTTCGGAACTTCGGAGTAAGCCTTGTTGGACGCGGTCATTTGGGTTCGTGCCTTCCCAGGTCTGAGAATCCAGACCTGGGGCACCCGATGTCGTGGTGATCGAAAGTTCCCGAACCGCAGGTCCTTCGACTCCCCTTCACTCCGTTCAGGGTCCCTCAAGGAGACAACATTTATTCAATGAGCGTTGCGGGCAAGGATCAGGATCGAATTGGATCAGGACTTTGTGCGGCGGTGGCAGCTTTCGCTTTCTTGCGGCGGGCTACTTCTGCTTCGCGGTATTCGCGGCGGCGCAAGGCATCGCCATAGCGGCGAATCTCGTTCGCCGTTTCCGGTTGCAGGCCGGGCACTTTTTGGCGTTTTCCGTCTTTGTCGATGGCCACGAAAACGAGGTACGCGCTGGCGACATGGAGCATCGATCCGGTCTGTGGATGCTCGACCCAGACTTTTACACCCACCTCGACGGAGGTGTTAAAGGCCCGATTAACGCTGGATTTGAGGATCAGCAGATCGCCAACGTGCACCGGTTGGATGAAATCGATGTGGTCCATCGCTGCGGTGACGACGTGGGTGCGGGTGTGACGGTAGGCGGCCATGGCGCCGGTCAAGTCAATAAAATGCATGAGGCGGCCGCCGAGAAGATTGCCAAGGGTGTTGGCGTCGTTGGGCAGAATGATTTCAGTCATTTCCGACTGCGTGCTGGCGACTGTCCGCGCGATCGGGCCGGTCTCAGTGGAACTCATTGCGTGCTTGCTCCATTCATTCACCGCCAGTTGACCTGTTCTTCGCTACAATGGTTATGGCGAAGACGGGTCCATGGGGAGACAAGTCCAGTTTCGGCAATCCACGCCAATTACGCAAATCGGTTTGGGGAAAGTCTGCAAAACATGAGCAGCACAGACAAGATCGCAGGACTACGGGAAATTCTCGCGCTTGACGCGAAGAGCAGCTTTGCCCGCTACGGCATTGCCATGGAGTTGGCTGGCCGCGGCGATGCGGAAGAGGCGCTGAAGGAATTCGACCTCTTGCTGGCCAACGATTCAGACTACACCGCGGCGTATTTTATGTCGGCGCAGACGCTGGCTAACGCGGGACGAAAAAACGAAGCGATCGAGCGGTTGAAGGGCGGAATCAGCTGCGCAGCCCGTACAGGGAACCGTCATGCACTCAGCGAGATGCAGGCGATGCTTGATGAACTGGATCGCTAAATGCCGGTCACGCGGCTTTAGCGCGACTGAGGGCTTTGCCCATGAGTGATTGTTTCGTTGCCTGATTCGTTTCTTATTTCGTTTCTGGGCAAGCATGTCTTGCATCCAATTCGCTAAGCGGACGTTTATACTACTAACATGCCGAAATATTCCATCGTCGTTCCTTTTCACAACGAAGAGGAGAATGTGACCGTTTTGTATGCGCGCCTGAAACAGGTGATGGAGCAGGTGGGCAACAGTTTTGAGCTTGTTCTGGTCGACGACGGGTCGAGCGATCGCACGTATAAACTGCTAGAAGAGATTGCCGCGGTGGATAGCCGCGTGCTGGTGGTGAAGCTGCGCCGCAACTTTGGCCAGACTTCGGCGCTTGCGGCCGGCTTCGATCATGCGTCGGGTGATTTTATTTTCGCCATGGACGGCGATTTGCAGCACGATCCGAACGAAATTCCCAGCTTTATTGAAAAACTCGAAGAGGGCTACGACGTTGTGTCAGGATGGCGCAAAGAGCGTATTGACAACTTCGTCATGCGACGGATTCCGTCCCGCTGCGCGAACTGGCTGATGGCGAAATTGTCGGGCGTGGACATTCATGATTTTGGGACGACCTTCAAGGCGTATCGCCGCGAGGTGATCCACA
>PLKY01000187.1 GCA_003140785.1 Acidobacteriaceae bacterium | reverse complement strand
CCCAGGGGAGCGGGGAGAGGTTTTTTCTCTTGACATCCCCTCTCATAGGACGCCTTAGGGTGGCTCTGTCGAAGGCAATCGAGTGCTCTTCATTCCGGAATCGTGGTGGAACTGGTTGGTGCAACCCAATTTGCGCTGCCGCATTCAAACCCCGCAAGGTGTTCCATGCAGAGGGTGCATTTTGAATCCACGATCTGTAATGTTCGTCTTGTGCGTTTTTCTTGCCTGTTCTCTTGGCCTGCACATCGCATCGGCGCAGGCGCGCATCGATCCGTCGCTGCCTGAGGAGCCTATTCCGCACAACCGCGCCTTGATCCTCTTTGCCGGATACGACACCGTGCACGATCCTGACTCGGCCGTGCCTCCGCTGCGAGCTTGGCAGAAATTCGAACTGGCCTACCGCTCGACAATCGATTTGTCTTCTCCGATTCGCGCGGGTGTGACGACCTTGTTCGACAGGTCTCTGGGCTTGGGTCCGTTTTATGCACCTGGTGGGCGTGGCTTTGCGCAACTCTATGGGTACAACGCCGCCAACCTTGCCTCGACCTTTCTTTTCGCCCAGGCTGTTGTGCCCTCGGTGTTTCACCAGGATCCGCGCTACTTTCGCAAAGGTTCCGGACCAGCGAAGTCAAGAATATGGTGGGCGCTGCGCAGCGAATTCGTAGGATTCAGCGATCGAGGACCGCAAATGCCGAATTATGCCGTGCTGGTCGGCTATGCGCTGTCGACCGCGTTGGCCGATGCCTATTTGCCGGCGCACAACGTGTCCGTCGGAAAAAGCTTTGAGGGATACGGGATCAAATTCGGCACGGGATTCGGCTTCAATCTTCTGCACGAATATGGAGCCGTCGCCCGCGTGAAGAAGATCATTCAGCAGCAGACCGACAAGCTAACGCAGCAGAATAATTCTTCCGCACCTTAAAACTGGCAGAGCGCGGTTCCCTGCTTGCACTGGACTGTTCGGCGGCCGTTCAGGCGTGTCAGACGCGCCGGCGGAGCTCCTGCTCCACCACACGCAGCATTTCGTTTTCGGGGGCTGGCTTCCCCGTCCATATTTCGAACTGGCGCGCGCCCTGCTGCACAAACATCTCCAAGCCGCTGACCACGCCGAGACCGCGGCTGTGCGCCAGCTTGAGCAGCGGTGTCTCGATGGGGTTATAGACCATGTCGAAGACCAGGCTGGCGTTGAGTTCGTTCTCCGCAATTGGGAGGGTCTGCTTTACGCCTTTCATGCCGCAAGGCGTGGAATTGATGAGCACATCGAAGCGCTGCTTTGCGAAGACTTCGTGCTTGAGCGATTTTGCTTTTGCCTGGCGCGCGAGTGCGACGGCTTTTTCGTGCGTGCGGTTCACAACGAAGACTTCGGCGCCCTGCGCGACGAGGCCAAAAACTGCGGCCCGCGCCGCGCCCCCGGCGCCCAGCACGGCAATGCGCGCGCCCTTCAACCGCAGGCGCTTTTCGAGCGGACGAATGACGCCGGCGACATCGGTGTTGAAGCCGTAGAGCTTTCCATCGGCCCCGGTGCGCAGGGTATTGCACGCGCCGATCTTCGCGGTGAGCGGGTCCATGTTGGCGAGATGCGGCAGCACTTCCTCTTTCAGCGGCATGGTTACGGCCACGCCGGCAAGAGGGAGGTCCCGGATTACGGTGAGAAGATCGTCGAGCGAACGCGCCTTGAGCGGCAGCATCACCGCGTTGACGATCTCGCGCCGAAATGCGCGATTGTGCATGAGCGGCGATAGGGAGTGCGTGATCGGATTGCCGGCCACGCCGAAGATGCGGGTTGCAGGATCGAGCTGGTCTATACGATAGACGTCGAGCAGCGTACGCGCGGCCATTTGCCCCAGGGCTGTTTCAACTCCGTCGGTGAGTGAGGCAAACGTGAAGGCCGCGCCAGCTCGCGGGCCGAGCACGCGGCTCAGGATGCCTTCCTCGCCCATGGCAATGCCAACGACATTCGTTGCAAGGGAGCGGTCTTCAATCAGGCGAAGAACGGCGAGATTATCCGCGAGGGACCGCGCGGTTGAAACCACTTTCACGTATTCCGGTTTGAAGCGCTCGATGCGGTCGGCCACCTGCTCCAGGCCGCGCGTGCGCGTGAAGTCGTGAAAGCTGATCAGGAGCGCCGCTCCTGTAGAGCGAAGCTTGGCGAGTTGCGCAGGCTTGGCTTGCTCGGCAGATTCGACTTCGAGGTCGACAATCTGGCAGCCCGCCACTGCGGCATCCGACAGGATCGCGAGCTCTGCCGCCAATGCCCCCACGAAGCCGCCGCCAAACTCCTTGCGGCGGCAGGTAGCGATCGCGGTGACGTCTTTATGCTCAGAAAGAAACTGTTTCAAATAGGGCAGTGCGATTGCCGGCTTGGGCAGCGAGTCGAGGCGAAACTCAAAAAAGCGGACATCTTTGAGCGCCGCCTCCGCGCGATCCACCAATTCGGCCGGGGTCTCGGCTTGAATGGCGACGCAGAGCTTGCCTACCCTGAGCCGGAGGTTGGCAGGGGTCGGGGCCGGGCTCGCGATGGCGGCAGCAAGCGACATAACTTAATTGACGCATATTAGATGGCTTGCGGACCGGATGCAACCACAGAAGTGGACACCGGAGTGTCATATTTTGTATGGACGAGGCAACCAGTTATCCGGTTTTGCGGCCTTATTCGAGGCGCAACGTCCTTGCGGGATCGATGGTTGTGATGCGCAGGGTGGGTGCCGCAGTGGTACCCGGCATGATCAGCAATAGCAGATATTTGGACCGTAATTTACTGGAATAAATACACTTACGGTCGCGCGTCCGCCTCAGTTCCTTGTGAAGACGTCGCGAAGCCGGCCCGCTGTGGCAACCTAGACTTTGGAGGATTGAGCCGATCATGTCTGCTGGAACCCTGGCCGCCGCTACAGTGACCGAAGAGATCCATGTGTGGGAGGCGGGCGGAGCCGGTTCCGCCGAAGCATTGGCCGGGTGGGTCGCGTCGCGGTTGGCGGCACACGAAGCGGCGCTGGCCGCGCTGCTGGCGGTCGAGGGGCCGCGTACGCCGGAGAATTCGCTGCGTCTTTATGATGCCGCTATCGAGCAGTTAAGCCTGGCTGGAGCACAAGCAGGCATTCTTAACTCGGTCGCCGCGGATAAGGCTGTGCGCGACCAGGCACAGATGGAAGCGCAACGCGTATCCATGGCAGGTAGCGCGCTCAGCCTGAACCGCGCCGTGTACGATGCGCTGGCGGCGATCGACCTAGCGAGCGCCGATCCGGCGACCAAACACTACGTAGAGCGCACGCTACTGAGCTATCGGCTCTCGGGCGTGGACAAGGATCAGGCGACGCGGGACCGCTTGCAGGCTCTGCACGAGAAGGCGACGCGGCACTCGCTCAATTTCAGCCGCAATATCCAGGAGGGTGCGAAGACTATCGAGGCGTTGCTTGCTGAGCTGGAGGGGTTGCCGGCGGATTATCTCGCGCGACATCCAGCGAATGCTGAAGGACGGGTGACTCTGACGACTGATCCGCCGGACATGCAGCCGGTGATGACATTTGCGGCGAGCGCGGCGTTGCGGGAGCGGATGTTTCTGGCCTACAACACGCGCGCGTATCCGGTGAACCAGCAAATCCTGCTCGATCTGCTTGCGACGAGGCAGGAGGTCGCGACGATTCTCGGTTTCCGCAGCTGGGCTGACCTGGCTACGGCTGACCAGATGATGGGATCGGCCGCGAATGTGCGGACGTTTCTGGCCAAGCTCAACGAGGCAAGCCGCGAAGGCGCGCACCGCGAGCACGAGCTGATTCTCGATTTCACGCGCAGCCGTGAGCAGGGTGTGAAGGCGATTGACATCGTGAGCCGTGGCTACTGGTACGAGCAGTTCCGGCGGGCTGAGTTCGATTTCGATTCGCAGTCGGTGCGGCCTTATTTCCCTTACGCGCAGGTCGAGGCCGGAGTGCTGGAGACTGCGGCGCGGCTGTTCAAGATTGAGTTTCGGCGCGTGGATGCGCCGGCATGGGACCCCGCGGTGTCGGTTTTCGATGTGCATGAAGGGAGCAAGATCGTGGGGCGCTTTTATCTCGACATGCATCCGCGCGAAGGCAAGGACAAGTGGTTCTCTGCGGCGCCAGTGGTCACCGGTGTGCGGGGCCGCTATCAGCCTGAAGCTGCGCTGATCTGTAACTTTCCTGGAGGCGACGATAAAGATCCTGGACTCATGCAGTATTCAGACGTCGTCACATATTTCCACGAGTTTGGCCACCTGATGCACGCGATTCTGGGCGGGCAAACGGAGTGGGCGGGGCTCTCGGGATTTGCGACGGAGGGCGACTTCATCGAAGTTCCATCGCAGATGCTCGAGGAATTCTTCCGCGATGAAAAGTTGCTGCAGGCGTTTGCCAAGCACTACCAGACGGGCGAAGTGCTGCCTTCCGAGATTATCCGAAAGATGAAGCTGGCGGGATCGTTTGGTAGAGCCGACTGGGTGCGCGCGCAGCTCTACTACACCACGCTGTCGCTCGACCTGCACGACCATGATCCGGCTACGATCGATCTGGACGAAACGACGAAGCGGCTCTACGAGAGCCTGCAGCCGTGGACGTGGAAAGATGGCAATCGCATGTACGCGAGCTTCGGCCATCTCACAGGCTACTCATCGAACTACTACACCTATGCGTTTGACAAGGTGATCGCGCTGGACTTCTTTGCGCAGTTCGATCCTGCGGATCTCCTTGGTTGCGAGGCTGGCGCGAAGTATCGCAAAACGGTGCTCGAACAGGGTGGGTCAAAGCCTGGACGACAGATGGTGCGCGATTTTCTCGGCCGGGACGAGGAGTTTTCTGCGTTTTCAAAGTGGCTGAATGAGGAGTTTGAAAGCGAACTCCTGGGAGTTCACGTGTAACCGCTCTTTCGAAATCATTACGTCGGGAGAAACGATGAGCCAATACCACATTGCACAGGTCAACATCGGCCGCATCCGCGCCGAGCTTAGCGATCCAATCATGTCCGGCTTCGTCGAGAGGCTCGACGAGATCAACGCGCTCGCCGACGCGAGTCCCGGCTTTGTGTGGCGCCTGCAGACGGGCGAAGGCAACGCAACCTACCTGCGACCTTTTCAAGATGAGCGCACACTGTTGAACATGTCAGTGTGGGAGTCAGTCGAGAACCTGCGCCATTTCGTATACCAAACTGTGCACGTGGAACTCGTGCGCCAGCGGTATGCGTGGTTTGAGAAATTTGCAGGAGCTTACTCGGCGCTGTGGTGGGTGCCTGCGGGTCACATTCCTGGAATTGACGAAGCGAAGCGCCGCATCGCCCACCTCGATGCGAATGGCCCATCTCAATTTGCATTTACCTTCAGTGCGATATTTCATCCCGACGAAGAGTTTCAGCGCGGCATTGATTGGTCATCGTTTCGGCCCTGCACAGCAAATTAGGAGGTTTTTGCATCTGAAGAGATTAAGAGAGATGACGAACCGTCTATGATCACATCCGATTTTCGCCGCATTTCGCTCAGCCTCGAAGGCGCGGAGGAAGGCTCCCACATGGGCCACGTCGATTTCCGCGTGGGAGGGCACATTTTTGCGACGCTTGCGTCGGAAAAGCAGGGCTTCGGCAACCTGATGCTGACGCCGGAGCAGCAAGCCGCGTTTGTGGCGGAACAGCCGAATCTTTTCCTCCCGATTGCCGGCGGCTGGGGCAAGAATGGCGCCACGCATATTCGCCTGGCCGAGGCCAAAGAAGACCTGCTGGCTGGCGCGTTGCGCACAGCGTGGCAGTTGCGCATTGAGAAGAATCAGAAATCCCGATCGAAGCCCAACGGTTCTGCACGGCAACGCAATGGAAGCGCAAATGATCCGGCGGCAGTCGAAGCAGCCAAGACACGAAAGGCCGAGTTGCGCGCCCGTCTGATCAGTCCGACCGCACTGGAAAGCGTGAAGAAGCGCTACGGCCTCGACGACTGATGGCACTTGCGAGGACCGTTCCGCAAGCTCAGAGTCCGCGGAAGATGCCTCGGCGATTTGCGAGATCGGTTCTAAACCCACGGCAGCGAGCATCTTTTGCTCGCTCTCGATGGACGGTTGCAGTTCAATCAAAAAATGAGATCCGAAGCTGCCGGGAACTGAGTCCAAAGTAGTTGGGCCTCCGCCCAGGACATCCGAATCAGATTGCGCTTTGTGGAAAACTATTTTTAGAGTTGAATAACTTTTGGCAACCTTTCCCCGGAAGGCGGCGTCATATCTGGTAACAAGCAGAGGCTTCCCCGATTCACTGCCCTTCCGAGAAAAGTTTACCTCTTTTGAAGGTCCCTTTTGTGGACCCCTTCTCTTGACCCCTCAGGATTCCCTCCCTTTCAACGCCTCTCGAGCGGGCCTGCCGGAAGGCAGGCCCATTCGCTCCCCCTTCCGCTTCATCCCGCGAACACCCTCCCGCTAAAATCAATCTGTGACTCTGCCTCATTCTTCGCGCGAAAAATCTACTAAGACCGATCTGCAGCATGTGGACGCACTTTTCCGCGGAGCAGGGCTCGTGCGCAGTCGCCGGGGGAACGCAGGAAAGATCGCGCGGCCTGTTCGCCCAGACCCTGTCACGCCTGAGGAGTTGGCAGTTGCTGCGCCGGACGTCTTCATTGCTCCCAACGGAGTCCACCTGCTGCAAATTCCTGCGTGGGATGACTTGCCCTGGCTCTGGCATGGATTCAGCACTCGCAAAGGCGGAGTCAGTCGTGCCTACTGTGCGGACGGTACGCCCGGCGAGCTAGATCTCGGATTTACAGATGCCGACGATCGCGACCTGGTAGCCGCCAACCGGCGACTGCTGGCGGAGTCCGTTACCGGCGACCCGACGACGCAACTGATCACTGTGCGCCAATTTCACTCGAACCTTGTCGTCTTTCCCCGCGGAACGAATGTGCAGCGCAAGCGGTCCCCAAAAGCTTCAGGGGTTGCGAGCGACATCTTCGCTACGCATGTGTGCAAGGGAGACGGTCTCATTACGGCCCAGCCCGGCCTGCTGCTCGCCATTCAGACCGCCGATTGCATTCCGGTTTTGGTTGCCGACCGAAAGCAGCGCGTCGTTGCAGCTTTTCATGCCGGCTGGCGCGGAACCGTTCAGCGCATCGTCGAATCGGGCGTGGGCAGGATGCGTCTGGAATTCGGTTCCAAGCCCGGGGACCTCATAGCCGCAATCGGACCAGGCATCGGGGCCTGCTGCTACGCCATCGGCGAGGAAGTGCTTTCCGCCTTCGAGTCGCAGTTCATTTATGGGCGCGAACTTATTCGCGAGGTTTATGACACCGATCAGGTGCGGACGAAATACCCGATGCTTTTTCTTACCCAGCGCGCGCCGGGGCACTCGTCGATCGGCCCCAACCTGCATCTCGATCTGATCGAAGCCAATCGGCGGCAGTTGCTCGATGCGGGTGTGCCCCCTCGCGCTATCCACGCGGTGGGGGGATGCACCAGTTGCCGGCCCGATTTGTTTTTTTCGCACCGCGCCTCGCGAGGCCACGCCGGACGCATGATGAGCGTTATTGGCATTCGGCCTCGGTAGGACAGCAGGAGTTGTCAGTTCTGAAATGAGTGCTGGCTTCGGGTGAAACAACTCCAGGCGATGCTCCGCCGCTAGGAGGCCGAGGCTGCGCTGGCGGCCTCCGCCGGGTTCACAAGGTCGCGCAGTTCCTTTGAAGGTTTGAAGTATGGCACGCGCTTGGCGGGGACTTCCACGCGCTCGCCGGTCTTGGGATTGCGGCCAATGCGGGGATTGCGCTGGCGAATCCGGAATGAGCCAAAGCCGCGAATCTCGATCTTGTCGCCGCTCTGGAGGGCAGAAATCACCGAATCGAACACTGTTTCGACGATGACCTCCCCGTCGCGGCGGGTCAGATCGCCCAGTTTGGTGACCTTTTCTACCAGATCTGCCTTTGTCATGTTGTTGAGACCTCCGCACATAGCATAATCGGATTGTCCGCGCACGAGGGCCAAAAATCAAGGCCCGCGGAAGCTTGATCCTTTAGAGGCAGCAGCATAGATGGAAAGTTGTAACTCGCCGGTTTCAGGCGAATTGCGCCTGATCTGCGTTATCATGGCCAATATCTTCCTCAAAAAATGAGGCTGATGCACTTGAAGGGCGGGGATCGTGTATAAGTATCCCAAATACAGCATCGTGATTCCTGCTTTCAACGAGAGCGCGCGGATACCGGCGACCCTCGAATCGGTGATCGCCTGTATTCGTGAGAATGGCTGGGATGCCGAGGTCATCGTAGTCAACGACGGATCGACGGATTCGACGGGGCAATTGGTGAGCGATATTGCGCGCGAGGCTCCCGAAATCCGACTGCTCGAGAATCCCGGAAATCGCGGCAAAGGCTATTCCGTGCGCAACGGCATCCTGCACGCGTTGGGCGACATCGTGATGTTTACCGATTCGGATTTGTCCGCACCCATCGTCGAGGCCGAGCGCTTATTTGCCGCCATAGCCGAGGGCGCTGACATCGCCATCGGTTCGCGATGGCTTGCATCCAGCCGTCAGACCCATCGTCAGCCACTCTACCGGCAGTTTTTCGGCCGCTGCTTCAACGCCGTCTGCCGCATGGTGATGAGGCTTCCGTTCGCCGATACGCAGTGCGGCTTCAAGGCGTTTACACGGGCCGCTGCCCAAACTGTCTTCCAGCTCCAAACCATCGAGCGTTGGGGATTCGACCCGGAGATTCTCTTTATCGCCCTCAAACGCGGCTTGAGGGTGAAGGAAGTCTCCGTGAGCTGGGCGCACGATGCGCGCTCGCGCATGAGCTACCTAAGAGATGGACTGCAGATGCTCAAAGAGCTTGTTATCGTCCGCTGGAATGCGCTCACCGGGCACTACAGCAGGCGCATCGATGCGATCCTGCGCACCGGCGAGACGCGCTAAACGCGTTTTTCGCGATTAATGTCCTGGCCCGCGTTGCCAAATCTGCTGGCGCGCCCTTGCCCCGCGCTACTTGATCATTTTTCCTTCGCCTGGCTTTACGTCGCCGCATGCGGAGCCTAAGTAGTGCGAAACCATGGACACGCTGATTGTCATGGGTTGTGGAAAGGCTGGGTCCACTATCTTCATCACAACAGTTCCATGCGAATGCTCCGCGCTGTCGATCAGGATATCAACGTGCGCGGTATTTGTTCCGCCGTGACCCGTTGTGCAGGCCTGGTCGAATGAGACTTCATGGGAGTCCTGATGCACGTTTGAGAGCGTGCAGCCATGCTGCTGCCGGGCGTTGATTCCCTGGATATCGCTCTTCCATTTCTCAGGTGTGAGGCAGGATTGCGTTACATGCCCTCGTCCGATAGCAGACGCCATGGCCGCCATCGGCGTGTTCTCCAGTCCCGTCACGGTGGGGGTGGTCTCGGTTTGCCAGAGGCCCATGTTCACAGGAGGCATCTCCGAGAGCTGGGTTTGTGCGGGAGCGGCAGTGGCGAATTGGGCGAGCGAGAGCAGCAGCAAACACGTTCCTGTTTTCGCGTATGGAATCATCATCGTTTGGATTTCCCTTGGAGTTCGGTTAGGCAGCACAACCGCGTGCGGCGGTGCTTTGGCTTATACCATAGGGCGAGCGTCCCTCGCCAGAACACCTCTTGTAGATTGCGGATCGCCTGCCGGGCGGTCTCTCATTCGGCTAGGGATTCAGAAAGAGGATTGCTCCGCTCATGGCTCTAATGCCCTGTGTACGGTACACTGGCAGTTCGTTTTCAAGGGGATCGGCAGTATTCATACTCAATGCGCTGCCTGCCGGAAATAAGCGCGAATGAAGCAGGGCCTCCACGAGGAATTCCGATGACAGCGCCAAGTCTTCTCGTCCTTGCTGCAGGCATGGGCAGCCGCTATGGCGGCTTGAAGCAGATCGATCCCGTCGGCCCCAGCGGCGAGACGATTATGGACTACTCAATTTACGACGCACTCCGCGCCGGCTTCGGCAAGATCGTCTTTGTCCTTCGCAAAGAGATTGAGGCCGCGTTCCGCCAGACAATTGCCACGCGCTTCGAGCATCGCATTGCCATCGATTATGTCTTTCAGGAGCTCGATGGTCTCCCACCCGGATTCTCCGTCCCCGATGGCCGCACCAAGCCGTGGGGCACCACGCAGGCCGTTCTTGCAGCAACCGGCGCCGTCCGCGAGCCTTTCGCCGTAATCAATGCCGACGATTTCTATGGGGCCGAAAGTTTTCGCGTGCTCGCTGCGCATCTACAGTCTGCGACCACCGACTATGCCATGATCGGCTTTGTTCTCCGCAACACTCTTTCCGATTTCGGTGCAGTGGCGCGCGGCGTTTGCCAGGTGGATGAACACGGCTTTCTCAAGAGCATTGTCGAAATGACGAACATCGCGCGCGATGGATCGCAGGCGAAGAGCACCGATTCAACCGGAAAAGTCAGCCAGCTCTCCGGGGACGAGATCGTCTCCATGAATATGTGGGGATTTATGCCTGAAGTATTTGCGCAACTGGAGCAGGTTTTTCAGGAGTTTCTCGAAACGCACGGATCGGATCTGCGCGCCGAATCCTATTTGCCCAATGCGGTCAATCGCCTCATTGATTCCGGGCAGGCTCGGGTTTGCGTGGTCCCGACGGCCGGCTCATGGTTTGGCGTTACCTATCGCCAGGACCGCGAGCGCGTCGTAGAAAGCATCGCCCGTCTTGTTCAGGCCGGTTTCTATCCGGAGAGGCTTTGGGCATGAACGAGCATCACGATCTTGCCGCGGTTGTAAGCCATTTCGAGATTCCCGGAGTTTTTTCAGGCGCAACGCCGTACGGCAGCGGTCACATCAACGATTCGTATTCTGCTGTCGTTTTTCAGGGCAACCGGAAGGTGCGCTTCCTAGTCCAGCGGATGAATCACCATATCTTCAAAGATCCGATCGCTGTGATGGAAAACATTCAGCGCGTCACGTCGCATCTGGCCGAGCAACTGGCTGGCGAGCCGGACCGCGCTCGGCGCGTGCTCGCGCTGGTTCCGGCTTGTGACGGCCGCGCCTGGCATATGGATGAAGGCGGGAATTATTGGCGGGCCTATCGTTTCATTGAGAACGCAAGCTCGTACGACGCTGTCCAAACG
>PLKY01000190.1:13644-21770 GCA_003140785.1 Acidobacteriaceae bacterium | reverse complement strand
TTATTTATTTACACTGCCTAAGTTCTATTTTCATAGGTGATGAGTAGCCGGACCATCTCCGAATGAAGCTCTCTCAACCGCTAGGAACGATGTCAATGAGCGCGTTGCCCCGTTTGTCATTAGGAGACATTCGCCTCCCAGATTCATTGCACAAAAGCATTGCTGCATATGCTCGCCACGGCCGCCATTGGTCGGCCAAGTCGATTGCCTGTGCAGGAGACACAGTCGTCTCTCGCCCTGCGAGACTGCGCCTGAGCGCTGGTTCCCTTGAGGGGAACGCGTCAGGCTCTCCGAATGCTCGCATGGCAATGTAGTTCGCCGTACTTTCATCGATTCCACAAGCGGTCCCCACTTGACACACGGTCTGTTCCAACGTGCGCAAGGTTGAGAACTTGAGCTGCCTCCGAACGGTCGAGCCCGCAAGATCGCGCAGAATCTTGGCGCGGACATTGCCGATGCCTGCTTTCGACAAATCCGCACGGGCAAGCACCTCCGGCCGGGGAAACAGGTATTTCAATCCGTGATTCGGACTGTCTACCGAAATGCCAAACATCTGGACCAGACGAGTCACCGATTGCTTGGAACCGGCAGAGCTCAACTTCTGCCCAAGGACAGCAAGCACCGCCCCTTCAAATCCATCCCATACTCCGGGCACCCGAATTCCTGGACGCTGCTTGAGGATGTGTCGCAGTCTAGGGTCACGCGATAAGTGACTTGCGATCTGAACAGGATCGGCGCCGAGATCGAAAATGCGGCGGATTCGTTCTACCGCCTGTTCGAGTCCTTTGGCGCCTTTTGTATCGAGACTCACCACCAGTCGGGGCCCTGTCGTGTCGGGTTTGACCGTAAGAAATCCTGGTACTCCGCCCATCTCGATCGTTCGCTGGTAGGAGTAATCCGTGACGAACTCGACGCCTGGAATCGCTCTCCGCCTCAGAAAAGCGATCAGACTCGACCAATCAAAAGGCCGTCTATATGGAAGACGAAGCTCCAGGCCGCTTGAGCGAGCGGAAGATTGTGGCGCACCTGCTACGAGGCGCAGTTCGTTGGGCGACTGCCCCGTAGACACGCGAATCGCATGATTGAATTCTCTAATGCTCTTGAATCCTGAGCAGAACGCAATCTGAGTCATTCGCAACCCCGACTCTTCGATCAGGTTTCTTGCCAAATGGATCCGCCGGGTGATTGCAATCTTCAGCGGGGGCGCCCCCAGATGCTGCACAAAGAGCCGGCGCAAATGGCGCGGACCAATTCCCATCCTTTCGGCAAGCTCCGTCACGTTTCCTTCATTCAGGGCACCCTCGAGAATTAGTCGAAAGGCGCGGTTCACCACCGCTGACGTACCCAGCCATGCAGGAGTACCCAATGCCGCCTGTGCCTGGCAGCGTTTGCAAGGGCGAAAACCTGCCGACTCAGCAGCGGCAGCACACGCGAACAGCACAATGTTTTTCGGTTTGGCAAAGGGAACCGGGCAGATATTTCGGCAATAGATGCCTGTGGTCGTCGTCCCCATGAAGAATCGTCCGTCGAATCGAGGATCGCGGCTGTAGATTGCCTGCCAGCAAATACCGGGGTCGATCGCAGGTTCATGTTCGAAATCCCGCGCACGATTTCGCGACGTGGTGCGAGCCGCTCCATGATTAGCGAATGTTCGTATTTCTGCAGGAGCAATCAAGCCCATACGGTAAATACTAGGAGCGCATTTGCAAAGAAAGCGTAAAGGTTACTAGCAAGTTTCGGACATAAGGTGCGGTTGCGAGACCACGATGTCCGAAAGTTGCCAGCAATCGTCCTTGGGCTGCCTAGATTCAAAACAGGACAAACCGAGGAGTGACCACAATGATGTATCTCAAGAGCTTTCTGTCGAAACGCAAGATGGCCAGGGAATGGAAGGCGATTCAAAACGCACTGGCGCTTCACCGCAGGGGAGAAGTACGTCGCGATGGCCTGAATTTGATTTCGGTTTCTCATCATCTAGAGATCGAATGGCGTGCTCGCGACGTTCATCCATGGGATCGCGGCACCGAAGATGGGGAACGAGAGGTTCTATTTGCCGAGCAGTCGATCGCCGATACGGATGCGGCCCTATCCCGTCTGTTCGATGAATTGCCTGAAGTAAATGTGATTGAGTTTCGAGTAATCCATCCAGACTCCGGTGAGCGTATTCTCGAAGGTACCGTGGAACGCTCAGTGCGACCCAGTTGCCCTGGTCTCTCCGTGAGGACAAAGTTATGGCAAAGAGGGGTGGCGATCACAATCGTTGCGATCATGGCCTTCGTGCTGAGTTCGGGAGCCAGATGCGCCCAATCGCAGACGGCCACTGCAAGCCCCGAAGCCGAAACCTCCAGTACGAGCACGGACCTCTTCGTCATGATCGGGTCGGACTTTGATCGTCCTGGTCTCGTTCCTCGCGCAAACTACAATATCGGAATCGGCCACACATTCGGATTCCTTAAGAAAGACCCGATCGGCGACGAACTCACCTTCGGATATACCTACGAGAACGCAGGAACCCACGGCTTCCTTCACACCGCCTACGGCGAACACACGGAATCCGCCGGAGTGATGAAGAACTTTTCTCTGCACAAGACAAAGACCGTGACCGGCTACACCTGGCTGCAGAGCGGCATTACGAGCTACACCGGCAATGCTCGTGTGCAAAACAGACTCGACAGCGGTGTATCACTCGGTGCCATCGTTCACTGCAACAACAACAACTCGATCTGGATTCAGGAAAGCTACAGCAAGGTGGTCACAGTTCCTTGGTACACGACATCCAGCATCGGGTACACGTATAGCTGGTGACGTCCGACGCCCCCGAAACTACGCGCTCAAGTGGCATTTTCCTCAAGAAAATGGCACCTTGCCCGAAGCTTGAGAGGGCACGTCGATTGTGAAATCGCGCTAAGCGATACGCAGACGCGGGTACTGCTCCTTACTTGGCCTGAATCGATTTCACCTCGAACATCGGCGAAAGCAGGCAACTGACCCTGACGGCATCTAGATCGGGCCCAGAAGACTTGTAGAATAATTTGCCCTCGACCGCGATGTCATATCGTTCCGCCTTCATTCCGGCGAATCGTACGCCGGGGTTGTACCACGGACCTACATTCAAATTGATTTCATAGACTCCTGCTCCGGGACTGAAACTATGGTCGAACCCTTCTCGATTCACCTTGTCGCGAGCTGCTTTCAGGTAGACATCGGCTGCCTTGATTTGTCCAGCCGCCGTCTCGATGCTGGGCGTGAACTGCTGTGGACGGGGCAGGTGCCAGGATGAATTTTCCGAAGTCAGCGAGTCCGTCTCATACTTTCCGGTGCTTCCGCTCACACGACACTCAATGAGTTCTGGGATAACGCCGTCTTCTGCGATGAAGGTGGTATCGGGACGGACGGCGCGGGTGCTTTCCGCATAATTCTGATCGATCAAAAACGGAACTGGCTTGACCTTTGCTCTCCGTGCGCAGAGCGTTTCCTTCGCCGGATCGTTTTGAATTGTGCTGTTGGAAACCATCTGGCCGTTCGCAACCACTGATACGAAGACCAGAAAGTAGAGGAATACGAGTAAATTACGGGTCATTTTGCCTCTCCTTGATTCCCGTATCTGAAAGTTCCTAGACCGCTGGACTACTGGAATACAGGTCCAGTTGCTCATGAGATTAGCAGCAGAAGCGTAAAATTTCTCCCGGACTTGGCACGGTGGATGTTGGCAACGGCTCCATCGATCGCGTTTCGTGACGGTATGACTCGCGGATTCCAGACAAATAAACGACTTGTCATGAGCGGAAACACCTTCCGCTCATGCGGATTGAGCAGATTCTATGCTACCCGCGTTACGACGGAAGCAGAAAACACTACGATCATTTTAGGATTAGTTTATGCGGTTTTTATGTCGGCCTAGTTACATTGCAAATAACCTGAGATAAGACGACTTGAGGGGAGCATTCTTGTTTTGCGAAAGAATGACCTGAGGATAGTGCGTCTTATAAGCTGCATACTTGTTACTTAGTTACATTTCTGGATTTCCTTACGACAATCTTATGGCGCGTCGCATAAGACTTTTAACTGAGGGGGCGGTATGAACCAGCCATTCCTCCGTGAGAGCCAACGCTTTTTAACCTGGCGACGCCAATCGTCGAGGAGATCAGATACGCATGAGGAGTAACTTCAGGACGGTCGTCATATGTGGTGCCGTAATATGTGGGTTCACCGGGCAGCTTACCTGCCAGGCCCAAAACGCAACATCGAACGATGACAAGAAGCCCGCGACGCGAGCAGCCGCCAATACGGCTCCCGGTCAAACGGCTTTAGCCAATCTTGCGGCCTTGGAAGCGCCTGCGACGGGACCTGGCATGCAGCCTATCGAAGCGGCGGCTGTAGCTACGGATTCCACTTCCACAGCGTCTGGAGCTTCCGTTGCCGCGGCCTCTTCCAATTCAACGGATGCAGCCTCAGTTCCCGCTGCGGTCCCAATGAAGAGCGATGCGGTCATCAAAGAGCTGACTGACATGAAAAAGCAGTTTTCCCAGTTAACACAAATGGAAGCCGACATGAAGGCCCGGATTGGCAAGCTCGAATCCGAGTTAGATACGGCCAAGCAAGCGGATGATGCGGAGAAGGATGCCAGCGAATTGCGTACGGCAGAGACGGGCGATAGCAGTTCAATGGCGCCAGGGACACAAGCAGCAACAGCGCCGGCTCCGGCTGCAGCTCCTGCGCCTCCTGAGATCGATGCGCAGGTTACCACCAAGGGCGAACCGTTCCCCGGCGACTGGACCTGGCTGAACAGCAACGGGCACGCTACGGACAGCCCGATGAGCACAAAGTACTTTACACCGGAGTTCCGCGCGGACGCGAACTACACGCTGGATTACAACCATCCCCACGACGACAGCCTGGGCGGATCGACTGAGACGTTTCGCTCTGACGAATGGCAACTTGAGCAGATCAGTGCCGGTGGTGACATCCGCATTCAAAACGTACGCGGGCGTATCCTCACCATGGATGGCCTGTTCGCTACTACGACGGTTCGTAATGACGCCAGTCCCAGTCGAGGCCAATGGGATTTAGCTGGCGCGTATAAATATGTTTCTGAAGCCTGGGGCGGTTACCACTGGGATTATGCTCACGGCGTAAATGTGGATGCTGGTATATTCGTCTCTTACATCGGCCTGTTCAGTTACTACAACTTCGATAACTGGANNAACGGCCTTCGCATCCAGTATTTCCCTACGACGAAGCTGAAGATCGAGCCATGGATCATCAATGGCTGGCAGACTTACGCGCGTCCCAACGGCAAACCTGGCCTGGGCGGTCAGATTCTCTGGCGCCCCACGTCGTATCTTGACTTCGTGTTCAACGACTACGGTTTGGGAGAAGACGATATCGGCTATCCAGGTCGCTCGCGCGTTCACGCCGACTACAGTACGCAGGTCAAGTTCTATGACAAGCCGAAGAACAAGCTGGACAAGATGGCCTTTACAATTACCGGCGATGCGGGTTGCGAATACGGCGGCGGATCTTCTAGTGGACCCTACAGTCCGACCGGTTCATCGCCCGAGATGGGATCAAGCTCCACTTACGCCGGCGGAGTGAACTGCCACAACAGCCACAATGGCAAGCCCAAGCAGATGTTCGTTGGCACAATGGCATACCTCCGGGGGTGGTTCGACAAGGACCTCTTCGCGGTAACCCTAGGCGGCGGATTGATGAACAACCCCGGCCGTTACCTCACTCTGTTGCCGCCCATCAACGGCGCTACTGCGATAACCGGAACCCCATATTTTACCGAGAATGGAGGCGATCGCGCCCAGATGCATGACGGAACCGTTACTTTCGACTACATGCCCAGCCAATTCATCACGTTCCGGCTCGAGACAGGCTATCGCTTCTCTGACATCCCGTACTGGACGGGCCGCGGTGGCATTACCCCTCCGGCCTTCGCAGGCGGCCCTCCCACCAACAACGGTCAACCTGCTCAATATGCCTGCGCGAGCGGAGCCCCCTCCGGTTACGGATACGGCAGCCTGGCGCTGGCGGAAACAGCTTGCTACACCGCAGGAAATGGAAGCGGCGCGGACACGAGCGCAATCTGGTGGCCCGACCTCCGTACCAATCAAACCGTCTCCACGATCGCAATCATGGTGAGGTTTTAACCGCAGTCTCCACCTGGCTGCGCGTTATGAGCGCGAATAGAAACACTGATGGAACGAGCAGCATCGGGGTTGTTTCGCAACTCCGGTGCTGTTCGAGAAACTCAATTCATCCCTATCTATCTGCGGCCGCCACTCTCAGCACATAATTGCTGAGTCACTATGGTGCGCCAGAATGACCCTGAGACGCCAATCCTTAATATCCAATTAATTGCCAGGTTCTCTGGTTAACATTGCTACGCGTCTAGGTCATGGCGCGATAGATCCAAAGTCCGAGTAACCGGACGCGACAGCAAGTTACATGAAATTACATAAGGAATGCATGAATATGTCTTCTCGACCCTAACTCCAGATAGAAACTTAGATATTGCTAAAGAAGTCTTAGGGACTTACGCGAATTAATGCAATCTCCTTACAGCTCCTTTATGGTGCGTCGCGTAAGAATTACCGCAGCGACATTGAGACTCAAGAAGAATTCCTGTCTGGATAGTCCTGTCCTCATAACTGCAGTGTGTCTTTGAAAAGAAGAGGGGCGCAAAAGAGGGGTGCGAGAATTCGTATGAAGAGCAGATATTTTGCATTTGGCCTGATGCTGATGGCAATGGCCGCGTCTCTGACCACAAGTGGATGCAAGAGCGACAAAGTGAATGCTGACGCAGAGGCCCCGCCTCCCGCCAAGGTGATTTCCGGAGTAGACGTCTCCTTTTTCGCGGTCGATCATCCGGAGCGGTATCCGATCGTAGCGGCGACCGAATACCAAGCCCCGTCGCAATTGTTCGTGACCGGCACTGTGATTCCGGACATCGCGCGAAATGTTCCGGTGATTTCGCTTGCCTCCGGCCGCATTGTGGACATCCGCGCTCGCCTCGGCGACACAGTAAGGAAGGGCCAGCTCTTGCTGCGTATTCGCAGCGACGACATTTCGGGAGGCTTCGACGCTTACCGCAAGGCCATCTCCGATGAGCTGCTTGCGCGGAAGCAATTGGATCGAGCGAAGGCGCTGTACGAGCACGGGGCTATAGCGCTGGGAGACCTGGAGGTCGCGCAAGACACCGAGGACGACGCCAAGACCACTTTCGATACCGCTACTGAGCATCTTCACCTGCTCGGCAGCGATCCCAATGACCCGAAGGGAATTGTCGATATCTTCGCCCCGGTTTCCGGCGTGATCACTGATCAGGAAGTGACGAATGGGGCGGCGGTTCAGGCCTACTCTACGCCGAACCCATTCACTATTTCGGACCTGACCAGCGTGTGGATCGTCTGCGACGTCTACGAAAGCGACATGGCCAACGTGCGCGTCGGGCAACCTGCCGACATCAAGCTCAACGCCTATCCGGACAAAGTTCTCAAGGGCACGATCAGCAACATCGGCTCGATTCTCGATCCGAATATCCGCACCACGAAGGTCCGTATTGAAGTGGCCAATCCGGGCGAGATGATGCGGCCGGGCATGTTCGCCACGGCCACTTTGTTTGGCAAGGAGAGGCAAACCTACACGGCTGTCCCGGCGTCCGCGATCGTGCATCTGCACGACCGCGATTGGGTCTTCATCCCTGCCCAGGAGAAGTTCAAGCGGATTCAGGTCGTCAGTGGCGAACAGTTGCCGAACAATATGCAGGAGATTCTATCCGGGTTGCAGCCGGGCCAGCAGGTCGTGACCAACGCGATGAATCTCCAAAATGTGATCGACAATGAATGACGCTAAACTTCGAGGCCCGAGGAAGAATTCATGATTCGCAATCTTGTAGATTTTGCTCTCAATAACCGGTACGTGGTGCTGGCGATTGGGGTGCTATTGCTCGGCTGGGGGGCGGTATCGTTTCACAACATGCCCGTCGAGGTCTATCCGGACATCGCCGATAATTACGTGACCATCATCAGCCAGTGGGCCGGGCGTTCCGCCGAAGAAATGGAACAGCAAGTATCGGTTCCCGTCGAAATTCAGATGTTTGGGATTCCGCATCTCACGAC
>PLKY01000190.1:11208-13568 GCA_003140785.1 Acidobacteriaceae bacterium | reverse complement strand
TACAAGGAATTCAGGAAAGTTCCGAACGTCGTGGACGTGAGCGACTTCGGCGGGACCGCGCGCGAATATCAGGTGCGCGTCGACCCCAATAAGCTCATCTCCTACGGCTTGAGCATCAGCCAGGTGGAGAACCAGTTGGCCATCAACAATGTGAACGCGGGCGGCAGCTTCGTCGAAGAGGGTTTGCAGCAACTGAACGTCCGCGCGCTCGGACTTTACCGCAATGTGCAGGATATCGAGAACACCGTGCTGACGACTTCGAATGGGGCTCCAGTTCGCGTAAAGGACATCGCGGTCGTCGAATGGGGCCCCAGAATTCGGCTGGGGCACATGGCCAGAGCAGATCATCGTCCGGACGGCGTCATTGTAGATGAGCCCGACGTCATCCAGGGCGGCGTGCTGATGCGCAAGGGGGCCGAAGAGGGCCCCACGATCGAAGGGATTCACAAGAAGGTGGACGAGCTCAACAATCACATCCTGCCCGAGGGTGTGAAGGTCATTCCCATGCTCGACCGCAGCGATCTGCTTCATTACACGTTGCACACGGTGCTGCACAACCTCGGCGAGGGGATGATCCTGGTGACGATTATCCTATTTCTCTTTCTCGGCAATATTCGAGGAGCCTTCATTGTTGCACTCACCATTCCCTTTTCCTTGCTCTTCGCGTCTATATTTCTCAACCTGAGCCATATCCCCGCAAACCTGATTTCACTTGGCGCGCTTGACTTCGGGATGGTTGTGGATGGCGCCGTCGTCATGATGGAAAACATCATGAGGCACTTGGGCCATCATGGCAAGAACGTTTCGGCTGAAGCGGGCCGCATCACCATGAGCCACAAGACGCCGGTTGAGATGATCCGTGACGCAGCTCACGAGGTCCAGCGGCCGGTTTTCTACGCAATCGCCATCATCATCACCGCCTACATGCCGATCTTCACGCTCCAACGAGTCGAAGGGCGTTTGTTCCGTCCCATGGCCTGGACCGTTGCCTTCGCACTACTCGGCGCCATAGTATTCTCCATTTTCCTTGTGCCTGTGCTTGCCGCCCTGCTCTTCCCGCATGGTGTCAAGGAATGGCGCAACCCGGTTATGGAGTTTCTGAAGGATCGGTACCGGGGCGTGGTGAAGTTGGCGATCGAGAATCGCTGGATCACCGTCGGCGTTGGCCTGGCTTCGTTGGCCGTCGCTCTTTTCCTGACGTTTAGCGGCGTCATTGGCTCAGAGTTTCTGCCCCACTTGGACGAGGGCGCCATCTGGGCGCGTGGCGCGATGGCGAACAGCATAGGCGAGACGGAAGGCACGCGCTTTACCCAGCAATCCCGCTACATCCTCGCCTCGTTCCCCGAGGTCACCAAGGTCGTCTCGCAATCCGGGGCGCCTGACGATGGAACCGACACGGGAGGATTCGGCAACACGGAATATTTCGTCGACTTGAAACCGAAGGAGCAATGGCGACCCGTCTTTCATCAGAAAAAAGAGGAGCTGATCGCTGCGATGGATCGCGAACTGGAGAAATACCCAGGGGCCTTCTGGAATTTCTCACAGCCCATTGAGGACAACGTGGATGAATCGCTTACCGGCACGAAAGGCGGACTGGCTGCCAAGCTTTACGGGCCGGACTTGGACGTTCTCGAGGAAAAGGGCGAAGAGATCAAAGATATTATGGGCAAAATTGACGGGGTCACGGATCTGGGGCTTCAACGCGATACGGGCCAGCCGAATATCGATCTCACCGTTGACCGTCTGGCGGCTGCGCGCTACGGCATCAATGTGGCCGATATACAAGATGCCGTCCAGACCGCCATCGGCGGTAATCCTGTCAGCCAGGTCCTGCAGGGAGAGGCAGTCTACAACGTGGTGGTGCGCTATCAGAAACCGTATCGCGATACCAAGGAGGCTATCCAGAATATTCGACTGCTCTCTCCCTCGGGAGAGCGCGTCTCGCTGGCTCAGTTGACCAAAGCCCAGGTTCGCGACGACGCTTACGACATTTTCCGAGAAGACGGTTCCCGCTATCTGGCCATCCGCTTTGAGGTTCGCGGGCGCGATCTGGGCACCACGGTCAAGGAGTCCATCGACAAGATCGCCAAGAATGTGCAGATACCACGTGGTTATCACCTCGAGTGGTCGGGAGAATACGATAGCGAAAAGCGAGCCGAAGCAAGGCTGCTCTTCATCCTGCCCCTGACGATCTTTTTTATCTTCATCATTCTCTACTCCATGTTTCGTTCCTTCAAATGGGCGTTGCTGCTTCTCGCCAACGTGGCCATGGCTCCCGTTGGAGGCTTGCTCGCTCTCCTTGTGACCGGCACATTCTTCAGCGTATCTTCCGGTGTCGGCTTCCTGGCGCTGTTCGGCGT
>PLKY01000190.1:0-11148 GCA_003140785.1 Acidobacteriaceae bacterium | reverse complement strand
CGCCCATTTGCCATTGTCATTGTGGGGGGACTCATGGCAGCTCTCGTGTTGAGCATCTTCCTTCTGCCGACGCTCTATGTCTGGATCGCAAGAGAGGGTGACAAGCTCCCGAAACCGGAGGTGTCCCTTGAAGTCTAAGCAGATTCCTATTGTCACGCGAAATATCGGCGGCTGTATCCTAGGCTTTCTTTTTCTTGCGAGCTCGGCATGCGCGCAGCAGGCGCTCACTTGGGATCAGGTGAAGACGAAGTTTGAAGCGGTAAATCCGGCGTTGAAGGCCGATGCCGACAACGTGGACGAGATGCGCGCCGAGGAGATCACAGCCTTTCTCCGTCCCAATCCGCAGTTCACATTATCAGTCGATGGCAACCAAGCCGGACCGCACAACGGGGTCTGGACCCCCTTTAAGGGAACTACTGAGCAACCGAACTTCAGTTACCTGCACGAGCGCGAACATAAGCGCGAACTGCGACTCGAGAGTGCGCAGGAAGGCACACGCATCACGCAATCGCAGCATGAGGATTTGGAACGCAACATGGTGTTTGCGCTGCGCACGGCGTTCGTTGCGACGTTGCAAGCCAAATTCGTGCTGGATCTGGCGAGAGCCGACCTCGAGTATTACGACCACATCATTGAGATCAGCCGCGCCCGCTTCAACGCAGGCGACCTGGCGCAGATCGATCTCGATCGCATCGAGCTGCTGCGGGTGCAATACGAGTCGGAGATCGAAACGGCGATCGTCAACCTGCGCACCGCCAAAATTCAGCTCCTACAGCTGCTGAATGACCGCACCCCGGTAGACCAGTTCGACGTCACCGGTCCATTCGATTTCAGCGACGCCTTGCAGCCTTTGGAAACCTACCGCGATGCCGCGCTGGCGGCGCGGCCCGACCTGCAGGCGGCGCTGCAAACAATTCAACAGTCCGTGACGAACCACAAGCTGGCTGTAGCAAACGGCTCTACCGATCCGACCTTCGCAGGCTGGTTCACAAACAACTCCTCCACGAACAATCCCAATGGCCCTGAGACGATCGGCGCCAGCGTGAGCATTCCGTTGCGCATCTTCGACCACAACCAGGGTGAAAAGAAACGCACACAAATCGACATCGAACGCAGTCAGCAGGCCAGCGAAGCGGCGCGCGCACAGGTATTCAGCGACGTGGATACGGCTTATGAGCTGGTGCGCAGTAACATTGCGTTGCTCAAGCCATACAAGGCGAGATACAACGACCAGGCCCTGCGCGTGCGCGATACGGTCACGTTCGCCTACGAACACGGTGGCGCTTCGCTGATGGACTTCCTCAATGCGCAAAGCGACTACCGCCAGGTGCAACTGGCCTATGCCCAACTGATCGGAGCCTATTTGACAGCTGCCGGGCAACTGAATCTCGCAATAGGTCATGAAGAGATCCAACCATGAGTGGGCAGCTTAATCGTTCTCGTGCGATCGAATAGCGGCACGGAAAGGGCCGGTCAATGAAAAGAGAAGAAGTAAGCGCACTCATTAGGAGCATTGGCATTCTACCTTCTGTGCGTGTAACGTCGCAGGACCTTGCGCTATTTGCGGCAGAAACCGTATATTCGGCAGGAATTCCAATCGTCGAAATCACACTTACAGTGCCAGGAGCGCTGCAGGTTATCAAGGATTTGGCGAAGCGTTTTCCGGACTTAGCTGTCGGCGCTGGCACCGTGCTGGATGAGAATTTGGCGCGCCAGTGCATCGACGCAGGCGCCAGGTTCTTGACGAGCCCAGGATTTATTCCGGAGGTAGTGACGTATGCCAGGAAGGCTGAAGTCGTGGTGTTTCCGGGTGCCTTAACGCCAACTGAGGTCATCGCAGCCTGGAAGGCTGGCTCTGACTTTGTCAAGATTTTTCCGACCGGCCACGTGGGCGGCGTTCAATACCTGCGGGCACTCAAGGTGCCGCTCCCGCAAATTCCGCTAATCGCTACAGGCGGAGTGAATCAGTTGACGGCGTCTGATTTTATTCTCGCTGGTGCAACTGCTATCGGCGTGGGCGGAGAATTGCTGCCCAGGGAGGCTTTGCACTTCCGCCAGGTAGATCGTATCCATGAGTTGGCTGGCAGGTTTCTAGCAAAGGTTAAAGAGGCTCGAGCTTTGAGAGAAGTCTACTATTGATGCAACGGAACCTCCGCTGTGACCGGCGCGACTGTTCAATCAAGATGTTGGAAAGATGAGAATTCCAATTTTATCGAGATGGTTCGCATCGCACCGGGCGCATCGCTTTCTGTTTCAGAACCTAGCTGCGGGAGCTGGAATCGCACTATTGACCTATTGCGGGTTCATCCTGCAGGCTAATCTGACCACAATCAGCAGTCTATATTTGCTCGTTGTGGTCGCGCTGGCATCGTTTTGCGGCTTCTGGCAGGCTTCGCTGACTTCGCTGGTGGCGGTGGGCTGCCTGGACTATTTCTTCATGCCGCCTCTTCTTCGCTTCAACGTTAGTGATCCTCGGGACTGGGTAACACTTGGGACGTTTGAGGCTACGGCACTTGTAATCGGCAGATTGTCAACAAGAGAAATCAGGAGTACGAAAGAGGCGGCCTTTCATCGCTCAGGGATGGAAAAGTTGTATGAGTTGAGCGGACACTCGCTCTTGCTGGATTTGCGTCAGCCGCCGGGACCACAGCTTGCGGTTCTTATTTACAGGATATTTGACGTAAGCGGGGTTGCATTGTTCGATAGAGGCCTTGGCCGGGAAGATAGGATGGGAGACTGGCCCGCGGACGAACAACACCTGGCACAAGAATGCTGTCTGCGCGATGCTGCGCAAGACGATTGGGAGACCGAGACCTCGCGGCGCATATTGCAGGCTGGATCTGGGCCAGTGGGCGCGCTAGTAGTCCGTGGAAAATTAAGCCCTCTTGTAATGGATTCGCTCGCTTCTCTCTCCGCAATTGCGATTGATCGGCACCAGTCGCTTAAGAAGGAAGAAAAGGCTGATGCGGCAAGGAAAGGTGAGGAGTTGCGTGCGGCGGTAATGGATGCACTGGCGCATGAGATCAAGCAACCGCTGACAACGGTTCAAGCCGCCAGTTCCGGCCTGCTGGAACTGGGAGGCTTGACGGAGACGCAACTCGATCTGGTTACGATGATCGATGACGAGGCAGTTCGCTTGAACGAACTGTGTACGCGGTTGCTCTTGACTGCAAAGCTCGAGTCCGCGCAGGTTGTCTTGAAGACAGACGAAGTGAATGTTCGGGAGTTGGTGACTGAGGTGTTGAACGGCCGATCCGCGGAAAGAGTAAGAAATCGGATCGAGGTTGTGGTGGAGGAACCGGCATTGACGGTTCGTGTAGACCGTGCGCTGCTAGCAATGATTCTGACCCAGTACATCGACAATGCGCGGAAGTATTCAACGCCGGATACTCCAATTGAGATTGAAGCGCGAAGGAGTCATACTGAGTTGCTTATCTCGGTGCGTAACTTTGGATCGACTATTCGGGTGGAAGATAGGGAGCGGATCTTCGACCGCTTTTACAGAGTGCCGGAGACAGAGCATTCCGTGCCGGGTACCGGCATCGGACTCTCGGTTGTGAAGAAAGCAGCGGAAGCCCATCACGGGCATGTGTGGGTGATTAGCAACGAAAAGGAAGAAACGACATTCTTTCTTTCACTTCCAATTGTCGGTAGGAGGGCACCTTGAATCCGGAACAGTCGACTCCGAGACAGGGAACCATTCTTGTGGTAGACGATGAAAGCTCCGTGCGGCGAGTGTTGAGTGTGATGTTGTCCGGCATGGGCTTCACGGTGGTAGAAGCGTCTCGTGGCGAAGAGGCGTTGGCGCTGGTCCGATTGACAAAGCTCGATGCAGTGCTATTGGACGTGGATATTCCTGGAATGAGTGGAGAGGAAATTTGCCGGAACATCCGGCGTTCGAATGCGCGCCTGCCAATCGTAATGTTGTCAGCTATGGATAGCGTGGATGACCAAGTTAGGGGATTGGATGCAGGGGCAGACGACTACATCACGAAGCCCTTTCGAATTCGAGAATTGACGGCACGGTTGCGTTCGTTGATTCGCAGGAGGAATACTCGGGATACCAGCCCGGACTCGTCGATTCGCCTTGGCCAGCTCGAGCTCGATCCGGTGAAATACCGCGTACTCAAGAGCGGTCATTTAATTCATCTGTCGCCCAAGGAATTCGAGATGCTACGTTATCTAATGATTAACGCTGGCAAGGCGGTTTCCCAATCGGAATTGTTGAAATCTGTGTGGGGGGCGGAGTATGGGAACGAGCTTGAGTATCTGCGGACATACATGAGACAGCTGCGCAAGAAGATTGAAGACGATCCGCATAATCCTGGGTATCTTCTAACTGTGCCGCATATTGGATACATGTTCAACGTTCAGGAACCTGGGTCCTAAGACACTCGAATTCAGTTCGCAGACGCAGAGAAGCGATGCTCTCACCCGTCTTCATTCAGGGCGAGCTATCACAGAAGCAGGTACTTACCAGGCTTCAGGCTTCTGGCTTCTGGTGCCCCGTGATCCATTTCTAACCCAATGAAGTCAGTATCGGAAATCTGAAAGAGGATCGACAATCCTGCCTGAAATGGATTCTATAAATATCATCGGGGGTTTTGGGGGCCGCTACACTTTTTTCAAGGAACCGGATCGAGACTTGAACTTGGCATGAGCCAGCATGGTTCTTGAACCTGTACGGACCCATTTACCGGCCGGGAGTAGAGAAACCCCGTATGCAAGCTGTGACGATGCTGTTTGTCACGTTGGTATCTTTGGCTTTGGCGTTTTTGTACGTCAAGGAATACCAGAAGCTGAGTAGGCAGATGCAAGTTGACAATATCACCGTGATTGCGTTGATACTTTCCGTTCTTCATTTGAGTTAGACATCGACATGGGTGGATTGAAAGACCGTCTCGCGCCGCCGTGCCATGGGCATTCGCACCATCATGATTAACAGCGATGACCCGCTGACCGCTGCGTTCATTGGCCGCGAAGCCGGCCTCGACAACTTCCTCGCCGAAGCCAAGCCCAAGGACTAGATGAACATGAAAGCGCGAGGGCAAAAACGAATTGCCCGCAAACTGCAAGCCGCGATTGAGCGCACATTCAGGAACCGCAAGATGGAAATAGAGGCAACTCCTGTCGGACTCTCGGCGGAGTTTGGCAACGGCCCGGGCAAGCAGACTAAGCGCTCCGCGATCACCCAGGCACCGGAGAGTCTGACAAACGTGGTCGGAGAGTTGCGGACGTTCTTTGAGCCGATTCTCGGAGCTCTCGTGTGAAAATCCTCAGTATGTTGGTGATACTTTTGGGGATACTCTCTCCCCGAATCCTGTGCAGTCTAGCGCAGAGAGGTGCAGCGAGTGTGTCTGCTACAAGATATTGGAATTAAAATATTTACTCAGAAGTATGCGTTTCCGTGCAGTCCAGTGCAAAACTGCCAAAATCAGACTGGTTCCACTTAGAATTGCTGCCCAAGTTCCTGCTGAATAAGAGCGGGATGCGTTGTGGGAGTATTCTTGCCTTTGCTCCCCGGGGAACACACTCATTGATTCGTGCACTCGTCGATTTTGCGCTCAAGAGCCGGTGGCTGGTTCTTGGCGGAGTTGCGCTGCTCACCGTTTGGGGCATCCTCTCGTTCCGGGCTCTTCCCATCGAGGCTTATCCGGACGTTGCCAACAACTACGTGCAGATCATCACACAGTGGCCGGGCCGTAGTGCAGAGGAGATCGAACGCCAGGTCACTGTGCCGGTAGAGATCCAAATGGCCGGCATCCCCCACCTCACCCACCTCCGCTCCACCACGCTCGCCGGCTTGTCCAGCCTGATGCTCATCTTCGATGACGATTCAACGAGTGACGTGAACCGCGAACACGTGGTGGAGCGCCTCGGCCAAGTCAGCCTTCCCGCCAATCTCACGCCGCAAATGGGAACCGACTGGAGCCCTGTCGGGCAGATTTACTGGTACACGCTGGAGAGCACCAACCCCGCCTACGACGTGATGGAGAAGAAGTCGTTGGAGGACTGGCTGCTGGAGAAGTCGTTCAAGGGCGTCAAGGGCGTGGTGGACGTATCCAGCTTCGGCGGGCCGACTAAGGAATATCAGATCAAGCTCGATCCCGAGAAGCTGGTCTCCTACGGGCTGAGCATCGGCCAGGTGGAGCAGCAGATAGCCAACAACAATACGAACGGCGGAGGGAGTTTCATCGAGCAAGGCGCACAGCAGATCAACGTGCAGTCTATGGGGCTCTACACCAGCGTACAAGACATCGAGGACACCGTAGTCAAGAGCCAGAGCGGAGCGGGCATCTCGATCGAAGACATTGCTGCCGTTTCGCAAGGAGCCAAAATTCGCCTGGGGCAGATTGGGAAAGCAATCCACCGGGCCGACGGAGTGATCGTCGACAATCCTGACACCGTCGAGGGCATTGTGCTCCTGCAAAAGGGGGACGATTCAGACCCCGTCCTGCAGGGCATTCACCAGGAAGTCGAAAGGCTGAATCACGGCATCCTTCCCAAGGGTGTCAAAGTCGTGCCGTTCCTCGACCGTTCCAAGCTGGTTGCCTACACGGTAGAAACGGTGGAGCGCAACCTGACCGAAGGCATGATTCTGGTTGCGATCATCCTGTTCCTGTTTTTGGGCAATGTGCGCGGTGCCGTGATCGTCACACTCACCATACCGTTCGCGTTAATGTTCGCCTCCATTTGCCTGGAGCTGAGCCACATTCCCGCCAACCTGCTGTCGCTGGGAGCCCTTGACTTCGGCATGCTGGTGGACGGTTCGGTGGTGATGATCGAAAACATGGTCCGCCATCTAGCCCAAAAAGACGACACCCACACACCGGCTCAAAAGATTCGCGATGCAGCGCACGAAGTGCTGAGACCCGTGTTCTTTGCACGAGGCATCATCATTACGTCCTATCTGCCGATCTTTACCCTGCAAGCGGTAGAGGGCCGTCTCTTCAAGCCCATGGCCTGGACCGTGACCTTTGCCTTGCTCGGCGCACTCGGCTTCGCCATCATTGTTGCGCCGGTCATGGCTAACATGCTGTTCAGCAAGGGAGCCAAAGAGTGGCAGAACCCGATCATGCAATGGCTGATCCGGCACTATCGCGTGGCGGTGCGCAGAGCCATTGATCATCACTACATTACAGTCGGCATCGCAGCCTTCCTTTTCGCCATTGCCATCTACCTTACCGTAGGTGGACCTATCGGCTCGGAGTTTCTGCCGCACCTCGACGAAGGGTCCATCTGGGTGCGCGGGACGCTGCCACCTAGTGAAGGCCCCACCGCCAGCATCGACTTCACCAACAAAGCCCGCCTGGTTATGGCGTCGTTCCCCGAGGTGACCCAGGTTGTCAGCCAGACCGGTCGCCCCGACGACGGCACCGACACGGCCGGCTTTTTCAACACCGAGTACTTCGTCGACCTCAAACGGAAAGAAGATTGGCGCCCCGTCTTCCACCGTAACAAGGAAGAACTGATCGCCGCTATCGATAATGAACTCGAGAAGTTTCCTGGCGTGATCTGGAACTACTCACAGCCCATCTCGGACAACATGGAAGAAGCCGTCTCCGGAGTAAAGGGCGAACTGGCTGTCAAGCTCTACGGCGATGACCTCCGCACCCTGGAACGCACCGCGGAAAAGATTCAGGCGCAGATGGCCTCGGTTCCTGGTGTCGGTGACCTGGGTATCTTTCGCATCGTCGGTCAACCGAATCTCAACTTGCAGGTAGATCGTAAGGCCGCAAAGCGTTGGGGGCTCAACGTGGCCGAAGTGCAAGACGCCGTGCAGACCGCCGTTGGCGCGAATGCTCTCACCCAGGTGCAACAGGGCGAGGCACGTTTCGACGTGACCCTGCGCTATCAGCAGCAGTACCGCGACACCCGTGAGGCCATTGAGAACGTCCGTCTGCTGGCGCCCTCCGGCGAGCGCGTCTCATTGGCACAACTTACAAAAGCCTCCACCGACGATGGTGCCGAACAGATCAATCGCGAGGCAGGCCAGCGTTACATTGCCATCAAATACTCCGCGAAGGGCCGCGATCTGGGTTCAACCGTCGAAGAGGCGATCGCCAAGGTCGAACACAACGTCCAACTGCCCACCGGCTACCATCTTGAGTGGGCCGGAGAATACGAAAGTCAAAAACGCGCTAACAAGCGTATGGCCCTTATCGTGCCAATCACAGTGCTGGCTATTTTTTTGATCTTGTACACCATGTTCCGCTCGGCCAAGTGGGCCATGCTCATTTTGGCCAGCGTGGTCATGGCCTCTATCGGTGGCCCCCTCGCGCTGTTTATTACTCATACGAATTTCTCGGTTTCATCCGCAGTAGGTTTCCTTGCTCTCTTTGGCGTCTCAGTGCAGGCCGGTGTCATCATGATCGAGTTCATCAACCAATTGCGGGCCCGGCGCAAGGGCATGGAAGTGTCCACCGAGGAACATATTGTCGAAGCTGCTGTTGAAGGTGCGGTTCTTCGCCTGCGTCCCATCATGATGACTATGCTGGTGGCCACTCTGGGACTGCTTCCCGCTGCTCTGTCGCATGCGATTGGTTCGGACTCGCAACGCCCTTTCGCCATCGTCATAGTGGGTGGACTGCTGGCCAATCTGGTTATCGGCGTATTCCTGTTGCCGACGCTTTATGTTTGGCTAGCCCGTGACAGCGACATATTGCCTGCAGTCGAGGACAACGAGGAATTCTGATGTTTCCACAGAGGCTGCATCGGCAGTGCACGTAAAATCGTCTAACCACGCGAATGACCCACGGTTTCGGAACGTGCTCTTTGTATCGCCAAATATTATCCGTAAGCACTACGCGGCCAAGAAACAGAAGACCGCCACCTCGAAGGATGGCCGCCGATAATTCGTAGCTGCAAGTGCGGCCTTGACGCAACGTTTTGCCCATCGATGCGGCGGTAGGCTGCCGCCGGGGTAGGCGGGCTAGACTGCCGATAAAGCCGAAAGTTGACTGGAAATAGTCGGAGGACAATCCAGCTGCGCGCTAGTTCTCGGGCTTCGCGACCGGAGCCGATGGAGAAACTCCACTCTGCGCATCGCGTTGCGCTGCCCGCCGGGCCAGCTTCTCGGCGTGCTTTTGCTTGAAGTGGCGCGCAATGTCAGGCCAGAACTCTTCATGTGCTTCCTCGCAAGAGTGATCGCAGCAATCCTCGCATAGAGAGACGTGACCTATTGATATCGGAACATCTTCTTGAGGGCATTTCGTTCAGCCCTCTGCACGAGATTCCTCCGCACCCTTCCATAAAGTTTGGAGCTTCGATGAAGCAGGACCTAATCAACACAGACATTCCTTCGACATCCCCGCCGTTCAATGCCGAACTGGCATTCCCATACTTGACCGAAGAGATGATCACGCGCCTCAACGGGTATGGGTACAAGGAGACCTTCGATGCTGGAGTTGCCCTGTGGACCCGGGGTCAGCGCGAGGTCGACATGTTTGTGGTGCTCGAAGGCATGGTAGAGATATTTGCTCAAGGCGAAAACGGGGAGAGCAAAAGCATCGCAACGCTGCATAAAAAGCAATTCTCGGGTGAACTCGACTTGCTCAGTTCCCGGCGAACTCTCGTAAATGGTTGCACCGCGACAGCGTGCGAGCTCCTCCGTATTCCTCGTACCGAGTTGCAGCGACTGCTCCGTTCCGAAGGCGATGTAGCGAACCTGATACTGCAGGCCACGATCTGGCGAAGGCTCGGCATTGTTGCGCGTTCGTCGGCTGGCATTATTCTGCTCGGACGCAGCACCGCGGCTGACACCATGCTGCTGCAACGATTCCTTACTCGCAACAATTATCCTCATCAGCTGCTCGAGCCCACAGCGGAGGAGTTCGCGCACGCAGAGGCGGAGACTTCGTCCGCGGACGAATATCTTCTTCCAGCAGTCATCTTCGCGGATGGCAAGGTACTTCACCGACCCACCATCGCCCAATTAGCCGACCAACTCGGCCTCACAGAGACGCTCGATCCGGAGACTATTTACGACATCATCGTGGTAGGTGCGGGTCCGGCAGGTCTCGCTGCGGCGGTGTATGGCGCGTCTGAAGGACTTTCCACACTGGTTATAGAGGGCATCGCTCCTGGTGGACAAGCAGGCACAAGCTCGAAGATTGAAAACTATCTTGGGTTTCCTACCGGTGTTTCTGGCCTGGAACTTGCAAATCGCGCGCAAGTGCAGGCACAGAAGTTCGGCGCTAGGCTTGCCATTTCTAGGGACGTCGTCGCGATCGACCAGATGGACGGATTGCTTCAACTGACTCTCGCCGGCGGCGCCACCGTGCGTTCGCGGACCGTTGTCATTGCCACTGGCGCGCAGTACCGGAAGCTCAGCGTCGACAATTATGACCGCTTCGAAGGGCAAGGTATTCAGTATGCGGCAACCGCAATGGAGGCGACACTCTGCAGGAACGACGAGGTCGCCGTCGTTGGAGGGGGCAATTCCGCCGGACAGGCGACAGTCTTTCTGTCCGGAATTGCCAGGCATGTTCACCTCATCATCCGCGGCGCGTCGCTTTCGGACACGATGTCGCGTTACTTGATTGACCGGATCGAGAGTTCGACGCGCGTCACGCTTCATAGCAACACAGAGATAGAACGACTCGATGGCAGCTCATTTCTCGAACGCGTGACCTGGGTGAACCGCCTGAATGGATCCCGCGAGACCCGCCAGATCGGCAGCATATTCGTGATGATCGGAGCAAACCCCAACACGGGTTGGCTCTACGGTACAATTGCCCTCGATAAAAAGGGCTTCGTGAAGACCGGAAACGCTGGGGCCTTCGAGAACTCTCGCTATGCCACCAACGTCCCAGGCATCTTCGCAATCGGCGATGTTCGATCCGATTCAGTAAAGCGGGTGGCCTCCGCAGTAGGCGAAGGCTCCGTAGTTATCTCGGACATTCACCACTACCTGGCAGGACATGCCGGTGTTGCAGCAACTCCCGATTCGACGCTAGCAGCGTTGCAAGAGGCAACGGCCGCCAGGAGGTAGCCATAGGTCCTCATATGTAAATCCCTGCATGTGTCAGTGTAATGAGTCCGGTGTTCCTCGACTTTAATTCGGCAATCTAGTGCACGGGTCTTTGAGCCGGGCTTTAGAGGATTAGTACCCGAAAACACCCTAGCCCTAATACTGTTCACTTAATG
>PLKY01000386.1:4359-18905 GCA_003140785.1 Acidobacteriaceae bacterium | reverse complement strand
CGGCAGTTTTGAGAAGTGCGGGCGGCGTCAACTCCGCAAGCACCTGGGGATTCGCAGCGGGATCCTTCGTCACGCAATTGACGCTTTGCGCCGTCGGCGTGCCCGTCTTGTCATCGCCGACCGAACACCACACTGGACGATCTTCCGCAGGCGCTTCCCATGCCATGTTGTAAATCTGTCCCGTCGGCCGCAGATTTTTNNCACCACTCCATCTGCAGCGTGTTCTGCGCATACATCAGCGGCATCATGTCTACGCGCCCATGGCAGGTCGCGCAGCCTAGTCCCTTGTTCACATGAATCTCGTGGCTGAAATACGCAAAATCCGGCAGATCATGCACCTTGGTCCAAACCAGCGACTGCCCCGTGGCCCAGCTATTCCTGACTGGCTCCAGCAGCTGCGCATTGGTCCAGATCTGCGCGTGGCAATTCATGCAGGTCTTGGTCGGAGGAATGCCCGCATAGCTCGACTTCTCCACCGTCACGTGGCAGTACTGGCATTGCAGTCCCAAACCCTGCACATGATGTTTGTGGCTGAAAGGCACCGGCTGCTCCGGCCTCTGGCCCTGCCTGGTAACCCATGGAGAGCGCTGCAACTCGTCCAACGTAACCCCGAGAGCGATCACAAGAAGCCCCGTCAACACCAGGCTCATCCGAGCCAAAGCATTGGAGCTGCGATCGAATATCTGCGCCATGAATGCTTTCCTGCTTTGTTTTCTTTCGTTCTTATGCCGCGCGATGAGTGACGTGTTGGCGGTCACATACCTCGCGGTTATTTTTGGTTTTAATACAGAGGGAAGCCGTGCGTTGTTGACCCCGAAAACTCAATATAGCAGTCACAACCGGCTGCGCAAGCTTTCGTCGCGTTCAAAACTTAAAAAATGTTCGTCCTGCGAAACATTTGTATGGCGCTCATAAGGCACTTGTTGTGACAAGGCTCGAAGAAGGGAAAGCATCGCCATCGCCCCGGCGTTCCGCGTACCAGAGAATGAGATTGCGATGATCAAATCTTAACGCCGATTGCAGGCTTGCTGCTCCTCATCGTCGTAAACCTCTCTTAGCTGTCTCGCACTACGAGAAGGCCATCAAGAACGCCTTTTCTCAAGCGGCGCCGCATAGGTCTCCGCAAAAGCCTCATCGGGGGACGTCGCCGGCCAGCCTACGATCACCAAAAATACATCGAAGACAAAAAATGCAATGGCAATGTCGTTGAACAAGGTTGCCTGCCGTAAATCGGGCCACAATTGATTGGCAGCCCAAAAAAGAAATGCGACAGCCAGCAAGATTGCCTTCACCACTTCCGTGAGGGCGGGCCGGTGCGCGGCCTGGTACACGAGATACGCGAGCGCGATCATGGCCAGTGGAAATGCCCCCAGAAAATCATGCGCCCTTGCAGGAAATATGTGCGGATCGGCATCCCAGACGAGCAGAACACCCACGCTGGCCATTGTGATCACACCGAGAATTACGGAGAGAGACCGATGGCGCGGGTTCAGACGACGATACATAGGCCATTATTGCTCGACATTCAAAAGGAAAACGTAAGGGCCAGCGAGCTCTGCTGCTGACGAGGCGCCTGGTTCATCTTCAACAACGCCGGCTTCACCGGATGCTATCGGCCATTTAATTTAGAATTCATAAAGGCATTCCAACCGGCTGCCGTTCGTCTCATATCGCGATTCTTTTTGCGGACCGCGTGTTCGAAGGACGGTCGTCTATCGAATGAATGGCGCAGTCTCACGGGTCTCCCCGACCCGGAACGACGAGCCGTAAAGGAACGGGTTATGAAATACGCAGGGTTGCTCGTCATGCCGGCCGGTTTCTTCCTTTCCATCGCAGCCATCCTGTTGTTTCCCGAGCCCACGTTTCGCGCAGCATTCGTCGTGTGCGGCGTTGCCGTCGAGGCTATGGGACTGGGCGTCGCCATTCGCGGCCACATGGCGCCAAAAACAGGCCGACACGGACACGCCTTCGTCCGCGGCATTGAAGGGGGAGAACCGCACGCATGATCGCGTTCTCCGCTCCGCCGCTCGGTGAGGTGTCGTTAGCTCTCGCTCTGCCGCTCTTGTTGCTGGCATCGCTCGCTATTGCAGGCGTCGCGCTCGTGAACGCCGGCCTTGGCCGCTCGCGCTCCGCAGCGCAGTCGATGCTTGGGAGCCTGGCCATGATCTCGATCGCCGTCATCGTGTTCGCGTTGGTTGGTGCAACCATCGCCGATGGCGCTGCGGGGCCCGGCCATGTATTTCATTTCTCCGGCAAACCGTGGAACTGGGCGGGCACCGGTCCCATCGCGCTCAATGGCCTCGCTCTCTCACCGATGCGTTCTCAACTCGCCCTGCTGTTCGAGTTTCTTGCCTTGGCCCTCGCCGTTCTCATTCCCTGGGGCTCGGGGGCCGATCGCTGGCGCTTATCTGCTGGCATTGCCTCCGCCGCTGTCCTCGCTGCGCTGGTTTTTCCCTTCGTCTCGCATTGGATCTGGGGCGGTGGCTGGCTCGCTCAGCTCGGCCTCAACTTTTCGCTTGGCTCCGGATTTCTCGATGTCGGCGGCGCGGCCACGGTCCATGTTCTGGGCGGTTTTAGCGCACTCGCCGTCGTGTGGATCGCGGGACCCCGCCGCGGCAAATTCCCGAAGGAAGGGCTCTCGACAGCCATGCCCGGCCACAACGCTGTCTACATTCTCTTCGGCTGTCTCATTGCACTCGTCGGCTGGCTGGCCTGGAACATGGCTGGAGCGCTGCTCTGGCTCGGTGCCGCTCCATCCGCGCTCCCGAGCACCGCGATCAACACCTTGCTCTCTGCTGCCGCGGCACTGGCCGCTACATTTACCGTTACCCGCATCCGTTTCGGCAAGCCCGACGCCAGCCTCTGCGCCAACGGCTGGCTCGCTGGACTCGTCACTTCGAGCGCGTGCGCCAGCCTCGTCTCGCCGCCAACCGCCATTTTCACGGGCCTCGTCGCAGGCATCGCCATGCCTCTGCTTGTCGAGTTTCTTGAGCTTGCGGTCTCCATTGACGATCCGTCCGGCGCGGTCTCCGTCCACGCTGCCGGAGGCCTCTGGGGCCTCATCGCTGCCGGCATCTTTGCGCCGCAACCGGGGCAGTTCACCGCCCAGCTCATTGGCGTCGCTACGCTGCTCGGCCTCGTGCTTCCGCTCATCTATCTGCTCTTCGCCCTGCTCAACCGCGTGGTTCCGTTCCGCGTCGATCCCGATGGTGAACGCATCGGTATGGACCTGCACGAACTCGGCGGCGGAGCGTATCCCGAATTCGTCGTGCATCGCGACGACTCGTACCATTGAGGCTTCGGTGTGTCCCAGGCACGTCGGGTTAAGACTCGTTCAACCGCGCCCTCCCGCTCGTAACCAGCAGAGGGGTATCAGAGTGCTGCTGCTTGTGCAACAAAAGCAGAAGCCCCATCCCGCTGCACACACCTTATAATCGGGCGCAGCACAAACAACTGCATGGGAGCACTGACACATCTCTTCTATCCCTGGGGTCTTTTTCTCCAGGCCGCGGCGATCATTCATTTCATCCGCCGCCGTCCCGACACCTATTGGCTCTACATCATCCTTTTTCTCGGCCCCATCGGCGCGCTGGTCTATTTCTTTGCTGAAGTCCTTCCCGACGCCGGCCTGCTGAATCAATCCTTCAAAGGCATCTCGCGCGGCAAGCGCATCAAGGCTCTCGAACTTGCCATCCTCGACAACCCCTCCGCCGGCAATTTTGAGGAACTCGGCGAATTGCTCATGGAGAGCGGCAACCTGCAGTCGGCACGGAACGCATTCGACAAGGCCATCGCTGCGCGCTCCACCACGCTCGAAACTTTCTACCATCGCGGCGTCTGCGCAATCCTGCTCGGCGATGCGACAGCGGCATTGGCGGACATCGAGAAGGTTGTCTCCAAAGATCCCAATCACGATTTCTATCGAGCCGGCGGTTTGCTGGCGCAAGCCTATGCACTCACCGGCCAGAAAGAAAGATCCGAAGCACAGTTTCGTCAGGTAACCGGCCCATCGACGCTGTCGGAAACGTACCTGAATTTTGCCGATCTGCTCGCATCCGAAGGCCGCACCGTCGAGGCGCGGCAATGGGCGCAAAAGGTGCTCGACAAGGAACCGACCATGCCCAGATATCTGCGCCGTCGCGAACGCCCGTGGTCCCGACGAGCCCGAAAGACCCTGAAACAGCTTCCAGCCTGAGGTTCTGATTCGCGAGAAGCTAACTACTCACCGCTTCGCCAGGATCAGCATCAACGCGAACAGCATCACCGGCACCAGCGCCATCCCCGCATAGAGCAGCAATTGTTTATTCACGCCGCGCCGGCCAATCGTCCGCGGCCCACGGTCTGCTACGCCCACCTGCTCCTGATTTTCGAGGTCCCACATCATCTCGTGGGCCGTCGCATAGCGGTGGCGCGGGTCGCGCTCCAGCGCTCGATACAGAATCTCTTCGAGTTCCGGGGAAATCTCCTCGTTCAGCTCGCGCGGCGCAGGCGGGTCAATCAGCAAGCGCTCGTTCATCGCCGCCAGTGGATTCGGTCCGATAAACGGTACGCGGCCTGTCAGCATCTCATACAGCAGGATGCCCAGCGCATAGACGTCGCTGCGCTGGTCGCCGCGTTGCCCCTTCACTTGCTCAGGAGATATATAGTCCGGCGTGCCCAGCGTGGCCGAGAGGTTCACAAACGTGAGCCGCCGCGCGTCTTCCTTCATGGCGATGCCAAAATCGATCAGCTTGATATTGTCATTCTCATCCACCATCACGTTCTCGGGCTTCAGGTCGCGATGAACGATGCCATGCTTGTGCATGTAGTCGAGCGCATCGCAAATGCGAAGAACGATCGTCACCGCCCGTTCAATTGGCAGTTTCTTTTCATCGTTCAAAATCGAGCGCAGCAGCCGGCCGTTCACCCACTCGATCACCATGTACACCCGGCTGCGTTCTTCGCCGTCGTAGGTCTTCACCACGCCGGGGTGGTCCAGCAGCTGGCCGATCTCTTCTTCGCGCTTGAAACGCTCCAGAAGAATTGGCTCGGCTTCCATCTCCGGATGAGGGACCTTGAGCGCCACTTGTCGGCCATTCTTGAGATCGGTCGCCCGGTATAGCGTAGACATGCCGCCGCGTGCAACCGGGGCGTCAATGCGGTAGTGGTCGAGCGCGTCTCCGGAATTAAGTTGACTCATGTTGGCTTCGTTCGGAACAAGGTCATTCTTTCATGCCGGTTCGTAAGTAATTTGTCAGGAATAACGAAAGAAAATCGAAGGTACGGTCTTCGTTACTCGTGCCGCCGATCTGGATTCATGGCCGTATGATGGGTAAACGTATGCACGCCTACGCGAGAGCACTGGCGGTTGGACTTCTGATCGCATCGCCGCTTGTGCCCCCGAGATCAAGCGCGCTGGCCGGTCCTGCCCTCTCACACCCCAAAAACTTCCAGGAAACCGGCTTCCTGAATCGCACCCTCGATCTCCACGGCGTCACCTACCGCTTCCAGGTCTATCTCCCCGAGGACTTCCGGCGCGACGATCGCAGGCAATGGCCCATCATCCTGTTCCTCCATGGGCGTGGAGAACGTGGTGCGGAAGGCATGTGGCAAACGCAGATCGGCTTGCCTGAGGCGATCCGCGATCACCCCGAGCGCTGGCCTTTCATCATCGTGATGCCGCAGTGTCCCCAGGTTCATTACTGGACCGACCCCGACATGATGACGTTGGCCATGGCGGCCCTCGATCAGGAAATCATTGAGTTCCATGCCGACACCGCGCGCACCTATCTCACAGGCCTTTCTCTGGGCGGCTACGGGTCATGGGAATTGGCACGTACCTATCCCAAACGATGGGCGGCCATCGCTATCGCGGCCAGCGGCATCTTCTGGAGCTACGCTCCGGAACGCTGGCGTGAAGCCACGACGCTCCCTGCCGAATATGCGCACGCACTCGGCCGTACACCCATCTGGGCCTTTCACGGCAGCGACGACCCGGTGGTGCCCGTTCGCGAAGACGAATTGATGTTCGCAGCCCTCAAGGCTTCGGGCGGCCACGTGCGTTATTGGGTCTATCAGGGTCTCAAACACGATTGCTGGTTCCGCGCATTTACTGAACCCGATCTGCCTCGCTGGCTCCTCTCGCACCGCCTCGATCCAAAGCAGGAACCACCGCCGTTTGCCGAGCGCCTCGTGATTCCCCTTCATCCACCTGCACTCAAGCTGACCCCAGCGCAGCTCGACAGCTTCACCGGCGACTATCTCGACGAACATGGCGCACTTGCCGTCACCCTCTTCCGCCAGGGCGACCAGCTCTTCCAGAAGAACATTCATGGCGAAATCAACGAACTGGCAGCTGAGTCGCTTTCTGCACTTTTTTATCCGAATGGCATCAGCCTGATCCGCATCTCCGTCGAACGAGATCCCCAGGGCCGCATTGTCTCCCTGACCTTGCACGATGACCGCCATGAGGAACATTGGGAAAAGCAGCGGCCGACGATCGCCAACCGCTGACGCCTCCCCGATCCAAACCTCCAATCTTTCTGGAACACAGGTCGACCCCCTTTCGTATTAAGCTCAGTACGGAATTCGGAGGCAACGATGTTTTGCAGCGGATGTGGTCAGGCTCTCGCGCCGGGGCAGCCGGTTTGCGCTCATTGTGGTCGCCCCGTCGTGATGGCGGCGCCCATGCCGATGGTGCCTAATTTCGATTTCCAGCTCCAGAATTACTCGAGTCGCGTCAAGGCCCTCAGCATTGTCTGGTTCGTTTATGGGGGACTGTCGCTCGCGCTGGGCTTCGCCGGAATGGCCTTTGCCAATTCGTTTCTCAATCACGGCTTCGGCCCCTGGGGGCACGGTCCCTTTGGTCCAGGATGGGGCTTCGGCCCGGCGCTGATTCATTTTGCATGGTCCATCATGCTGGTCCGCTCGGCGCTTGCTTTGCTCGCCGGCTGGGGCCTGATGGAGCGGACGCAATGGGGTCGCGTGGTGGCTATCGTCGCCGCGTTCTTCTCCCTGATCCGGATTCCTATCGGCACCGCGCTCGGCATCTGGACTCTGGTTACCTTGCTCGGCTACCGCAACACCACGCTCTACGACCAGCTTTGAGCGGCCGGCGCTCGGGCACAGAGGAACGGAGACAGTTCCGAGCCGCCAAACTGTCAGGATCGGCCCATCGCCCTATTCCCTATTCCCTGTTCCCTATTCCCTATTCCCTATCCCCTATCCCCTATCCNNTCCCTATTCCCTATTCCCTATTCCCTGCACTTCAGGTTTACATCCGACCCGAACGGTGCAACACTTGGGTCGGATGCCTACCCAAAAGAACAACGATGACCGCATCACTCTCCTGCAAGGGACGCTGGACCTGCTCATTCTCAAAACTCTCCGGCTTGGACCATGTCACGGCCAGGGCGTGGCGCGCCTGATCCAACGCCAGTCGGAGGAAGTGTTCTCCGTCGATCACGGTTCCCTTTACCTGGCGCTGCAACGTCTCGAAGACAAAAAGTGGATCAGCGCCAAATGGGGCGTCAGCGAGAACAACCGCAAGGCGCGGTTCTACTCGCTGACGGCGAAGGGCCGAGAGCAGCTTATGGAGAAAACAGGCGAGTAGCAGCGGCTGACGCGGGCGATGGAACTGATTCTGGAAGGCAACGCTGGACCAAAGAGCGAGGAGGCTTAACCATGTTCCGAGACAAGCGCAGCGCGGAGGATTTTGCAGAGGAGATCAAGGCGCATCTTGCACTCGAAGCCGACGGACTGAAGAACGAAGGGTTGAGCGACGAGGAAGCTCTCCGCAGAGCGCGAGTCGAATTCGGCAACGTGCGCGCAACCCAGGAGCGCTTCTATCTGAGGAACCGCTTGGTCTGGCTCGACAATCTCGTGCGCGATGCCCGCTTCGCAATTCGCCAGTTCGTGAAGAATCCTGGCTTCTCCGTCATCGCGATCCTAGTGCTCGCTCTGGGCATCGGGGCCTGTGTGGCCATCTTTGCTTTCGTTGATACGGCGATGCTCGAACCGCTTCCCTACGCGAATCCCGACCGGCTGATGTCAGTCAACGAGAGTGAGGTGGGCAAGCCGCTTTGGCCTCTCACGTATCCGGATTTCCGCGATTGGCAACGCATGAACAAATCCTTCAG
Source organism: Acidobacteriaceae bacterium (assembly GCA_003140785.1). Taxonomy (GTDB): domain Bacteria; phylum Acidobacteriota; class Terriglobia; order Terriglobales; family Acidobacteriaceae; genus Telmatobacter. The sequence goes on along the minus strand of PLKY01000386.1, from coordinate 10,788 downwards.
TTCGCTCGACGTGCATACTGGTGCCGGATTTCTTCTGCGCACGGGTTCCGGCGCAGTGCCCGTTCAGGGTCAACGAGTCAGCGGCGGATTCTTCCAGACTCTCGGCGTGCGTCCCATCCTCGGACGCAATTTCAACCCCGGCGAAGATCGTCTCGGCGGACCAAATGTTGTGATCCTCAGTTATGGCGGCTGGCTCCATCGCTTTGGAGCACGTCGTGATCTGATCGGACAGACGCTGGATCTCGACAACCAGGCCTACACGGTAATCGGCGTACTTCCACCGTCTTTTACCTTTGCGCTGGCTGGCAATGCCGAATTCTGGGTCCCCATCAACAGCTTGTCGACGCACGAGCGCACCCGGAACTTCTACAACTTCCTCGGAGTTGGGAGACTGCGCGACGGCGTTTCTCTGCCCACGGCGCTTGCTGAAATGAAAGCCATCGCAGCGCAGTTGCGTCAGCAATATCCTGCGCCAGGTCGCGACGAAAGCGCCAGCGTCGTTCCCCTCTCTGAGATTGTCGTCGGCCAAGTGCGGCCCATCTTCCTCATGCTTCTTGGCGGCGCCGGCCTGCTGCTTGCCATCGCGTGCATCAACGTCTCCAGCCTCCTCCTCGTGCGCTCTGAAAGCCGCAGACGCGAAATTGCGGTTCGTCGGGCGCTCGGCGCAACGCCGGCCCGGTTGGTCCAACAGTTCATAACTGAAGGCCTTTTGCTTGCCCTGCTCGGCAGCATGGCAGGCCTCACCGTTGCCGCCGTGCTGATGAGGCTCCTGGGCGGCCTGATTCCCAAAGACATCGCGGACAACGTGCCGTTTCTTGAAGGGGTTGAGCTGAACGCTCACACCGTCATATTTGCCGCCGCCATCTGTTTGCTCGTAGCTCTGTTGCTGGCCGCCACGCCTGCGCTCCGTCTCTCCTTCCAGAAAGTGCGCGACGGGCTTGCTGACTCAGATCGCAGCGTGGCCAGCCGGCTTTGGCGCAGGCTGGGAGCAAACCTCGTCGTTATTGAACTGGCCGTGGCGGTTGTGCTGCTTGCTGGCGCGGGGCTGCTGGGAAAGAGCCTCTACCGTCTCCTCCACGTGCCTTTGGGATTTGACCCAAGCCACCTCGCCACCGTGCGCGTCGCAGCTCCTGACACGATGTTCAAGACAGACGTTCAAGTCGATAATCTCTATCAGGAAATTGAACGCCGCGTCTCAAGCCTGGCGGGCGGCGAATCTGTCGGAATGAGCAGTATGCTCCCCGTGGAGTGCGATTGCGCTATCGATCGCATCCATTTTCCGCCACGGCCCTATCACGGAGAACACAACGACGTCGATGAACGCCACGTGAGCGCGGCCTATCTGTCGACGCTCAAAGCCCCCCTGTTGCGCGGCCGTCTGTTCACCAAAGCAGACGACGATTCCAAGCCCGGAGTGGCTGTCATCAATCAGGAACTCGCCCGGAGATTCTTCCCCGGTGAAAACCCGCTTGGCCAAAGAATCGCCAATGACGAAGGGGGCCGACCTTCGGAGTGGGAGATTGTCGGCGTGGTCGATGATGTGCGGGAGGGGCCGCTCGATGCGCCCATCTCTCCCACGGAGTACTTCACTCTCAACCAGACGCACGACCATTCTTTTAGCCTCGTCGGCGGATTCGCTGCGATGGCTTTGGTTCTAGGCGTGGTCGGCCTCTATGGCGTCATTGCCTACTCCGTGAGCCAGCGAACGCGGGAGATTGGCATCCGCATGGCCCTCGGGGCGCAGCGCAGCTCAGTCTACTCGCTCGTCATGCGGCAGGCCGGATGGTTGACGGTCGCCGGTCTCGCCATCGGGCTCGTGTGCTCCGTGGGCACTTCGCTCTTGATCCGCAAGCTGCTCTTCGGCGTACAGGCCTGGGATGCTGCGACGTTGGGATGTGTGGCATTGCTCTTGGCATTCGCGTCTCTTGTGGCTAGCTTCGTACCGGCACGGCGCGCTGCCTCGGTGAATCCAACCGACGCATTGCGGGCCGAATGAAGCTGGGGCGATTACAATTTCCCTATGGGCTTTCCGCAGAATCGCATGCGCCGCCTGCGTCGCACGGAGTCACTCCGCGCGCTGGTTCGCGAAACTGCGCTTGATCCCGGTGACCTGATTTACCCCTTGTTTCTTCGTCCCGGCAGTGGTGTGCGCAACGCCATCAGTTCCATGCCGGGAGTCTTCAATCTCTCCGTCGACGAAGCGCTGCGCGAAGCCGAAGAGGCAGCGCAACTCGGCATCGGCGGCCTGTTGCTCTTTGGCCTCCCTGATGCAAAGGATGAACAGGCAACCGGCGCGTGGCACGAAAACGGCATTGTGCAGCAAGGCCTGCGCGCGCTCAAACAAACCGCCGCAGCCAAAAAGCTCGTCCTTATCGCCGACGTCTGCCTCTGTGAGTACACCAGCCATGGCCACTGCGGCGTCGTGGTCAAAACTGGGGACGGCTTTGCCGTCGACAACGATCCTTCTCTCGAACTTCTGGCTCGCACCGCAACCAGCCTCGCCCGTGCCGGAGCCGACATCGTAGCTCCGAGCGACATGATGGACGGCCGTGTCGCGGCCATCCGTGAGGACCTCGACAAGAACGGTCTCACCGAAACGCCCATCCTGAGCTATGCCTCCAAGTTTGCCTCGGCGTTCTATGGACCCTTCCGCGAAGCTGCCGACTCGGCGCCTCAATTTGGCGACCGCCGAAGCTATCAAATGGATGGCGCCAATCTGCGCGAGGCGTTGCGCGAGATCGATCTCGATCTCGAAGAAGGCGCGGACATGATCCTGATGAAACCGGCCATGCCTTACCTCGATGTGATCCTTGCCGCCCGCGAACGCGTCGATGTGCCCATTGGCGCGTATCAGGTCTCCGGCGAATACTCCATGCTCCAGGCCGCCTTTGAAAAGGGCTGGCTCGATCGTGACCGCGCCATCCTCGAGTCGTTGGTTGGCATCCGCCGTGCCGGCGCGGACTTCATCGCGACCTATTTCGCGAAAGACGCAGCAAGGCTCTTGTCGCGCTAGAGCTTCTTGCGAAGAGTTTCAAATCCCACATATCCAATGACTGCCGAGATCATCGCGATCAGGAGATTTGTTCGTGTGAGTATGTCGTTCAACGCATANNTTTGAATAAAACAGAAACACGATAAACGCGACCTCGAGCACGGCCCGCAAGACGGGCGTCAAGCGTCGAAGATTTCCTGGGTTCGGCTGCATGGATTCTCAATACTAACAAGAATCAATCGCCGCCCAAACTGCGGCACACTGCATAAATCTCTTTGCGTAGAGCGATGTCTATGTTTTTCTAAGGTCACCCGCCTATGCTCAAACAGCTCGAACGCTATTTTGAATTCACTCATCTGGGGACCAACTGGCGCACGGAGATCCTGGCCGGAGTCACGACCTTTCTCACGATGGCCTACATCGTGCTCGTCAACCCCGCCATCCTCGCCGCAGCCGGCGTGCCGCTGCCCGCGGTCACTGCAGCTACATGCCTTTCGGCCGCATTTGGCTCTATTCTCATGGGCATCATCGCGCGCTATCCCATCGCTCTTGCGCCGGGCATGGGCCTCAACGCGTACTTCACCTACACCGTCTGCCTCAAAATGCACATCCCCTGGCAGACCGCACTGGGCGCAGTCTTTCTCTCCGGCGTCATCTTTCTCGCGCTCACCGCAGCCGGCATCCGGCAGATGATTCTGCGCTCGATTCCGCACGAACTGTACGCGGCCGTCGCCAGCGGCATCGGCCTCTTCATCGCCTTCATCGGTTTTCGCAATGCGGGCCTGGTTGTCAGCGATCCCGCCACGCTCGTCGGCCTCGGCAACATTCGCAATCCAACGGCGGCGCTCGCTCTGCTGGGCCTGATCCTCATGGTTGCCCTTGAAATCAAGAAAGTCCGCGGCTCCATTCTTATCGGCGTTCTTGTGATTACAGGAATCGCCTGGGCCATGGGCATTGTGCATTGGACGCCCGCCAGCGGCGGCTTTCAAAGCCTGGCCGGCACATTCCTGAAACTCGATATACGCGGCGCGCTCAACAAAGGCCTGCTCGAAATCATCTTCGTCTTTTTCTTCGTCGACCTGTTCGACAACCTCGGCACGCTCGTCGCCGTCACCAAGCGCGCCGGTCTGCTTGCCGCCGATCACTCGATTCCGCGCTTGAACCGGATCCTGCTGGCCGACGCCACAGCGACCGTCTTCGGCTCGATGGTCGGCACATCTACGGTCACAAGCTACGTGGAATCGACAGCAGGCGTCGCTGCCGGCGGACGATCGGGCGTCACGGCCATTGTGACCGGACTACTTTTTCTTGCCGCAGTCGGCGCCGCGCCTTTCGTCGGTGTAGTTCCCTCAGCCGCAACGGCTCCAGCATTGATCCTCGTGGGGTCGCTCATGCTGGCCACTATTACAGAGATTCGCTGGCACGACCCGCTGGTTGCCGTTCCTGCCTTTCTGACGCTGATTCTGATTCCGCTGACGTACTCCATTGCCAACGGCCTGGGCTTCGGCATCATTGCGTGGGCCGTGCTTCACCTGGCCACGGGCAACTACCGCAAACAGGACTGGCTTCTCTATATCCTGGCTGTTCTGTTCCTTCTTCGCTTCATCTATCTCGGCGGAAGCTGATTTCAGGCGAGCGCATCGTTCCCACTAAAATCGCCTGAGATGCTTTGCCGAGCCGCTCGCCGTTTCACTTTCATTGCCGCCGTTGTACTTTGCACTGCGTGTGAAACCTTCGCGGCCGACGGCTACCGCATTGTCCACACGTACCCGCACGATCAGCAGGCCTTCACGCAGGGCCTCATCTTCGTCGACGGCCACCTCTACGAAAGCACCGGCATCGAAGGCAAATCCTCCTTGCGCGAAGAAGACCTTGAAACCGGCCGCATTTTGCAGTTTCACGACGTACCGAGCAGGTACTTTGCCGAAGGACTCACAGAGTGGGGCAGCACGCTTATCCAGCTCACCTGGCAGTCGCACATGGCGCTGGTCTACGACCGCGCGAGCTTTCGTTTTCTCCGCTCATTCCAGTACGACGGCGAAGGCTGGGGCCTGACGCACGACTCGAAGAGCCTGATCCTCAGCGACGGAACCGCGACACTGCGCTTCTACGACCCGGCGACTTTCCACGAAACGAAAAGCATTACCGTGACGGACCACGGCAAACCAGCCGATCAACTCAACGAGCTCGAATTCATTCACGGCCAGATCTATGCGAATGTCTGGCACTCGGATCGCATCGCGCGGATCTCACCGGCAACGGGGGCAGTCCTAGGCTGGATCGATCTCGGTGGCTTGCTCCCAGCGAGCCAGCATTCGAGCGCTGAAGCCGTTCTCAACGGCATCGCCTACGACTCCGCCCACGACCGCCTCTTTGTCACTGGCAAACTCTGGCCGAAGATCTTCGAGATTCAGGTCGTTCCCAAAAAGGCGCCCGGCGCACGCGGCAAAAAATGAGCTTCTAATCGCAGTGTTGAAAGGACTCTGGAGCCCTGGTAATCGGGGTCACAGTGGAGTTGCGACGCTCGCTCGTATACTCTCCACGCAATGGAATTCCCGTCCTATTCCGTTCCAACCGTGCTGCAGAACGCGGCGATCCTCACCATCATTCTGGCCTTCGCCGGCTATTTGATAACATTTCTCAGTGCCCGCATGCTGGCACGGCGTCGCGACAAACTGCGCTTGGTAAACAAGCGGCTCAATGAGTTTTACGGTCCTCTGTATGTCGCTTCCGAAGCAGGGAACATCGCCTACCGCGCCCTGCTCAATCGCCAGGGAAAAGAAAAAAGCGATCCGATTCTCGATTCCGAGATGAAGGATTGGATGCTTTGGATGACCACGATTTTCATGCCGCTCAATGACATTCGCGAGAAGATCATCATCCAGAAAGCCTACCTGGTTGTCGAAGAACGAATGCCGCAGTGCCTGCTGGATTTCGTCACCCACGTCGTGGGCTACAAAGCGGTGCTTGCCAAGTGGGCCGAGGGCAATTATGGGGAGCGCCGCTCCACAATTGGCTGGCCGCCAGAGTTCGATGTCTACGTCAAGCGCTCTTACGCCGCGCTGAAAGCCGAACAGACCAACCTGCTACACAGTGCGCTCTGGCGGATTTTCCACAAAGTATTCAACTACAAACGGTCACGCTGAAGGAAATGAAGCGGCGGTCCGAACAATAGACGTGCGCACGATTACGCTGACGCAATGACCGACAGGTTCTCCCAAATCCGCAGCGTAGGCTCAGCCTGATTGATCGTGTAGAAGTGCAGACCTGGCGCGCCATTGCGCAAAAGTGTTTCGCACAGCCGCGTGACCACGCTTGTTCCGAAGTCGAGTAGCGCCGGTTTATCGTCCTGAAGTTGTTCGAGCCGCAGGCGAATCCAGCGCGGCAGCTCCGCCCCGCAGCCGTTGCAGAAGCGCACTATGTTCGCAAAGCTGGTA
>PLKY01000386.1:0-4331 GCA_003140785.1 Acidobacteriaceae bacterium | reverse complement strand
ATGGGTCTCGCGAATGAAAGTCACCAGCTCATTGGCGTAGTGGAACTCGCCCGGCGCAGACGGGCTCAACGCCGTTGCCGGCAGATCGCCACGCAGCGCAACGATTCGCTTTACGCCCGCGTCCTTGTAGCGCTGGAGCAGTGTGGCGATTTTTTCCCGCGTCGAACCAATACACGTCAGATGAGGAGCAACTTCGACGCCCGTGTGTTGCACTATTGTCAGGAGCGTTTGATAAGTGCCGTCCTGGTCTGAACCCCCTGCCCCGTGTGTGACAGAGAAATACTGGGGATGCACCGCAGCCAGCTTCTGCAGCACTGCGGGCAACTTGGCCGCAGCTTCTTCATTGCGCGGAGGGAACAACTCGAAGGAAAAGCTTGGCTGCGAGTTCATCCGTTGGACACCCTAATCTAGATTTAGGTCAAATGCAGCGGGCCGCGCATGCGGCCCGCGACTGCAATCGGTGATGCGTTAGTACCTGTAGAACTCGGCTTTATACGGCCCTTCCACCGGCACGCCGATATAGTCCGCCTGCGGCTTGGTCAGCGTGGTCAACTTCACGCCGATTTTCTCCAAATGCAGCCGCGCCACTTCTTCGTCCANNTGGCAAAGCTGTTCGACATCACGAAGCTCGGATGGCCCGTTGCGCAGCCAAGATTGACCAAGCGCCCTTCGGCCAGAATGAAGATGCTGTTACCGGTCGGGAAGGTGTAGACATCCACCTGCGGCTTGATGTTCAGCTTCTTCACGCCCTTTTCTTCGTTGAGCCGGTCCATTTGGATTTCGTTGTCGAAGTGGCCGATGTTGCAGACAATCGCCTGGTCCTTCATCTTCTTCATGTGCTCAAGCGTGATGATGTCCACGTTGCCGGTGCAGGTTACGTAGATATCCCCGCGGCCCAACGTGTCTTCGACGGTGGTCACTTCGTATCCTTCCATCGCCGCTTGCAGCGCATTGATCGGGTCGACTTCCGTCACGATGACGCGCGCACCCATGCCGCGCAGCGAGTGCGCGCATCCCTTGCCCACATCCCCGTAACCGCACACCACCGCGACTTTACCGGCGACCATCACATCGGTCGCGCGCTTGATGCCGTCAGCCAGCGACTCGCGGCATCCATAGAGATTGTCGAACTTCGACTTCGTCACGGAGTCATTCACGTTGATTGCCGGCACCAGCAGCTTGCCCTTTTCGAGCATCTGGTAAAGCCTGTGCACTCCGGTGGTCGTCTCCTCAGAAACGCCGCGCCATTCCTTGACGACTTTGTGCCAGTGCTGCGGGTCTTCAGCATAGACCTTCTTCAACAAATCCTTGATGACCTGCTCTTCGTGATTGCCCGACGGTGTATCGACCCACTTGTCGCCCTCTTCAAGGTCATAGCCCTTGTGGATGAGGAGCGTCACGTCGCCGCCGTCATCGACAACAAGCTGCGGCCCTTTGCCGCCTTTGTGGCTCAAAGCGAGATAGGTGCAATCCCAGTACTCTTCGAGAGACTCGCCCTTCCACGCAAACACGGGCACACCGCTCGCCGCAATCGCCGCCGCCGCATGGTCCTGCGTGGAGAAAATATTGCAGCTCGCCCAGCGCACTTCGGCGCCCAAGCACGTCAGCGTCTCAATCAGCACCGCGGTCTGGATCGTCATGTGCAGCGAGCCGGTGATGCGCACACCTGCGAGTGGCTTTGCTGCCGCGTATTTGTTCCGGATCGCCATCAGGCCGGGCATCTCGTGCTCGGCAATCGCAATTTCCTTCCGGCCCCATTCGGCCAGGGACAAATCAGCAACTTTATATTCGGCTTGCGTAACTTCGAGTGTCGTAGGGGCCATCGGTTACTCCTTATATCGTCAAATCGTGATATATTGATATGTAGCAGAAACCTTCCATGGCGTCAATTGTGAAAATCCTGCGTGCTGCCGCCGATCCCAGCCGGCTCCGCATCCTCTTGCTTTTAAAGGACGAAGAGCTCTCGGTCGCGGAGTTGCAGGAGATTCTGGTGATGGGCCAAAGCACCATCTCCACCCATCTCTCCCAGTTGAAGCAGGCTGGCCTGGTCGAGGACCGGCGGACCGGCAAGAGCAGTCTCTATCGTCCATCGGCGGAAAATGCCGGGAGCATGATGGTCGACTTGCTCGCCCAGGCACAACGCGAAATTGCCGAAGCCGCAACCGATCAGGCTGCCATGCGCCGCGTAGTGAAGAAGCGGCAAGATAAGATGCGCGCTTTCTTCGACAGCGTCGCCGGACGTCTCGGCCGCGACTACGTTCCAGGCAAATCCTGGAAGAGCCTCGCCGAAGCTTTTCTGCGTCTGCTGCCTCCGATGGTGATTGCAGATCTAGGCGCGGGCGATGGAAGTTTCGCGCTTCTTCTCGCACAAGCAGCGACACGCGTCATCGCCGTCGACTCGTCGCAAAAAATGCTTGATGTCGCCAGCGAGCAAGCCCTCCGCCACGGTGTCAGCAATGTGGAGTTCCGCCTGGGCGATATGGAGGAGCTTCCCATCGACGATGGCGCTGTTGATCTCGCCTTCTTCTCGCAGTCCCTGCATCACGCGGGGCATCCGGAACGAGCCGTGCGCGAGGCCTTGAGAATTCTGCGTCCTGGTGGGCGCATCGTCGTTCTCGACCTTGCGAAACATCGCTTTGAAGAAGCGCGTGAGCTGTATGCCGATGAATGGCTCGGCTTCTGTGAAGTTGAGATCGAATCCATGCTGTCGAACGCAGGTTTTCTCGACGCGCAGGCATCGGTTGTCGATAGAGACTCCGAAGCTCCTCAGTTCCAGACGCTTCTTGCCGTCGGAGAAAAAAATGCCGTCGTGCCTGCCGACTCCAGCCGCGTTTAATGTACGTCATCTGAAAAGGTGATGGGCAGTGGCAGACGGGTGTCCCGTCTTTCGCTTACGCCATGGCGGATCATCCCTCGGGTGGATGTTGCCGAGCATCACTACAATCCCTGCGACGCAGGCCATTGTGATCACAAGCACGAAGACCACCGTAAAGACCAAGAGAAGATTGCTCATGGCAGAATCTCCCTTCTTACCCCGTCTCCAGGCGAACCTATTCTACCCCCGTTCGAACTGGAATGGACACAAATGCAGGCCGCTGAGCGATACTCCAATCCCGCTGCGCTACTATTGCATCCAAAGACTGAGCAGACAGCGATGACTTCAACGACTTCAACCTCGGCGACCCCGGCAAAAACACCGCGTCTGACGCGTGCCCGACGTACGGCAATATTGAAGGCATTGGCCGATCCGCGTCGATTTGAGCTGCTCGAACGCATCGCCAAAGCCAACTGCCCGCTGGGCTGTTCGCAGGCCCAGGCGGCGCTGAAAATTGCGCCCGCTACCCTTTCGCACCACATCAAGGAGCTCGAAACGGCGGGCCTAATTGAGATCGAACGAATGGGTAAGTTCCACAATCTCAAGCTGCGCCCAGGCGTCCTCGACGCCTTAGCAGAAAGCCTTCAGTCCCTCGATTCAGCCTCGTGCGTCTCCCGCTGAAGAACCCCCCCAGAAATAATTTCCACAAAGCTCCTGAATCCTATTCCTCCTTGGGCTAATCAATTCGATAGTTATCGAAATGTCGAAACGATGGCATTCCGACCGGAGCAGAGATTATGAGCAATCTTCAAGGTAAAGTCGCGCTGGTTACCGGCGCATCCAAAGGCATTGGCGCAGCCATCGCCCGCGAGCTCGCGGCGCGCGGCGCGGCCGTCGCAGTCAACTACTCAGGCAGCAAGGCGGGCGCAGACAAAGTGGTAGCCGAGATCAAGCAGGCCGGCGGCAAAGCCATTGCCGTGCAGGCTAACGTGGCTGATCCCGACACCATCGGGCCGCTGGTCGCGAACGTTGCGAAAGAGCTTGGACCCATCAGCATCCTGGTCAATAATGCCGGCATTTACGAGTTTGGACCGCTCGAAGCCGTCACGCCGGAGCACTTCCACAAGCAGTTCAACGTGAACGTGCTCGGTCTGCTGCTAACTACACAAGCAGCCCTCAAGCACTTCGATCCCAAGGGCGGCAGTGTCATCAACATTGGCTCGGTGGCCGCGGCGGGCATTCCTGCCGCATCGGTCTACAGCGCCACCAAAGGCGCACTCGACTCGATCACCGTCGCACTCGCAGGCGAACTTGGACCGAAGAAGATTCNNCTCCGCTTGGCCGCATCGGCCAACCACAGGACATAGCTGACATCGCCGCGTTCCTAGCCTCCGATGACTCCTATTGGGTCACTGGGCAGTTCATCAAGGCCTCCGGCGGCGCACGGGTGTGACGCAGTGATCAGCGGGCAGTGAACAGTGAACAGCGGGCCCGTGTCTTGACGCAAGACATGGGC
>PLKY01000115.1 GCA_003140785.1 Acidobacteriaceae bacterium | reverse complement strand
CTTCATGATGTTGGCCTTGTGCACGGAGTGGATCTTTTTGCGGCCGTGCTTGCGCGCGTACTCGAAGGCAAACTTCGCGATGCGCGTGGAGCCTTTTTCCGTGATGACCTTGATGCTCTCGACAACGCCGGGAACGACCTCGTGCTCGAGGCCGACGTATTCACCCTCGGTGTTCTCGCGCACGATGATGAGGTCGACGCCGGGCCACTTTGTTTCCATGCCGGGAAGATTTTTGATGGGCCGGAAGTTGGCGAAGAGGTCGAACTTTTTGCGCAGCGTGACGTTGATGCTCTTGAAGCCGCCTCCAATGGGCGTGGTCACCGGGCCTTTGAGCGCGACCTTGTTGCGTTCGATGGACTCGTAGAGCGCGGCGGGAATGTATTCGCCGAAGATTTCGAAGGCCTCGGCTCCGGCGGCGTGCCGCTCCCACTCCCACTTGATGCCGGTGGCCTCGAGGATGCGGACCACGGCTTGCGTGACTTCGGGGCCGATGCCGTCGCCGGGGATGAGGGTGATGCGATGTGTCTTTGTCTCTGGCATGGCTTCTGATTAGAAGATACAGTGGGTACCCCTCCCCCTGGGGTATCTGGAGCAAGTTACTTGTTTTCTGCCGTTTACGGAAAGAGATCTGCTGTAAAGTCATCTCGGCAAAGGGATTATATGCAAAGTCGTCTGCGGAAAGGGCTTATGTTCTTTCTTCGCGCGAAGCAAAGGGGTTAGTCGCAAAGTCCTCTGCGGAGATGAGTTAGAGCGCGTTCCTGAGTAGGGATCGCGCGCGGCGGAGATCCGGTCTGACTCTATTTTGGCGAAAGAGGAGAAAAAATGCGCAAAGGGACATTCGCGGTTGTTTTCATCAGCGTTCTAGTTCCACTCGCTTTGGTGAATGAAGCGGGTCTGACTCGAAAAAATGGCTGTTTCACAACGAATGCACTAACATGATCCGTTCTCAGCGGCGCATCTCCGAAGGGACGCCAACGGAATCAGAAAGGCAATTGAATTCATGATGGAACTGAAGTTTAGAAAGCACGCTGCCTGTTCGGTCGCATTCTTGTTGATCACACTTTTCACCGGCACATGGGCGCATGCTCAGTTTCCTGGAATGGCTCAACCAAAGCACTATCCATGGTCCGACACGAGCCTCTCTCCCGACGTCCGTGCGGACCTGGTGATCAAGGAATTGACCTTGGATGAAAAGATTCAACTCCTGCACGGGATGGGCTGGCAGGCGCTCTTTGCACCGGTGGAGTCCGGGCCCGCGACGCGCGCTGTTTCGGTTCTGGGCTTCATTCCGGGCGTTCCGCGGCTCGGCATTCCCGATCTGCAGATGACGGATTCCGTGGAAGGTGTCTCTGGTGCCGGCGTAAAGGGCCGTTACGCTACCGCGTTGCCTTCGGGGGAAGCGATGGCGGCCGCATGGGATCCGGCCCTCTCGTATGAGATTGGCACGATGCTTGGGCACGAGATGCGTGCGATGGGATTCAACATGTCGCTGGGCTCGGGCATCAACTTGATTCGCGAACCGCGCGATGGCCGCACATTTGAATACAAGGGCGAGGACCCATTGCTTGCGGGAACATTGGCGGGGCAGGAATTGAAGGCGGAAAAAGCCCTGCACATCATCACGGATGTGAAGCACTATGCGGTCAACGATCAGGATGCGGGGCGCATTGTCGTCAACTCGATCATCGGCAAGCGGGCCATGCGTGAGAGCGATCTGCTGGCGTTTCAAATTGCGTTGAAGGATTCGGGAGCGGGCGCGGTGATGTGCTCCTACAACCGGATCAACGGGACCTATGCGTGCGAGAATCCGTACACCCTCACCGATGTGCTGAAGAAGGACTTCGACTTCAAAGGATTCGTGGTCTCGGACTGGGGCGCAACGCAAAGCACCGTGAAGGCAGCGATGGCGGGTCTCGACGTGGAGATGCCGGGCAACGACTCCTTTGGCGATCCGTTGAAGAAGGCAGTCGAAGCCAGAGAAGTGCCCTTGGAGCGGCTGAACGACATGGTGCACCGTGTGCTGCGCACGGAATTCGATGCAGGCATCGTGGACGATCCACCGCAGTCTGAATCCCCAAATGTGATGTGCGGTTTCGAGGTCGCGCAGAAGACTGCGGAGAGGGGCGCTGTGCTTTTGAAGAATGAGGGCGACCTGTTGCCGCTGAGCGCCGCATCCATTCAGTCGATTGCGGTGATCGGCGGTCATGCCGATGTGGGCGTCATGTCGGGCGGCGGATCGTCGCAGGTTTCGCCCGCGGGTGGCAACCCAGTTCCGCCTCCGCCGGAGTTGCTGAAGAACCCGCTGACTAGTTTCTTTGAGGTCGCAGTCTACCAGCGTTCCGCCCCACTGAAAGGTATCGAAGAGAAGGTCCCGCACGCCGTGGTGCAATTCGATCCCGGTACCGACCCTGCATCTGCAGCTGCCCTTGCGAAAAAATCGCAGGTCGCGATTGTGTTCGCAGTACAACATGCATCGGAGGGCATGGACCTCAAGAGTCTCTCCTTGCCTGACAACCAGGACGCATTGATTGAAGCGGTCGCAGCGGCCAATCCCCGTACTATTGTTGTGCTCGAAACCGGCGGCCCCGTGCTGATGCCATGGCTGGACAAGGTCGCAGCGGTTCTTGAGTCCTGGTATCCGGGAATTCGCGGATCGCAGGCAATTGCCAATCTCCTCTTCGGCGATGTGAACCCATCAGGAAGACTTCCACTGACGTTCCCCCGGAGCGAAGCGGATCTACCGCGTCCAATTCATGCCGGTCCACCGACGCCGGATGCGGACCATCCGGTACCCAAGCTTGTAGGCGCCCCAGGAATGATCGGAATGGCGATGGGCATTGGTCCGTTCTTCGATGTGCATTACGACGAAGGATTAAAGGTGGGCTACAAGTGGTACGACGCCGAGAAGAAGGCGGTGCTTTTTCCGTTTGGCTTTGGCCTTTCGTATATGACCTATGCCTATTCCGAACTCACCGTGAAACCAGGCGATTCAACCGCCGTCTCGTTCACAGTGAAAAATACCGGCAAACGCGCAGGCACTGAGGTTGCGCAGATCTATGCCTCTCTGCCCGACTCAGCCGGCGAGCCGCCGAAGCGTCTTGTCGGTTGGACGCGATTAGAACTAGCTCCCGGCGAGTCGAAGCAGGTTTCCGTTCCTGTGAGTCGCGACCGGCTTACCGTGTACGACGAGGCTTCGGATTCGTGGAAGCTCGTTCCAGGAAGCTACGTCCTTCGGGTTGGCAGCTCATCGCAGGATCTTCCATTGCAACAGACGATTTCGTTTTGAGGAAAAAGCTTCCGAATTTGCAAGGGGCTTTCGGGCGGGTGGCTCACCCGCCTCTGCCTCCCGTCGCCGTGCCGTCCACGACGACGATACGTATAATCCACGTACCGGAGACGACGAGACATGTGCTTTTCGGCAACCGCGAACTTTGTTGGAAGCGGTGTTCTTGGAGCCGTTGGCGTCGTCACACTGACGAAAGTGAAGCATCGGCGTGAACTGCTTTTTGCGGCGCTTCCGACGCTATTCGCCATTCACCAGTTCATCGAGGGATTTGTCTGGCTCGGATTGGATGGGACTCTCTCGCCCGCTGTGACCCACAATATGGGCGCGGCCTACATGTTGTATGCGCAGGGGCTTTTGCCTTTCCTCTTGCCATTGGGTGTGCTGCTCTTTGAACCCGATGGCAGGAGCCGCAGACGCATGCTCCCTTTTCTCGGCATCGGCGTTGCAACGGGGCTCTACATATTATGGGGATTGGCAGCGTACCCAACGCAGATTTACATCAGAGAAAACAGCATTGTCTATGTCAACCAAGCAACCAACTATACGATCGTCGCGGCTTTCTATCTCATCGCTACTTGCGGTTCGCTCTTTTTCTCGAAGGTTAGAGCGATGGTCATTCTGGGCACAGCAAACCTGGCGATTCTGCTGGCTGTGACCGCTGTGAAGCGATACGCGTTTACCTCGGTGTGGTGTGCGTATGCGGCGATCGCAAGTGTGATCGTCCTTGTCTACTTCTGGAGAAGCAGCGGAGAGAGGCCACTTCTCTACGCCCGATCTTCATGGGGGTAGTAGGGTCGCGCGCTCCGGCGATATCGTCGATGCCGCGCAGGAACTGCCGAGAACTCTACAGCCCAAACGCTCAGCTCTTGCTTGAATTCGCGGACGTCTTAGGGTTCGCCACCTGCCCTAGTGTCTTTGATCGCCGTCTTTCGGCGGTCGACTCATGCCGGAACGATAGAGCGACAGAATCGCATGGAATACGCTCTCCGAGATCACGATTGCGGACCCAAGGAAAAACGCGATTGCGATGATCTCCGTTAACTTCGAAGAAATCCTGGTGAAAACCAGGATTCCAATGACGGGGATTAGAAAGAAACCCCACCCGAACAGCAGTATGCGATGGAACGGCCCGATTCGCCTTTGATCCACGTCCGGCTTCGCAGATGATGCAT
Organism: Acidobacteriaceae bacterium; assembly: GCA_003140785.1. Taxonomy (GTDB): domain Bacteria; phylum Acidobacteriota; class Terriglobia; order Terriglobales; family Acidobacteriaceae; genus Telmatobacter. The sequence continues at coordinate 2,178 of PLKY01000115.1, read as the reverse complement.
CAGAGGATTCATCTCCAGGATTGCGAAGTTGTCTAAACACGGCGGGAAGATAAACGAAGGCGTAGTAGGGGACAGCGCTTCCGTAGAGCGACCCGAACAGGAGAACTAGAAACCAAATCGTTCTCCAGCTCCTCGATGAGGAATCGCATCGCAACCAGAAGAATGCCATACAAATAATCAGTGAAATGAACCCGAAGGCGCTGGCCGCACCTATGATCGAGAGCACATCTCGCTTCAGAGAGCTCAGTGCATTCAAGTTGGTGTCGGAGTGCATTATGGCGAGGGCACAAACTGACAATGCTGCTGAAATCCCGAGAAGAGCCGCTGCAGTACGGGTGACCAAGATGCGTGGCCAATCTAACTGGGAAACTCGAAACTGCATTTACGTCTTACCTTTGCTTGTTCGATGGCTATCGAGCAGGCCTTCGAGTTCTTGCTTGAATTCGCGCACATCTTTGAAGTCGCGATAGACCGAGGCGAAGCGGATATAGGCGACCGTGTCGAGGCCCTTGAGCTCGTTCATGATCAGCTCGCCTACTTCACTGGTGGTGCGCTCGCGCTCCGGTGCGTCGATCAGGAAGCTCTCGGTGACGTCGACGATTTTCTCCAATTGAATGGACGAGACCGGGCGTTTTTCGCAGGCGCGCAGCAGGCCGCGCAGGATTTTTTCGCGGTCGAAGCGCTCGCGGCGGCCGTCTTTCTTGACGACCATGTAGGGGATTTCGTCGATGCGCTCGTAGGTGGTGAAGCGGCGGTTGCATTTTTCGCACTCGCGGCGGCGGCGAATGGAGTCGGCTTCTTTACTTTCGCGGGAATCGACCACGCGGTCTTGGGCGAAGCCGCAATAGGGGCATTTCATGCTGGGATCATTCTAAGGGAACAGGGAACAGAGAAACAGAGAGACAGAGAGACAGAGAGACAAGGGACTGCGGGGTGAGGGCGAATCTCAGGTCAAGAAATCTGCGATTGCGGCGGCGACGGTTTCCTGCTCGTCTTTGCGNNGGACGGGGTAGTAGATTTCGCTTCCAATTTTGCGCTCGGCGAGGAAGTCGCGAAGTGCGTCGCGGCGCCTGGTGCGGATTACATATTGGTGCCAGACATGCTTGCTGCCGGGAACCTCGTGGGGCAGAACGATGCCCTTGTCGGGGTAGGGGCCGGCTTCGGTGAGGCCCGCGGCGTGAAACAGCGCATGGTAGCGCCTTGCAATTGCGTGGCGCGCCTGGTTCCAATCGGCAATGTACCGGAGCTTTACGTTGAGGATCGCGCCCTGGAATCCATCCATGCGGGCATTCCAGCCGATTTCATCGTGATGATAGCGGCGGCGCATTCCGTGCTGGCGGAGCATGCGGGCGCGCTCGGCTAGCTCCGCGGAGTTGGTGGTGACCATGCCGGCGTCGCCGGCTGCGCTGAGATTCTTGGTGGGATAAAAACTGAACGCCGCGATGTCGCCCAGGCCGCCGGCGGCAACGCGGCCGGATGCAGCTCCAAAGGCTTGAGCGGCGTCTTCGACCAGTTTGAGGCTGCGGGTCTTGGCGATTCCGGCAAACCGGACCATGTCAGCGGGCTGGCCATAGAGGTGTACCGGAAGAATGGCTTTGACCGTGTTGCCGTCTGGGCCTGCCAGGACAGTTTGGACGGCGGCTGGGTTGAGATTGAATGTAGCGGGGTCTATGTCGGCCAGCAGGGGACGGGCTCCAGCGCGAAGGATGGCGCTGACCGAGGCAAAGAAGCTGAACGGAGTGGTGAGGACGGCTGTGCCGGGACCGATGCCTGCCGAAGCCAGGGCGAGCCACAACGCGTCGGTGCCTGACGCGCATCCAATCGCATGAGAGACGCCGAGATGGTGGGCGGCGGCGTCTTCGAAGGCTGCTACCGGCTCACCAAGGATAAACTGTTGCGTCTCCAGTACATGCCCGAGGGCCTCGAGTAACTCGCGGTGCAAGGGCTCGTACTGCCGCTTCAGGTCAAGCATAGGAACGGGCATGGGAACGGGCTGGGTTTTTGAAGCGGAATGCACAGCGGAGTGGGCAGGGTCCTGCACCCAAATAGGGTAGCAGCCTGGAAGAGAACGGCGTTCCGCTTCGGACGTACTGGGTCAAATCCGGTCAGGTTCGGCCGTGATTCGTCACAGTGTGCGGCGGGCGGAGTTGAAAAGGTTGGTGAACCTCGCTATTGTTT
>PLKY01000166.1 GCA_003140785.1 Acidobacteriaceae bacterium | reverse complement strand
ACGTGAGAATTGAGTTCGGTCTAAATTGCGGTGGCTCATTCCTTTTCGGGTTCACACTCTCGCGCAGGTCAGTCCAGCTTCTTCCCGGTGTAAAGAGTGATGCACCACGCAACGATGGCCCAGATGGACTGTGGGGCGAAAAGTGATTGAGGCGCCACTGCCGATTCCGATGACGGTGGATGAAGAGGCGGGGCTGGTGGAGAGCGCGGAGCGGATTCGGGCAGTTGTGAGGGGGCTGGGGTACTANNTAGGGTTCCGCATGCATGATACGATTTCCGGAACCGGGCGAATCAAATTCAAAAAGTCCGAAGCGTCAGGAGAGTCCCTATGCGAATGAATCTCACCTTGGCCGTTTCGCGACTGGCCGCCATCCTTGTCACTTGCGTCGTCACGGCAATTCCCATGCATGCGCAGAGCCTGTGCGATCTTGTGCCTGCGTCCGTGGTGCAGTCCACACTTGGCATCACAACACCGCTCACCGCCATGCCAAACACCGAGGGCGGTAACGGGTGCGACTACAAAGGCAAGGCCGCGGGACCGATCTGGATCAAGGCCGATACTTCCGATTACACAGGAATCTACAAGACCATGCAGGACCAGCAGTTCACCCAGCTTCCCTATGGCAGCACACTTGTCCCCGGACTCGGCGACAAAGCCTACTACTCTGAAAACCACGACCAGAATGTCGCGGGTTACCAGTTGAACTACACAAAGCAGGCGCTGGTTTTTGTGGCGAAGGGGAAGATCGTCTCCTTCATTTTCATGCTTCTAAACCAGGGCGCGCCCAAGGCGAACGTGCTGGCGTTGGGCAAGTATGCGCTGGCCAAGCCGATTGAGACGCTGAAGATGCCGCAGTGATAGTGACCAGCACTGTGGTTGAAGCGGACCAATGTTCAGCCTAGATGGTGGACTACCCTTCCCTTACCAAAAATGGTGCAACTCGCGGTCCACGGATCGGAGTTGGCTAGTCACAACCGAGATCATGCATAAATGCAGCTTCCTCCTTTACATCCTCCTCTTTGACCTGAAGCTGATCCACAATAATGCCCTTGAGGGGCAGCCACACGTCGGGCGGAGACCATGAAGATAGGCTCGGCATTCTCAGATGCGAGCGATCTCTACCATGCGTTTCGGCTTCGACTTCTTTTGCCTGCACGTAAGGCAATTCGAGCTTGCTCAACACCAGACGATACAGGTCTCCGACTGTGACGACCTTGCTGCACTCATCATCAGGAAGATTGATATTGAAGGTCTCCTCGGTACGCAGGACGATCTCTATATTCTCTAGGCCCATAAAGTCTACGATTTCTCAGAGAACCATCGCATGCCATTCGGAAGCTCGACGGCAGCGAAGTCGATATGGACGACTCGGCGATGGCCCGGTACGCGAGACGGAGACGATGCGTGAAGTAATAACGGTCGCATCAGTAACGCTCCTCCGGCTCTCACCGCGCAGATTCGTTCTGGAACTTCTTCTCGGATTCTGGCGATCTCTTCATCTGGGATTCGACCCTGCAAGTGCGATCCGGGGATCACTCTCAATGCACCGTTGTCTTCACCGCAGGGGTCCAAATGGAATCGAACCGAGATCATGTGTTCGAGGACAAAAGCGGGAGGCTGAACATGCAGGACATCGGCCTTGATGGACCAAGGTCCGAAGCCCTCTGCCTCAACTTTCTCATGAACGGCGATTGTGACATCCTGGTGCCAAGGGACTTTCCAGTTGGCGTCAGGTATTTTGTCGAAGAGAATGCCTCGTACCGCGAAGGACTCGGGACCGAGAACGGCCTCAACTAGCCTGCGAACCACATCTGATTTGGCAAGTTCACGTACTTCCAATGATGTGTCTAGAAGGTTGCGAATGGCGAAGGTTGCACCGCGTTTCTGCAAAGAGCCAAACTCGCCAATTCTGCCCAGAGCATCCAGCAGCCCGGCTATTTCTTCTGGAGGCAGAACGCCCTCGCAGATTGCAAAGCCATTGTTTTGGATTTCGTTGCGAAGCGCATCAGCGACGAGCACGTTCTCATCTTACTAGCGAACAATTGCTCACGACGACCCGCACGCCGGGTTCCGAGAGGATTGTGGGCAATCCGGAATGTGACCGTTTTACGGATATTTGCCTCGAAACCGTACTGGTCCCCAAAAAAAGAGTAATGGAAGGGTAAACTGGCTCGTCGCCTTGAAAGCTGAATTTAGACTCTGCCTGGATTCAGTTCTTTGGCTGATGTCCGACGAGGTTGCAGGTGAATTGCGGGAGGACTGAGAAATGTATTCACAGCGGCGTGATTTTTTGAAGACCATCGCAGGGTCGGGAATGTTCGCCCTTGCTCCCCGCTGCGTGGAAGCACAGGAACAGGTTGCGCGCGCGCTGCGGGGAACCCCGCAGCCGCGGATCAAAGATATCAGCGTAATTGAATGCCAGCCCGCCGGCGTGCGCCTGACGGTGGTCAAGATCACCACGGATCAGGCTGGGCTCTATGGCTACGGTTGCGCCACATTTACGCAGAGGGCGGATCTGGTCAAGCCCGCCGTCGAAAATTATCTCAGGCCTTTCCTGCTGAATAAGCCAACCGACCGTATCGAAGACATCTGGCAGTCCTGCTACGACAGCTCTTATTGGAAGAATGGCCCGGTGCTGAACAACGCCCTCAGCGGCATCGATCAGGCACTCTGGGATATCAAGGGCCGGCAAACCGGAATGCCCGTCTATCAACTCGCTGGCGGAAAATGTCGCGAAGCCGTCGATTGCTACACCCACGCCAGCGGTGCCGAGTTTCAGGATGTGGTCGAAAGCGCAAAGAAGTACATCGAACAGGGCTTTCGCAACGTGCGCGTTCAGGTGGAGCTTCCCGGAATGGCGGGCTACGGCGCGGCTCATACGAGTGACAAACGGCCGATGGCGCTCCACGATAAGCCTGTGTTCGAGCCTGCCTACGCCATGCGCCGCAATTTGAAGCTGCTTGAATTCTGCCGCCGCGAATTGGGCGAAGATATCGAACTGCTTCATGACATGCATGAGCGCCTGACGCCCAACGAGGCAGTGCAGTTTTGCAAGGAAGCCGAGGAGTATCGAATGTTTTTCCTTGAAGATCCGCTTTCACCGGAAGATCTGGATTACTTCCGGCAGATTCGGCAGAATTGCGCCACACCTATCGCGATGGGCGAACTCTTTAACAATCCGCATGAATGGCAGCCGCTGATCGAAGGACGGCTGATCGACTATATCCGCGTGCATCTGTCGCAGGTGGGCGGATTCAGTCCGGCGCGCAAGATTGCAATCCTCGCCGAGCAGTTTGGCGTGAAAACAGCATGGCACGGTCCCGGCGATGTTTCACCGGTTGGACATATGGCGAACGTCACGTTAGATCTGGTCAGCTATAACTTCGGCATTCAGGAGTACTCACCTTTCAATGAGCGGACGCAGGCGATTTTTCAAGGATGTCCGGAGATGAAAGACGGATATCTGTGGGTGAGTGAGAAGCCTGGGTGGGGAATTGAGGTTGATGAGAAAGAAGCGGCCAAATCGCCATTTACGGCCAGCCCATTGAATGGCGGCTGGGGAGAGATACGGCTGCGGGACGGTACCTTGATCAAGCAGTAACGGCCAGGACTGGCAGAGAGAACTGACCGCAATATGGAGAATTGCATGAGACATGTGATTGGAACCACCCTGTTGGCCTTCGCGCTTGTGGGGGTTTTCCCGGCAATGAGCCAGGTGAAGATGACACGCGACCAGGTGCTCTTTTACACCTCGGATTGGAAGGGCGATCGGTTCCCCGATGGCCGGCCGAAGTTACCGGACGCATTGCTCAAGCGGGCAGTGGATATGTCCATCGAAGACATCTGGGACTTTTTGCGCGCGCAGGGCTATCAGAATCAGTTCGAAGCAGGCTGGCAGGCTCTTCACATTGAAAAGCCATTTGCCGGCCGCGCCCTCACGGCGCAATATATGCCGCTGCGGCCGGACATGGCCAAAGCCATCGCCACCGAGGGCAAAGCCGAGGGACGGGTGGGTGGAACCAATATGTGGCCCATCAATGAACTGCAAATCGGGGACGTCTACGTCGCCGATGGCTTTGGCAAGATCGTTGAAGGCACCTTGATCGGTTCCAATCTGGGTAACGGGATCGCCGCGCACACGCATACGGGATTCGTGTTCGACGCCGGCATACGCGACCAGGAGGAAAACCGGGAAATTCCCGACTTCAACGGCTTCTATCGCGGCTACGATCCCTCCGCCTGGGCGCAGATGGAGTTGACCTCGATCAATGCCCCGATTCGCATTGGACGGGCCGTGGTGTTGCCGGGGGACCTTGTTTTGGCCAAGACAGAAGGAGTTCTTTTCGTTCCCGCAATCCTTGCCGAAAAGGCGATCGGCTCGGCTGAATTCACCGGGCTCAAGGACGACTACAACTTCGAACTGAACCGCGAAGGCAGGAACGGCGCAGAGTTCGAAGGGGGATGGAATCGAAAGAAGTATGACGGCTTTGCCAAGTGGATCGACGCCCATCCCGACAAGCTGAGAATGCCGCGCAGTGAATTCGACACGATGTTGGCCGAGGCAAGGGCGCGCACGGAGGATTGAGCCCTGACCGCCGAACCTGAACCCAACGCAACCCACGGCATGACCGCATCACAGGCAGGTCTGAGATTTCATGACCGTGGGCCTCGGAAGGAATGTCAACGGAATTGAAAAGATGATTAGATCTCCGGCCAGAAAGCATGGGAGCGGGCCGCCTGTACGCTACCTGCTGGTGCTGTGGCTCCTGGTCCTGAGCGCCGTCGCATTCCTCGATCGCACCAATATTTCGATTGCCGGTGTCCAGATCGGTTCTGAATTCAAGATCGACAATGCTCGACTGGGTTGGGTATTCAGCGCATTCCTCATCGGCTATGCCTCCTTTCAAATACCCGGCGGAGTTCTTGCGCGGCGTTTTGGCCCGCGGCGCTTGCTGGCGTTCAGCGTGATCTGGTGGGGAGTCTTCACGGCTCTGACCGCTCTGGTTCCCTCCGGGATGCGCGGCGCTCTGCTGGTCCTGGTTCTGGTCCGCATCGCACTTGGGGCCGGAGAGGCGATCATGTACCCGGCGGCAAACCAGTTTGTTGAACGCTGGTTTCCGATGGTGGAACGCGGCAAGGCGAACGGCATTATTTTCGGCGGCGTCGGGATAGGGTCGGGACTCACTCCGCCGTTGCTCACTGCAATCATTCTGCATTTTGGGTGGCGCGCTTCTTTCTGGTTCTGCGCCGTCGTTGGTCTGCTATCGGGCACGGTATGGTACCTGGCCGCGCGCGATACGCCCGAGGAACATCCCTGGATGACTTCCGGCGAACTCGATGCCATCGTCCGCGGCCNNNNCGGCTACGTGGCGTGGATCTACTTCAGTTGGTTCTATATTTATCTGGCCCAGGTGCGCGGCCTGAATTTGAAGGCGAGCGCACTGTACTCGATGCTTCCCTTCATCGCCATGACACTGGGTTCTCTTTTCGGTGGAGTCGCCAGCGATTGGCTGGCGAGGCATGTCAGTATCCGTTCGGGGCGCTGCGTTCTGCCCGCGTTTGCGCTCGGATGCACCGCGATTCTCCTGGTCGTTGGTTCGAGAGCACATGATCCGCGGGTTGCAAGTGCTGTCTTGGCATGCGGGGCGGGTGCTTTGTATCTATCGCAAAGCTGCTACTGGTCGGTATCCGCCGACTTTGCCCGAGAGTTTGCAGGAGTGGTCTCAGGAACTATGAATATGGGCTGTCAGATAGGAGGTGCCGCAACTGCTTCGCTCACTCCATTGATTGCCTCGCACTTTGGATGGGATGCCTCTTTTCTGACGGCGACCATCCTCGCGGCGTTGGGCGCCCTCGCATGGCTCGCCGTCGATCCACACGTCCGGCTTGCTAGGATCGACGGCACTTAAGCGGCCGTGGATCGTCAGGTTCCCCGATCGTCAAAAAACCTGAGTTTAGCCAGACTTTTCGACGACCAGAGCGGCCTGCAGCATCGCCTTCGCATAGGCAATGTCGTAAACATCGCCGGTATAGCCACCACCGCCGGGGTAACCGTGGATTGGTCCGCGCGCGCGATCGTAATCCAGGGCGCGCGCGTGTTCCGGATAGAGCTCGCGCGAATACTTCAGCCTGACCAGTTCCCGCATCACCGCGAACATATTCACGTCGCCTTCGTCGATGAAGCCCTCGTCGTATTTCAGGTAGGCCTTTGAAACATGCGGGTTGCGGTAGTGCACGTGGTTGATGCGATCTCTCGAGCCAAAGTAACGGCAGACAGCGACCGGAGCCTCGCCGAGTTCCTGTGTGACTCCACAGTCGAATGTGATGCCGTTTGCCGGGCTGTCTACAATCTCGATCAGATGCTTCCATCCTTCCAGCGTGGCCATGATCTGCTGCGAACCGCGGCTTAGTGGGAAGGGCGGGTCGTTGGGATGGAGGGCTAGGCGTACATTGGCCTTTTCCGCGATCGGGATGACGGCCTTGAGAAAGTAAGCGATGTTGGCCCACATCTCGCTGAGGGTGTGCGCGCCTTCTGCGGCCTGCGGCGGCAGGTCCTTCATCCGGTCGTAATCCACGCCTGTCAATCCGGCGCCGCCGCGGCCTACTTCTTCGTAGTAGCCTTCCACGGCCCGGTGCGCGTAGAAGTTGTACTCGACGACCGGGATGCCCGCCTGCCCCGCGGCCTGAATCGACTGCCTGACTTTTTCGATCTCCTCGTCCCGCCCCGGCCGGCCATAGATGGTGTCGGGGAAGCCGGCGATCATCAGGTTGCCCAGGGTCACACCGTTCGCCTTGAGTTTGTCGACCAATGGATGAAGCTCGCTCGCGGTCCACGGCAGCGCGGGGCCGCCGCTGAGCACGTGATAGACACCCAACTGCACCACACTGCGAATGGCGGCCTCCGTGATGCCGCCGGCAAGGTCGATGACGCAGGCAATCTTCGGTGTATCTGCGCCTTCCTGCGGCATGCCATCGCCGAGCCACCATGGCTTCCCTTGAGACTGCGCCGATGCCGTGACGCGCAGCAGCGCGGGCGCGACTGCCGTCGTTGCCAGGCCCTTGATTAGAGTTCTTCGCGAGATTTCGGATTTCAACATTGAGGCTCCATGATTTGCCTTGGTTTGCGGTCTTGAATTCTTCCACAGACCAATCTCTCGCGTCCAGGCACCTCGACCCAAACCCGCGCGGGAGTAGGATGGATTGCGAAAGTTCGGAAAGGAATCCATGAACATGTCCGGCAAGCCCAGCTACAACCGCCGGAGCGTCTTAAAGTCCTCTTTGGCAGTTTTGGCCGGCAGCGCCCTTTGCCGAACTGCACAAGCCGAAGAGCCTGCGATTAGGAATGTAAATCCTGCCTCAAGCCCGTCGGTTTTGAAGATTACCGACATGCGCTATGCGGTGGTCGTCAAACCGGGTCCGAGCCCATGCGTTCTCATCCGGATCGACACCAACCAGGGCGTCTACGGCCTCGGTGAGGTGCGCGATATTGCCGGTCCGCAGTACGCAATGGTGTTGAAGAGCCGAATTGTCGGCGAGAATCCTCTGAACATCGACTATCTATTTCAGAAGATCGCTCAGTTTGGCGGCAACGCCCGCCAGGCCGGTGGTGTATGCGCGGTTGAGATGGCGCTTTGGGACATTGCAGGCAAGGTGTACAACATCCCTGTCTACCAGATGCTCGGCGGCAAATGGCGCGACTCGATCCGCATCTACGCCGATACGACGGAGTCAGAGGACCCGAAAGAGTACGGCCGGCGCGCCAAAGAGCGCAAGGCGATGGGCCTGACCTGGATGAAGATGGATCTGGGCATCGACGTGTTGAATGGAATCCCCGGCACGGTGATGCAGCCCGCTGGTCTGGACAAGTGGGAGTTAACCAATCAACCTCATCCTTTTATCGCCACCGAAGTCACCGACAGAGGGATCGACCGGCTGAGCGAGTATGTTGCAGCCGTACGCGAAAACATCGGCTATGACATGCCGTTGTCGATGGATCACCTCGGCCACATCGGCGTGAAGTCTGTTATTCGCCTGGGCAAGGCGTATGAGAAGTTCAATCTGGAATGGATGGAGGACGTCGTTCCCTGGTACTACACCGATCTCCTGAAGGAGATTCGGGAAGCCAGCCCAACTCCCATTTTGACCGGAGAGGACATTTACCAGTTCTCAGACTTCGAGACTCTCTGCAAGGAACATGCGGTCGACAAGATTCACCCCGACCTCGCTACCTCCGGCGGCATTCTCCAAACTCACCACATCGGCGACATGGCGTTTCGATATGGTGTGCCTATGGCCATGCATTTTGCGGGAACCCCGGTGGGATGCATGGCGTGCGTTCATTGCGCCGCCGCGACGCGGAATTTCCTCGCCCTGGAGAACCACTCCCTCGATGTGACATTCTGGCAGGAACTGGTGACAGGAATTGAGAAGCCCATTATCGACAGAGGTTTCATCAAGGTTCCGGACAGTTCCGGCTTGGGCGTGATGCTCAACGACGACGAGGTGAAGCGCCATCTGAAGCCTGGAACCGGATA
>PLKY01000194.1 GCA_003140785.1 Acidobacteriaceae bacterium | reverse complement strand
AATCCCGGTGACTTCCTCAACTGTCGCAACGCAATTCGAAGATCGCTTGTCATGTTGGCTGCCTTTGGACGACAATACGACTCCATCCCGGTACTTAGTTCCCTTGAATTGCGCGCTTTCCGTTATCTTCGAAGCGTCTGCCTGATCACTGGAGCGAGAAGATGCCAGAGTGTATCTGGTTCGGCCGAACCTTGCCGCGAAGTTTGAGTTTACAAGTGAACAGATGCGAATCACATCCGCCACATCGACTTCGTATTCCACAGACCAGACAAGAATCCAAGGAAGGCAGAACTGGAACTGTTTACGAAGACATCGTGACTTAGAGAGAACACTTACAGGGAACTCCCAAGATCGCTGCTGATGGTATTAAACGCGGTCTTGATTTCACTGGAGAGGCTCTTCATCCCAATAACCGCTCCGAACGCGATGATGGCCACGACGAGTGCATATTCGACGAGGTCCTGACCATCTTCCGTGCTCATCACCTCCCTAAACTTGAAATACAAACCCCAAATTAACTTGTTCATTTGTCTCTCTCCTTTAATCCGGTATTTATTATTTCCGGCCCTATCCAANNAATTGTTGATTCGTGACGCACTCCGGCCCTGCGCTGACTTTGGTATACGTTCTCTGGCAGCTCGCCCAATCACGTGACAGGTGCGAGGTCGAGCAGAGCGCAGACTCTTCCCGACTCCATTCAGATGCATTTGAGCATCCATACCCCAGGGCGCATACAATCTTTGTTTTCTATAGGATGTGAAGAGCCGGTCAAGTCGATACGAGGGACCACGTCAAAATCTTTTGACAATGCGTCAAAACATTCGGACGTCTAACATTCAACTGACCCCGGCGCGTTTGATCCAGAACAAGCGATCTAACGAAGAAGTAAGGGGAATATCGCGAACTCTTCTCGTTTTATTTTTATGCGATGCCGACGATGTGCAAGGCGCGTCATTCCCCCCCCCAGAGATAGCCCGAACATTCGCNNTTCGCGCGTACGCTTGCAATTTGGTTTGCGATGATGATCCGGTTCAAGGAATGAGGCGTGACGGAAAAGGTGAAATTGACTTTCACGAATTCCATTTAGCACAACGGGTATATTCATGAGCTACTCACGAAGAATATTTGGCTACTTTGTAGCCGAGGTCGCTGCGGGACAGGCTGAGCCGCCTCGCTGCCTCCGCCTGCACTCCGCCTGATGAGTCGATCGCACGCTCAATTAGACTCCGTTCCAGTTTTGCGAGAGTCTCCCGAAGGTCCAGTTGTTCCGGAAGCTGCGCCGCGAGTTGTACTATTGTGATCTCCGCGCCCAACTGATTCGAGGGCGCGGCACCTGGTTGAAGAGGAAAGTCCTCGGGCTGCAATTCGAGGTCTCGGCCGAGTATCAGAGCTCGTTCAAGCAGGTTTGCAAGTTCCCGGATGTTGCCTGGGAACGCATAGCTACGAAGCTTTGCCACAGCACCCTGGCTCAACTGTTTGCCGGGCACCTTCATCTCTCTCGCGATTCTGGCGCATAGCATCCGGCAAAGATCTTCGATGTCCTCTCTTCGTTCGCGAAGAGGCGGGAGTTGAATCGGAACGACCGCTAACCGGTAGAATAGATCTTCCCGAAACTGTCCATCACGCACACGCGCCTGGAGATCGCGGTGTGTGGCCGCCAGTACCCTGACATCGACTTTGCGGGGAGTCGTTGATCCAACGCGCTGGATCTCCCCATTGGCAAGAACTCTCAAGAGCGTTGCCTGCGCGGCTGGGGACATTTCCGCAACTTCATCCAGGAAGAGCGTGCCTTCGTGCGCCGCTTCGAAAAGCCCGCTCCTCGCTTTGTCTGCTCCTGTAAAGGCACCCCGTTCGTGGCCGAACAACTCACTCTCCAACAGTGTTTCGGTCACGGCTGCGCAATTGATCGCAATAAACGGTCGATTCGCTCGCGGGCTAGTGCGGTGAATGGCACGGGCAACCAGCTCCTTTCCCGTCCCGGTCTCACCCGTTATCAGGACCGTTGAATTCGCTCCAGCGACGCGCGAAATCATTTCACGTACGGCTCGGATGCTTCCACTTTCTCCGATAATCTCATCGGCGCCTTCCAGCTTACGAACTGTCGTTCTGAGAACTGCGTTTTCACGGAGAAGGGCCGTGCGCTCACAGGCACGTTTAATCGTTGCCAGCATCACGTCAAGCACATAGGGCTTCGTAAGAAAATCAAAGGCGCCTTGACGCATGCTTTCGACGGCCAATTCAACAGTACCAACGGCGGTCAGAAAGATGACCGAAGTTGTCGGGTCGCTCTCCTGAACGGCACGGAGGACATCCAGACCAGACCCGCCCGCCATTTTCTGATCTGTGAGGACGACGTCGAAATCCTCTTTCAAAAGAAGCGCAATAGCCTCTGAAGGGCTTGAGGCCTCTACCGAGATATGGGAATCCTGGCGAAGATTTGCTTTGACGATTCGTCTCATGCTTGGTTCGTCGTCAACAATCAGTACTTTACCCATGCCTTGTTCCCTTTCAAGCCCGGTTCAATGCAGAACTTGTTAACGTCATCGAGAACGTCACACATCCATCCCGGTTTTGGCTCAAGTGCAAATCACCGCCATGCGCAATCGCGGCGCTTCTGGCGATGGCGAGGCCTAGCCCGGTCCCAGCAGCTTTGGTCGTAAAGAATGGCTCGAAGATTCGAGGGAGATTTGCCTCGGGAATAGCCGGCCCTGAATTCTCAACGTCTATGCTGAGCACATTTCCCGCCAGCGATGCGTTCAGCTTGATCGTTCCCCCGCTTGGCGTAGCGTCTATTGCGTTCAAAACCAAATTCAGGAGTGCGCCTTCCATTTGCGGCGCATCGATATCGGCTGGAAGGGCGTCTTCTAACTCCGAAACAATCGTAACGTCGCGGCTGGACGCGTGCGCTCTGGTGACCGCAGCAATGTAGCTCAGCTGGTCATTCATGAGAACCGGTGAGCGCCTCAAGGGGGATGGCCGCGCATAGGTAAGAAAGTCCGCTGTGAGAGCCTCCAGTCGCTTTGACTCACGCGCCGCAATCGCGAACATCTCCTCTCGCTCCCCCTCTTCGGTCCCAGGGTAAATAGCGGTAGCTAAGGAACTCGAGATCATGGCAACAGGGTTGCGAATCTCATGCGCCACTCCGCTTGCCAGCCGGCCAACCGCGGCCAACTTTTCCTCACTAATCAAACGCTCGCGAGTGGCCTGCAACAATTCGAGGCTGTTTTTCAACCTCATCTGATTCGTCTTCAATTGATTGACGAGGAACCATACGAGCAAGCCCATCAATATGTACACCACGCAGAGAATTCCTATTTCAAGGTATTCCGTAATCCGCGCCGGTGGATGCAGCGCATAGAAGTACCAAATCCAGAAGAGGATCATGGTATCGGCTGCCGCAATGGTCAGGATGGTGAGGAGCAGTCCAAACATGTACGCGCACTGGAGGATTGCAATTGCCAGAAGCACGAAATATGGATTCTCATCTCGATTCGTAAAGTAGGTGAGAAGTGCGGTAAGCACGAACAAGGAGGTAATCGAGACATAACTCCCTCTCCTGGCCTCCCTTTCCGTGAGCCTTTGCCCTCGGCTTCGGAGCCACAGCAATTCGAGAGCTCTCAGTGCAAGCATCAGGCCAAGCAGCCCGATCACAGGAAGTGATGGCTCTCCAAGAATTGAAGCAAATGACGCGTGAATCAAGACCAGCAACACTCCGACGATGAGAGTGATAATGCAGAACACAGACCTCTGCTTAACCAGACCATCGATCGGAATTTCTTCTTCGAACTTTGCTGCTTCGGTGGTCATATATTCCTTGGACACTTCCGAGCCGGTGTTCCCCGCAATCCGAAAGCAGTAGGTGGCCTGACATGCGCTTTCTGACAGCCTATTGAGACGATCGTCGCATCAGAATACGGGAATTTTCAGCGTTCAGAATACGCTCTCCTCCTGGCGCAAGTGGAATGAGTGCGAACCGAGCGTCAGAGAACTCTATCCGCGCCACGGGCAAAGATCCGGAACCGAATCCGGGCATTCGTGTTCACGGGATTCACGATCGGGCATTCTCCTCCATTTGCAGGTCTATAGCCAATCTGCAGCCTCGCATAAGCCATTGAACTTTCACAGTCCAGGCGCTTGTAAGAATTCCAGCGTCGATTAAGAGTCCGAAGCCTTTGACAGCGTTGTCAAGGATTTTGGACATCGGCCTCTATCCCTATAGTCAAGTCGCCCTATCTATCAGAAAACAACCAATATTGCAAAAGAGGACTTTGGAAGCCTATGTGCTCTTAGGTTCACGACTTTGCATTCCGCTGAATGCGCCAACTCGCACTCAGCCGAGTGTCTCGGCGATGCATCACTTGCATCTCGATCCAGTTTCAGCAGGAGAGGATCATGGAAATCAACGTTATCAACGAATCGGTTGTGAGCAGCCGTGGAGCTGGACCTCTTCTGTTTGTAGCGGACTTTGTCAATGAAAGCCAGGATGTCCTCGACTTCGCCTGCGAGTTGGCCGATAGGCATAATTCCGATCTTCAGCTATTGCACGTGATTGATCTGGAACAGACCCATTCGAGCCCTGACGCGCAAATGGGAGATCAATACAGCCTCGAAATGCTCGCACAGAGTGTGAGAACGCTGAAGAGGAGCGCAGTAAGCCTTCTAACGTTCGGTTGTCCAGAGAACGTGATTCCGAGGAGAGCCGCGGAGGTGAATGCTTCGTTGGTCATTCTGCCATTGAACGGCTCTGCAGGCGATCGCGTCCAGAAGAGGCTCGTAAGACGATTAAGAGAAAAGTGCCAATGTCCTGTGTTGGCCGTTCCGCGCGACCTCTTCCTGGATCGCGATGCAAACTCTCATTCAATTCGCGCGTTGCTCTCACTGGTTCGACAGGTTTGCGAAGGAGACCGACAGTCGATGAGAGGCCTGGTGCAAGCTTCGGCTAAGGCGCGGTCGCAAGCGCCCCCTAATGAACATGCCGAAATCCGCGCACTTCTTGAGGAGACAAAGTGCTTGAGCTACGCGTTTGCCAGGTCGCTATTGCTTTTCAGAAGCGGGGTTGGGGACAAGATCCGACCACTGATCGTTTCAAAGGAAACAAAAGAGTCGACAACCAGAGGTGTGTGATGGCGCAGAGCACGATTGTCCGATGGAGTAACCCGAAGGTAATTCTTGTCGCAACAAACTTGGTAGAAGACCACACATTTAACCTTCATGTCGTCTCGCAGGCAAGGCTGAGTCGTGCGAAGGTTCTCCTCGTCCACGTCATCCCACCCTTTTACCTAAGACACGAATCCGTGTATGGGACGCCATTCGTCCAGCCGGTCCTCGTGGTTCGAAACGCAAGAGCAAAACTAGATGAGATGGCTGCGGCGCTTCGGGAGGAAGGCATCGAATGTGAATCCATCATCCTCACCGGGTTTCCCGAAGAGCAAATTCCACTCTTTTTGAAGTCGCGACTTGTCGACAGAGTCATCGTCTCCGCGAGGAATGCCACCGGGGTCGAGCGATTAATTGGAGGCTCTGTCGCTGAGGCATTGATATCAGGTATTGAGATTCCAGTGTGCACTATCGGCCGTCAAATACGCCCTCCTCTGCCATGTAGCACTCCGCCTGAGCGCATCCTTTTAGCGACGTCCCTGCAACCGGGATGCTCAATCCTCGCCAATCTTGCAAGTACCATGGCCGAATTGCACGGTTCTCATCTCACCTTGCTGCATGTTCTCGAGTCTGCTGGCACGACCAGGGAAGAACGAGAGCTAGCTCGATTTATGGCAAGACAGAAGCTCTCAGGTCTGATCCCCAGGGAAGCAAGGCACCGGCAGCACCCTGCCATTTTGATCCCGGACGGAGATCCGACAAAAGTCATTCCTGACGCAGTCAGCTCGATGTCGCAGGATCTCGTCATTCTTGGCGGGCCTTATCCTTCCTTGTTCTCATGGATTCTCGGTACCAGCGTTGTCCATCGCGTGATTGCCGAGGCAAAGTGCCCGGTAATCACGGTCAAGTCCCAACCAGGCGCGGCAACCGAAAGTACAGTCCGCTATGACGCAATCGATGCCGACGCGACGCTTGTCCATTCCATGGGCTGTCCGGAAGAAACCATCTCTACCCGATGAAGCAAGACGAGGTTGTGATGCGCTGTGCTAATCCGATATGTTGTTGCGAATTATTCGATATGCCGGGCGGGTCAATATGGCTCTTGCAGTTGGAACTGCCAGACGATCAACCGACCGGGAACAGCGAGGAAGCATTTTTAGCACCCGAACTGTCACAGAAGTATTTCTGGCTTTGTGCTGCATGCAGCCGTCGGTTCGTGCTCTGGCGGTGGACGCCATCCGGTGTCCTTCTGGCTCAGAGAAAACCAGATGTGCGATATCGCAATGCTCGAGAAATGGAGGGCGAATCCAACCCGTTCCCCTTCAGCGTTCATGCTTCTGCTCAGGCTGAAGAGGAATTTCTGGATGTGGGCTAGCCGCATCTCTAAAGGAGCAATATCGTGCCCGAATCGCGCAAACAGCGCCGTGTCTTTGTCGTCCACGATGAGTTCGTCATTGCGTCGAGTCTCGCCGCGATGTTGCGACATCAGGGTTTCGATAGTCGATCGTTCACAGATCCGCTCGAGGCATTATCGGCTGCTGGAATGGAAGCCCCTGAGATGCTCATCTCCAATTTTGCGATGCCGTTGCTCTCAGGGAGCGAATTGGCGACTCAAGTGTGGGAGTCCAGTCCAGATTGCAAGGTGCTCCTTTTCTCGGTGCAGGGAATGAACGGAATCTTGGGTGAGTACGACTGCCCTGACCAGCGCTTTCAGATTCTCACTATGCTGCGGCAGCCACCAGACCTCTCGAAGAGAGTGAATGCAGAAAACGAGCTCGCGTACTGAGCGACCTTGGGTTTGTGTGGCTAGCGAGACAAAACAAATCCGAATGGAGGAAACACGCATGAAAGCGATTGGAATTAGCTGCACTGCAATACTGGCTCTGCTCTTTGGGGTCGCAGTCCAAGCAGCTTGCTTGCCGCCACAACAAAGCGAAAAGAAAGACCGGGCCAGGGATGAACAGAGCAAGGGGACACAACCCCAGTCGGGCGCAAATCGTCCACAACAGCCGGACACGCGCAATCAGAATAGCGGGCATCCGCAAGACTTCGATAAGAACAGGTCCAGATTGCCCTTCGATCAGCAACATGGGAGACGAGACGGTGACAATCGTGACGGACGGGACCAGGAACGTCCGGGCTATCACCAGAACAACAGGCACGACCACCCCAACGACTGGCAGGGACGCCGCGCACGCGACTGGCGGTCAGATCACCGTACATGGGAACAGCGCGGAGGTTACCATGGATACCGAATTCCTGAATACCGGTTTGGTCAATACTTTGGTCCACGTCATTTCTTTCGGATTCACGATTTGCCCGTCCTGGTTTTCGGCGGATATCCGCGCTTTCTGTATGGCGGGTATTGGTTCAGTCTCGTTGACCCATGGCCGGAATACTGGGCGGATGATTGGTATGAGACGGATGATGTGTACATCGTCTACGCAGGCGACGGCTATTACCTGTTCAACCGCAGGTATCCCAGCGTGGGAATTGCCGTCAGGGTTTCAATGTAGCTTTCGCTCGGCCATCACATCTCATTCAGGCACTGAGCGATTGGCGACATCTACCGGGAGCTCAATAGCGTTTCTTCTTCCCCAGCGGTACGAAGGCTTGGAACAGTTCCAATAACAGAAGAAAATACCAAGCTTTCGGCAGGAGACAATCGTCGGGCGAGATCGCGAATACTGGCCCTGATCTTTCACCGCGCCGACGCCCTAACTAGCTGACAGGTACTTTGCGATTCGCGGCATTCGAGACACGAATGAATTACCGCGTATGACGTGGAGAGATCATGAGACCAACCGAAGTGCTCCACGCCTGGGCAAAAATCCTGGCCGGTCGTGAGCCATCGCTCTCAATCGAGATCACAAAAGAATGCCCCTTGAGGTGCCCCGGATGCTACGCATTCGATGCGTCGCATCTCGGAGGCACGAGCCAACTGCGCCAGCTTTCGGACTTTAAAGGCGATGAACTTGTCACGAGAGTTCTTACCCTCATCGACGAGCACAAGCCGCTGCACGTTTCCCTGGTGGGTGGCGACCCGTTAGTCCGGTATCGTGAACTCGGCTCTCTGTTGCCGCAGATTGAAAGCCGTGGTGTGCATACACAGGTCGTGACGAGCGCCTTCAGAGTTATTCCAAGCGCCTGGATGGAATTGAAGAAACTGAATGTAGTCGTGTCAGTGGACGGTCTACAGCCGGAACATGACGCACGGCGCCATCCAGCGACCTATGACCGTATCCTGAAGAACATAAGAGGCGTGAGAGTAACAGTTCACTGCACGATTACGGCACAGATAGCAGAACGCCCTGGCTACCTTAACGAGTTCCTCCGCTTCGGGACAAATCAGCCTGAGGTTACGAAGGTCTGGTTCAGCATTTTTACTCCTCAACGCGGCGCCGCCGACCCAGAGATCCTGACGCCTTCGCAAAGGACATCTACCATCGCCGACCTGCGACAACTGCGTCTGAAGTATCTGACTCTGGACATGGCGGAAGCGCTCATTCAGGAGATGGAATCTCCGCCCAAGAACCCACAAGTATGTATCTTTGCGAGAACAACAAACACCATCTCGGCCGATCTCAGTACACGCATAACTCCTTGCCAGTTTGGCGGGGACCCAGATTGCAGGCGGTGCGGTTGCATTGCTTCGATGGGTTTGGCCGCCGTTGGCCACTACCGCGTCGTAGGACCCCTTACCGCCGGGCACCTCTTCATCGCCTCGGACCGGCTGGGGAAAACATGGAGGAGCTTTCGGAGAGCCTTCTCGCGTCAAGCCAAAGTTCAGGCAGCACTTTCGCCATTGATTATCCTTCAAGCCGATGCACCTGTAAGACAGATACCAATACGCAATCGCGAATGAACCAGGCAGTGGTGAACCCCGACCATCAAACGGCGAACGAACTCACTCGAGAATTCGTTGGGTCTGCAAATCGCCGCATCTAGCCCATCATCTGCGAGGCGCATCAGGCAATGTCCAAAGGCATGGATGACCACGAGTACTTGCGTAGGCAAAGTTTGGGGCTGAGCATTCAAGCTCCAATACCAAGACGCTCCGTCCCAAACATCGGGGCAGAGCGTGAAGTCGCAGATACGTAGCCGGTGCTTAGTTTCGCTCAGAACTGGCGCTCTCGACTTGCAGTTCGTTGGTACCCACAACGCCAACCTAGTCATAAACACAGACGCCGATCAGGTCATCGTCGCGGCGGCTGGCCCAAATCCGACGGGGGACCTGCGGCCAATCAGTTATGTTGCAGGTGGGCTCGAAGACGCCAGTATTCGCGAAGCGGTGTGCGACATTCTTGAGGGAGGCGAGGAGGCATTCCGAGAAAGAGCGCGACGCCTTCGGGTGCGTCTGGAGCGTTATTCGCGCGACTCCTTATTATGGCTCACATCTGGTCGCATTTCGGCTAGGGATTCGTACTGACCAAACGGGGCAGCATCCGAGGATGTACGTCTGGCGTCTGCTTCCGAAAAGCTCACGCAAAGCCGACATTTCGGGAGTAATTCGGGAAGAACCTACGGCGAGCAGAAGACAGCAGTGCTATTCAGAATCTTGTTCCACCGCGTAACCTTCTAATATCTTCCTTCGATGTATTCCAACTGTAAGCCTTGATCAGAGTGTCAAGATCCTTCGCGTCAAGGCTTACCGCTAGCGCAGACCATGACGGTTGCGACGGCAGAATTGCTTTGGTCTTTCTTTAGGGGTTCCAGCCTTCAAAGTGCTTCGAAATGGCTGAGCGGGCTACGGGGGGGAAGCATTCAGTCTGAGATTTCGCAGACTTTCCGCAGCCGCACCGAAACTCCTGATTATCAATTGGACAGTTGGGATGTGACGTTACATGATTGCCAAACAGGTCTGCCGCTCTTTCCCGTCCAGCCGCAATGAACCGCATTGACTTCACCTATAACGGATGGGACTATTGGTTTCATCCGCTTCAGGGATGGGGCGCGATATTGAGCAGGAAGGGATTGCAGCCGATCATCATACACGCGGCGACGCGAGAAGAACTCATCCAACGTATTGACGGCTTAAATCAGGCGCCACAATATCGACTAGGTACACCCACAACGAAGAATTCGGGCTATCGCCGCCTTTCAGCATTTCCTGCCGAACCGATTCGACCTTCCAATTCTTTTCCGGCCTGCGAACAATATCTCCTGGCGTAAACGTTCGAGCACCGCTCGCATCGAACTCGATCTCATCTGAGCTTATGTGGTCGTTATACCGATAGACAATGTATCTCCCGCGATCATCCTCGATAATATCCTCCGATTGATTATTACTGAGGGAATTGTACGCTTAAACTGTCTCCCCTATATTTACTCCCTTCCTATCTCGATGCCCCGCAAATCATTCTTCGACGACATCCGAACCCATCACATTTCTGCCGAGTGCAAAAGACGTGCTCAGCTGCCATTT
>PLKY01000188.1 GCA_003140785.1 Acidobacteriaceae bacterium | reverse complement strand
ATGTCGTAGATGTCGATGTCCTGCTTGCGAATCAGGTCCAGCAGCAGGTCAAGCGGCCCGTCATACACCGCGCCCACCGTCACCGAGAACGGCGATTCCTCCGGCGATTCTTCCGCCTTCTTTGGCTTGGGCGCAACCGGTTTCGCCGATTTCTCCCCAGCCGCAGGAGGCGCAGTCAGCACCAGCGGAACTCCGCGTTCGGCGAATGCGCCTTCGGCGGGAGCTGCGATTTCTGCCGCCTTCGGCGAAGGATTCTCGTCAAGTTCCGGATCCGGATTGGGCTCATGATTCGGATCCGAATCGGGTGGTTCCGGATCCGACAACGGCACAAGCCCCGGCCCCGGCTCATGAATCGGCGCAGGAGCCGGCGACGGCTCTCGTACGGGAGCAGCAGGCGTGGTTTCCGGGTTGGGGGAGTGGTCAGTCAATACGAACTCTATGATCTAAGAAACCCCTGAATAAGTCGATGTTTTGAAAGGGCACGGCTTCAGCCGTGCCGTAAAACAAGCAAAATGAATGCGGGCTTTAGCCCCTGAGGGAATATCGGCCCCTCTACCAGGCTTGTTGGGAGATTCCCTAAGCGGCAACATTAAATCGTTCAACCCGTGGGCGCTTTTTCCGCGACGCTTGCCAGATGTCGTAGCTCATTTGCAACTCGTACCAAAGGCTATCGTGCGTTCCCAAGGCATCAGACAAGCGCAACGACATATCGGCAGAGATGCCCGCCGCACCATTGAGAATTCGAGACAAGATCGTGCGCGACACGCGCAGCTTCTTGGCCGTGATCGTCACATTCATATCGCCAAGAGCATCGCGCAGAATCTTGCCGGGATGCGGTGGATTGAACATTCGAGGCATCGGCCCTCCTTAACGATAGTCCTGTTCGCACCTGACTTTACCGCGGCATCTGCATCGCGGCGCGCACCTCAACCATGGTCTGCTCGGCCCGGACACGCGCGCGTTCCGATCCATCTTCGAGAATATCCTTGACCTCCGCCTCGGTGAAACGCGCACGCCGTTCCTGAATGGGATTCAACCCCTGCACCAGCGCATCCGCCGCCCAGCCCTTGCACTCGATACATCCAATGCCGGCCGAACGGCAACCGTCGTACACCTTCGCCAGCGTCTCTGGTGTCGAGAAGACCTTGTGCAAATCGCCAACCGGACACTTATCGGGATCACCAGGATCGGTCCGCCGCACGCGCGCAGGATCAGTCACCATCGTCTTCAGCTTCTTGCGAACTTCGGGCTCCGGATCGGAAAGCAGAATCGTGTTGCCGTAGCTCTTCGACATCTTGCGCCCGTCGGTTCCGGGTAGCTTGGGCGAAGGCGTGAGGAGAACGTCGGGCTCAGGTAGAACAACTCTCGAAAGTAATTCATCTTCGCCGAGAGCGGGCTTCCCGAACGTGGTCTCATGCGGGTGAAGCAATGACTCGCCCGCCAATTCCACATTCGGATTGAAGATGGCCTTCGATTCAGCCTCGCGGGACAGCTTGGTCGCAGGTGTGTATCCGTGCCTCGGGTAGAAAAAATTGAAGCGCCGCGCCAGCTCGCGCGTGAGCTCGACGTGCGCCTGTTGGTCCTGGCCAACTGGAACAAACTTCGGCTGGTAGAGCAAAATGTCCGATGCCATGAGCACGGGATAGCCGAGGAAGCCGTAAGTGGTGAGGTCTTTGTTGTTGAGATTCTCCTGCATCTCCTTGTAGCTGGGGACGCGCTCGAGCCAACCTAGGGGCGAGATCATGCCGAGGTACATGGGCAGTTCAAAATGCTGTTTGACGTGGCTCTGCACAAAGATCGTGCTGCGCTTGGGGTCGAGTCCGGCAGCGAGGAAATCGAATGCTACCTCGCTCACGTTGGAAGCGATGTTCGAGGTGTCGGCATAATCCGTCGTCAGCGCATGCACATCCGCGATAAAGAAGTAGCACTCGTAGTCGTCCTGCAATTTGACCCAGTTGGCCAGCGCGCCCATGTAGTTGCCCAAATGCAGCTTGCCGGTGGGGCGCATCCCGCTCAAAACGCGCGGGCGAGATTTCGAAGTGAGTTGTTCAGACATTGCGTCGATCGGTTCCCGTGGGTTGCCAAAAGAATGGAGCCAAATTCAATCAGGAGATCGAAGGAAGGCTCGTTCCATTGTACCGGCCAGTTCTGACGCTCTATTACTACAGTTGCAGATAGTCGTTCCGGAGGGAGCAGGGGGATTTATCCCCCTGAAAACCAGTGCAAAACTCGGGGCCTTTAGGCCCGGATTTATGTGATTCGAGTTAAGTGCAACTGTAGCACTATGCCCGCGCCAGCACGAAAAGCACGAACCCCAGCGTCGGAATGAGCAGCAGCCGCAAGATGTAGCCGCCAACAAAAATCATCAAAAGCCAGCTTACCCAGAAGGGAATCTTGTCGTAAGTCTGCACGGCGTTATAGGGCAGCAGATTGCGCAACAAGTGGCTGCCATCGAGCGGGGGCACGGGGAGCAGATTGAAAAAGAAAAGCGATAGATTGATCAAAATGCCTGCCACGCCCAGCAGCACCAGCGCCTGCACCGTCGAGTCGACGCCGGGCAGAAGGCTCTCGTGGAAGGTATAGAGCACGATCTCGCGGCCGCCGGGGACCACATGGGCCACAACCAGCAGCACGACCAAAGCGATCAGGGCCAAGGCCAGATTCGACGCCGGTCCGGCGAGCGTGACTAGGTTCTCATCACGCCTGATCTTGCGAAAATTGCGGCTGATCACCGGCGTCGGCTTGGCCCAGCCAATGAGCATTCCACCGAACATGCCGAAACCGAGAAGCGGTCCGAAGATGGCAATCGCGGGAAACAACAGCGTGCCTACAGGATCGACATGGTACATCGGGTTCAGCGTCACCCGGCCTTCGAGCCTTGCCGTCTGGTCGCCGAGGCGCGAAGCCATCCACGCATGACAACACTCATGAACGCTCAGAGAAAAGATGAGCAAAACAAATTCGAACAGGGCAAAGGTGAAGGCTGCGGATTGCAAAACGAGCGCTCCAAATAAGCTGAAAGGTCAGGTTAGCATGTGCGACCTTGCAGCATTCACGCCCGATCAGCCGGGAAGCTGCCCACCACCTTGCCATCCGGAACCGTCGTCCCTCCAAGCAGAATTTCGTGGCTGCCGACCCGCGCGCCCGCGCCAATGGTCGTCGGCGTCAGCTTCACGTGATCGATATCGTCGGGCAACGAGCTGTGCGAAAAGATGCGTACAAACGAGCCGATCACCGCGCCTTTGCCAATCTTGATGCCGCCGCGGTCGTTCAACAGCGCCCTCTGCCGGATAATGACGCCGTCATCGATGGACAGGTTGTAGCCATACGACAGATCGACTCCATGATAGATCTTCACGCCCGAACCCATATGTTCGAACAAATGGCGGCCCAGCATGCAGCGAAACCGAATTCCCAGCCAATGATTGAGCCCGATTGGCGAGCGGTCGAACATCTGCCAGAACCACAACAGCGGCTTGCGTTCTGCAAATCGCTTCATATCCACGTCGCTGAAGTGCTCCGCCTCCAGCGTCACATTTTCCGGATCGAGCGACATGCTCAGCACATTCCCCGGCAGCTCGCTGGTCAGCGTCAAATTCAGCTTGCCCCCATGCGGACGGCCCAGATAAAGCTGGTAAAGCTGGTCGCGCACAATCTCCGACCGCCGCTCCGGCGAGCAATGCCGGATGAACTCGTCATCGAGAAACTGAAGCCAGCGGCGATAGACTTCTTCCGCTTCGAGCGTGGGATGGGGAACACTGGCCGTCGCGTTTGCCATATGCATTGGACGATAAACCAGCGGCAGAAGATGCGCCACTGCGCGAGACGGGATTTCAATGTCGGCGCATTCCACATGGGTCTACGCGATATCCCAATTAGCCTTGAGCGTTATTCTGAAATGTTCGGCGCGTCCGTTTTAATTCAATGCGCCTCGAGAGAAGCTGCCGACTATGTCAGAAGAAACAACTCCCGCCGCCACTTCGTTAGAAGCACCCAAGCCCACCGCTCCCAACGCCACCATTGCCACGCTCGGCCAGCATGAGGGCCAATCAGTCACCCTCCACGGATGGCTCTACAACTCGCGCGAAAGCGGCAAGCTCCTCTTTCCCATCTTTCGCGATGGCACCGGCACCGTGCAGGGGGTCGCCCACGTCAAAAGCGTACCGCCCGCAGTCTTCGAGGCGCTCAAAGGCCTGACGCAGGAATCGAGCGTCATCGTCACCGGCAAAGTCCGCGCCGACAAACGCGCCCCCGGCGGCTTCGAGCTCGACGTCGAAGACATCCAGGTGATCCAGCGCGTCCCCGAGTCCGATCCCTACCCCATCACCCCCAAAGAGCACGGAGTCGACTTTCTGATGGAGCGGCGTCATCTTTGGGTGCGTTCGCCGCGCCAGTCCGCCATCCTCCGCATCCGCGCGGAGATCATGCGCTCCGCGCAGGAGTACTTCGACAGCAACGGCTTCATCCGCACCGATCCTCCCATCCTCACACCCGCAGCCTGCGAAGGCACATCGACGCTGTTTCCCGTCGACTACTTCGGCGACCCCGCGTTTCTCACCCAGTCAGGCCAGCTCTATATTGAAGCGACCGCGCTCGCGTTAGGCAAGGTCTACAGCTTCGGACCAACATTCCGCGCCGAAAAATCGAAGACCCGCCGCCATCTCACCGAGTTCTGGATGATCG
>PLKY01000049.1 GCA_003140785.1 Acidobacteriaceae bacterium | reverse complement strand
TTCCGATGTAGGCTAGCGGTTAACCGACCGCAACTCTAAGGAGCAGGTCTTGCGCGCCACGTAAAGCAGCCTGAAGGGCAGCCCACTCACTGAACGACGGCGTTTTGCATAGCCCAGAGAGCGGCGGCGGCACGTGTCGACACGGTGATCTTGTTGTAGATGTGCTGGATGTGGTGATCGGCGGTCTTAGGCGAGATATAGAGCCGGTTGGCGATCTCCTGCGTCGTGAATCCTCTCGCTGCGAGGCGCAGCACATCGACTTCGCGACCGGACAGCCCGCCCGGATTTTTCGGCCGACTGCGTGTAGGCACCTTTGAATCTCCATGACCTGCAACCTCGAGCACAGCATTGCTCGCGCGAAGGTCGAGCACGCCTTGGGAGGCGAACCGGCGCAATTCGGCTGCCGCGTCCTCTGCGGAGAAAGGCGCACGGTCGGCTCGCTCGGTTGTCAGCCCCACGTAAATTTCCACTGCGGCCAGCACGCACGCTCCGGCATCGGCCGAATTGGCGCGCACACGCTTGTGGTAGCCGGACCCATCACACTTCTCGTGGTGCGCAGATGCGACCGGGCTCAGTGCCGCCAGCCCCGCCGAACGGCGCAGCATCTGCTCGGTCAACATCGGGTGAAGCTCCACACGATCGAATTCCGCTCGAGTTAGTGGGCCACGCTTATCCAGGATGGAGTTCGACACCGCGGTCGTGCCGAAGTCATGCACAAGCGCCGCTCTGCGGACGGTGGTTACCGCGTCCTCGGTCAGCCCAAGTACCCAGGCGGCGTCGGCGCTCAACTGCGCGCATCGGCGGCTATGACCACCCATGTAAGGCGATTTCAAGTCGATAAAGTCTGCCGCCACCGTCAGAGCGTTGTCGAGGGCCTCCCCGTCCAGCAGGCGTCGTGGTTCCGGCTCAAGATCCAGCACGGCATCCCATGGTTCTATCGTGCCCAGTTTGTCGAACCAGCTTGATCCGTGCGCCACGAACACGTCGGCGAGTGCCGGGTCGTACGTCCGGCCGCGCCGATCACGGGCGGCGTCGATTGCCTTGGCCGGCGAGAACAGGCGGCCAATCGCCTCCATGTCTTGACTGAGGTGTACGACGCGCATTGCCAGCGGGATTGCTTCGCCGCTCGCATGGGCGGGGAAACCGTTGCCGTTCCAGCGCTCGAACGTAAAGCGCAACGCATCGCGAACATCGGGGCCGAAGTCGAGCCGTTGCGCGAGCATGTCGGCAACTTCGCATCCGGATTTGAAGTTGTGCACTGCCCACTCGTGAGCGGTCTGTTGAATCATCCGGACGATTTGCTCACGCTCTTCGTCCGAGCGTCCGGCGGTCGCGAAGGCCACCACATCGTGCATCACCTCGGCGGGATTTGCCGCGTCATGTACCAGCGTCTGGGCGCGGATAGCAATCTCGTCGCCGAAGACGGTAGCCACCTCGTGTGCGTGGCCGGTGCAGCCGACGTAGCGCAGCAGCGCGACCCAATAGACGGTGTCGCGCACTTCCTTCTCGAATCCCGCGGCCTCACAGATCCACGTCGCGAGCAGGCACGACCGCAGCTGTGACTCCAGCGGCTGGCCGAACGCGTTGTCCTGCGCCAGGGCCAGTGTGGCGACGAATTCACCTAAACGAAGCGATTTGGCAAAAATAGGGAACTCTCCCGATGCGGGGCCTTTGAGATTTGAGTTTTATTGGTACTCAATCGATCACCTTCCACCAACGGTGGTCAAGGAAAAAGATCGGAATCTACGAAAGCGCGGAACCCATTCGGCGCGGAACCGCGGCCTTCAACGACGTCAGCGGCAATTTACCCACAGCCAGCTTTTCGAGGAGAGCATGTCATGAAGGAATCAACTGCAGTCAGCCGACCCATCAAAGTGGGGGTCATCGCGGACCAGACGGGCCCACTCTCGTTTGCGGGCATCGCCGACGCGAACGTGGCCAGAATGGTCATTAACGACATCAACGCCAAGGGCGGCTTGTTAGGCCGGAAGGTCGATCTGTACCTGGAAGACAGTGCCACAACAGATAGCGTGGCGGCAGCCAAAGCAACCAAGCTCGTCGAGCAGGATCATGTGGATGTGATCCTCGGGGGCATTTACAGCTCCACGAGGCAGGCGATCAAGGGGCCTGCCGTCGAGAAGGGCAACACGCTTTACATCTACCCGGAGCAATACGAGGGAGAGGAATGCCACCCGCTCATCTTCTGCACGGGCCCGGTGCCGGCGCAGCAGGTGGAACCTCTCATTCCCTGGCTGATGCGAAAGACAGGGGCGAAGAAGTTTTACCTGCCGTCCGCGGACTATATCTGGCCGCACACGATGAACAGGAAGGTCCGTGAGCTAGTCGAGGCGCTCGGCGGCTCGATCGTGGGAGAGGAGCATTTTCCTCTCGATCACGCGGACTATCGCGAGACTGTCGCCAAAATCGCGTCCAGCGGCGCAGAGGTCGTATTCAACACCATCGTTCCTCCAGGGTTGGTGCCGTTCCTCGAACAGCTCCACAACTCAGGCTTTGCGAAGCGGGGCGGACACCTGGTCTGCACGTACTTCGACGAGAACTTTTTGAACATGGCGCCGGCAGCACACGTGGAGCGTCTCTACAGCTGCCTCGACTTCTACCGCAACGTCAGCGATCCCTTCAGCAAGCAACTGATCGATGAGTTCGACAGGCTTTTTCCGGGCAATGCCAAATTCACCGCCGGCAGCGCGTGCTCAGGCCTGTATCGGGGCCTGCGGCTCTGGGAGGCTGCTGTGAACGAGGCCGGCTCGCTCAACCAGGAAGAGGTCATCAAGGCCCTGGACCACGCAAAGATCGCCGAGGGGCCAGGTGGCCCAGCTGAAATGGTGCCCGGTCAGCATCACGCGCGGATGAATATGTACATTGCCCAGGCGAAGAACGGCGTATTCAACGTGGTGAAGAACCTTGGGGCGATTGACCCAAAGGAGCGAATGCTGGACGAGAAGGAAGCAGAAAGGGCCCTTACAGCCTGAATTTGAAACGAAGCCGCGCGAACACGACAACACATTTCACAAAGGAGAAAAGAGATGATACTTGCAACGACTAAGGTAGAGGATTTGGACCGTTTCTTGAAAGTCTTCTCAACCGCAGGCGCTGAGAAGCGCAGGCAGCACGGATCGAAGGGTGCGCTCGTCTTTCGCGATCCCAATCAGGACGACCAGGTTTGGGTGGTCTTCGACTGGGATGAGAAGGGCTGGCAGAGCTTTGTCTCCGACCCCGAGGTCCCGCCGATCATGAAAGAAGCCGGACACAAAAGCAGGCCCCAGGCGGCGACGCTCAGCGGCCAGTACAGCGCCTAACAGGCGGTTCGATGTGCGCCAGGTGTCTCCGATTTCAATAACCGCAGACGCGACGCATTCGATGGCCAAGGGCCCGCCGTAAGTTCCGACCTTCCAGCGGGCCTCCACTTCTTCGAAGTGTCCGTGCAACCACGGGGATATTGTTTTCGCATTGAAACAAAATCGAGTCGCGCCAGCTGTGCCTCGCCAAACTCCGAACTTATTCCCAATCGGTTAGTCGCTGTGCGCAGTCCACGATGCAGCTTTCGATGCGAAGATGGCAAATCCGCCGTATGATACGTTCTCAGAAATCAAACCGCCTCGTCTTATATCGGCCGGATGGTATTTTTTGGCGAGCGACAACCCTCGGGTCACTGCTCATTTTGGATTGTAGATAAAAATGTAACTGTCATTGCATCTCATGTGAAGCGAGCACTCAGTAAACACGCATCTTCCAGTCCTAGAGCATCTGCCTTAAAAGCAGATGCGCTACCAGACTGCGCTACGCCCCGAAGTAACAACGGACTTACTAGATTTCGCTCCGAAATTGACCGGACTGCTTGCTAGAACATGAACTCCCATCTTAATCAGCTTATCAAACCAAGGTGTACCTGCTCGGTTTCACTCCGCACACGGTGGAGGAGTGTCGGCACTCCTTCAAGTGGCTGCCATCGGAGCAGCCATCGCAGAGAGACTTGGATGAACTCGTGGGGCACCTCCGGGACACGGGCGCCAAGCCTACCGGCTGTGTCGGCCGTTGCGTGAACTCTTACTTGCATCGGAGCAGTGGCACAGATCGTAGGTGTGGCCCTGTGCATTCATCCTTCGTTTCCGGTCCGTCAGAGAACCTATGACAACATTTCACCGAGCAGCAGATCAAGCTGCTGGTTCACAGGATGAGGCTGCAGAGCCATTCACGCAGAAGAGCGGGAAGAGATCGGCCCCGAAAATCGCCGCCAGGAATTTCCGATAATCGGGCCACCGCCGCACTGGACCGCGCGGCAGAAATCGAAGGCCGTTTTCGCGCTTTTGGAGACTTGGTGGCGCAAGGGCAGATTTCATGGCATCGATTCTGCAAGGTATAATTCGGTCTCAAGCGGGAGTAGCTCAATGGTAGAGTAGCGGCTTCCCAAGCCGTTGGTTGCGGGTTCGATCCCCGTCTCCCGCTCCAGATTTAGAAGAAAATCGGGCACATTCTCCCACTGAAAAACTCATAGCATTCTTCAGAGTTCCTTACTGTCCATACTGTCCAGAATTGATCGAAATATGGGACAGTATATGTAAATCGCCGTAATATATGCACTCAGTTCAATCGGCGCATAGCATTGAAAATGAACGATTTACAATGCAAGTTCTTGATTTACAACGAGACCGGGAAAACTGACTAAAGGCAACGTAAGCTTCCCAAGCTGAATGTCGCCGGTTCGATCCCGGTCTCCCGCTCCAAACTTGGATTCCTTCTGCACATTCACGGCTTTTCCGGATCCTGCCGAATCTTGAGGACGAGGCAAGTGACGAACTTGTCTCCTGAAACGAGCATCTGGTGCGGCAGTCCAGCGGGAACATGCGCCACATCGCCTGCACGCAGCTCTTGTCGAATACCACCCTCGACCGATGAACCGCGGGTTTCTCCAGGCGCAATGGTCTTCGCATTCGCGACGGTCCCTCCAGTGACGAGAGCCGCGCGGCCTTCGATGACGAAGAAAAGGTCGGCGAAGTTTTCGTGCAACTCGGCGCCGCCATTGCGGCTGCGCACCAGCAGATGAATGGCGTGCTGTGGATACTCCTTGAGGAACTCGCCAGCGGAGCCGTCGCCGACCTTGGCAAGTTTGCGCAGATGGGCTGCGCGCTCCAGAAGAATCGGCGCGGCGAGATGATCGAGAGCATCGTCGAGGCGGCCTCGTTTGCCTTTCGACGGGAACAGTGGCTCTTTCTCGACAGGAAGAAGTTCTTTCAGGATCGTCTTGGAGAAGTCATCCATTGGATTAGCTCAATTCTATTTTACGGCGGAAAGGATGGGGCTCTCTAGGGCAGCCAGCTCTCGTGCGCGCCTGAAAACGGCGAGAAACATGGGACGCGTGAGGCGGCCGGTATTGGTGTTTTGCAAGGAGGGATGGAAGCTTGCGATGACGCGGAGTCCGCTCGGTAGTGCGTATTCGGCGCCATGGCGGAAGGTGTGTTTGGACCGCGAGGAAATGATCGCTGCGCGCTGAGCGAACGTGAGCAATCCATCGAAGGCGATGCGACCGAGGCAAACTACCACGCGGAGATTGCGAAGAAGGTTCAGCTCTTCGTCGAGCCACGGGGCGCAGTTGCGCTGCTCTTCCGGTGTCGGCTTGTTGCCGGGCGGCGCGCAACGAACCACGGCGCTGATCCACAAATCGGTGAGCTTCATGCCGTCGCCGCGCGACGTTGCGCGTGGTTGGGACGCGAATCCCGCCTCGTGGAGCACGGGATATAAGAAATCGCCAGACCCGTCGCCGGTGAATGGGCGACCAGTGCGGTTCGATCCATGCGCGCCGGGAGCGAGACCGAGCGCGAGGACACGCGCGGCGGGATCGCCGAAAGACGGCACAGGCCGACCCCAGTATTCCCAATCTACGTAAGCGCGGCGGCGGACGCGCGCCACTTCGGCGCAATGGCTGCGCAGGCGCTGACAACGATCGCAGGCAACGACGCGGGCGTTCAGATTGTCGAGAGTAGCGGCGGACAAAACCATAGTGGAATTCTATGGCATCAGTGGCGGCTCTGTTGGAGTGGGACCGCACTTCAAGATCGGCATTGCCGCGAATCTACGACGGTCCCAGGGCATCGAAAAGTTGGGAGATTTACACGGTCAATTCTTCTTCTTCGGCTCGGTGAAGAGAGATACTGACGGTGGAAGTCGGACGAGTTTTCGGATAAACGAATCCAGCGAATTGGAGATGAATGCGATGAAGGCTGCAAAGTTGTTGCTGCTTGCCGGCGATTTTGTTGAGGACTACGAGATCATGGTTCCCTTTCAGGCCCTGCAGATGGTGGGCCACACGGTCGACGCGGTTTGTCCTGGCAAGAAAAAGGGAGAACAGGTCCGCACGGCAATCCACGATTTTGAAGGCGACCAGACGTATTCAGAAAAGCGCGGGCACAACTTCACCTTGAACGCGACGTTCGATGAAGTGAAGCCGGCGGACTATGACGGTTTGGTGATTCCCGGCGGTCGTGCGCCGGAGTATTTGCGGCTGAATGCGCAGGTGCTCGATGTGATTCGGCATTTTGATAAAGCTGGGAAACCGATTGCCGCACTGTGCCACGGGCCGCAGTTGCTTGCAGCCGCGGGAGTGCTAAAAGGCCGCAAGCTGAATGCATATCCTGCGTGCGCGCCGGAGGTGGAACTGGCTGGCGGGACTTTTGTGAAGGTGGACTTCAGCGATGCGGTCGTAGATGGAAACCTGGTGACAGGCCCAGCGTGGACGGCGCATCCGGCGTGGCTGGCGAAGTTTCTGGATGTGCTGGAAGCGCATTTGGCGAATAAAGCAGCGTGACGCTTGAAGAGTGACCCAGTCGCAAGGTCGGGCCCGGCGCTGCGGCTCGCTCAAGAGGCTGTAGGGATTTCCCGGGCTGCCCGAACGTCGCGCAGTGGCAGGCCCGTGGCTGCCTGGAGCGATTTCTGGATCTCCGCAACGATGGAGAGCGCAATGGTGGCGGGTGTTTCGGCGCCGAGGTCAAGGCCGGTGGGCGCGTGCAATTGCGCGAGCCACAGCTCGATGCACTCGTTGGTTGCAGGTATCTGAAGGTGACGAGCAGCTTCGGCGAGGAGTTCGCGGGTTCGGCGCTGTGGCCCGAGAACTCCGAGATAGGCCAGCGGCGCACCGAGCGGAAGCAAAGAAGCGAGTATGCGCGAGTCCTGATCGAAGCTGTGCGTCATGACTACAGCCGCATCTGTGGGGCGCAGCCGCAAATCTCGCCGTGCGGCCTCGGGCAAATCGAAGATCGGGAAAACGCGCAAGTCATCGGCGGTGGGGAAGCGCTCATGCGTGGCTAGATGGAAGCGGCCGTCGGCAATGGCAACGAACCAGCCCAACGTCTGTGCCAATTGGACAAGTGGCTTGGCGTCGTCGCCTGCGCCGAAAATCCAAAGCCCGGGCCGCGCAGGCCGGTGGTCCGCGAGAACCCGGGTTAAGATACCATCGAGCGGAATGGCTTGTTCGAAGGATGTACGGTTGTCGAGCGCGATGCTGGCGAGGACCTGCAGCTCACTATCCATGGAGGGAGAGAGAGCGTCGTCGAGAAAATGAAGCCGATTTGCGGTGGTCGACGCATTCTCTGAAGACCCGACAATCGCTCGCAATCCGAGATGGGGACCCTCGAGAACGGTGGATATAGCCAGGTCAGTGCGTGCTTCGAACGCGTTCTCCAAAGCCGCCAATAATGGTGCGGCAGTCGAGCGGCGTTCGAGCAGAAGAAAAACCACGCCGCCACAACCAGAACCGAAGGGACGCTCGCCGTCGTCATCGGCTGTCGAATAGCGCTCGACCACTGGCCCCGAGGCCGTGAGCCACCAGGCGCGGCGCGCTACTTCAGCCTCAAGGCATCCACCGCTCACTGTGCCTGCGCGGCGGCCATCCTGCCCGAGGAGCATGCGAGCACCAGGTTTGCGATAGCTGGAGCCCTCGACAGCGACGACCGTGGCGAGAACATAGTCCGCCCCGGTGGCTTCGAGTTCACGCCAAAGGGGCAGGATCTGTCCGAGATCGGTCATTGACTCCTATTCTCGCGCAGTGGTGTCGCTCAGACCGTAACAATCTTCGATTGCAACAAGTGTTCGATGCGCACTGGCAACTCACGCACACGGACGCCGGTGGCGTGATACACAGCGGCGGTGATAGCCGGCGCAACACCGGCAAGTCCGATTTCGCCCACGCCGCGTGCGCCATATTCGCCCATCGCCGGATCGGGATAATCGAGAAAGGTCACGTCGATCGCTGGCGAGTCCGCACAGGTAGCCATCAGATAGTCGGCCATGCTTCCGTTGATGGGTTGGCCGGTGCGCTGATCGTAGACGGTCTCTTCGAGCAGGCCCATGCCGACGCCCATTACGACTGCGCCGGCGATCTGATTCGCGGCTGCCCTTGGATTAATGATCCGGCCGGCGTCGATCACAGTAACCACACGGCTGACACGCAGGCGCGCGATGTCGGGCTCCCACTCCACCTCGACGAATTGCGCACCATAAGAATGCAGCGAGACGCCTCTGGCCTTTGGGTCTTCCCAGGATGGCTGTGTTTTGCCTTCTGCGCTGAGACCGTTGAGCCGCGCCATTTTAAGCAGTTCGGCGAAGTGCATTCCGTTGTCAGGATTCTGATCTTTTCCGTGGATGCGGCCTTTCGTGAATGAGATATTCTCAACTTTGGCATTTTGGAATGGCGAACCTTCGGTGGCAGCAGCCAACTTCTGCAGCTTCTGGATGGCCCCATCGGCGCCCGCGGCGATAGCATTGAGTACGGAGCCTGTAACCATGGAGCCGCCGGACATGGGGCCATCGGGCAATGCGCTGTCACCGAGAATCACGTCGATATGGTCGAGGGGCATGCCGGTCTTCTCGCTGAGAACCTGAGCAAAAACGGTGTAGGTTCCGGTTCCGATATCCTGGGTGCCGCAGCGCACGCAGAGGCGGCCATTTGCGCAAAACTCGACGTTGGCCGTACACGGCAGGCGCAGCGCAACCCAGCTTGCACCGGCCAGACCCCACCCGAGGATTTTGCCGTCGCGTCGCATCGAGCCAACGGCGGCCGTGCGCTTATCCCACCCGAATTTCTTCGCTCCCACCTCGAAACACTCTTTCAGATGACGCGAGGAAAAAGGCGTGTTGGTACTCTCGTCCTTTTCCGCATCGTTGATCAAGCGCAGCTGCAGTGGATCGATGTTTAACTGCTCTGCCAATTCGTTCATGCCGGCTTCGAGCGCATAGAGCCCGGGCACAGCACCGGGTCCGCGCATGTACATGGGCGCGCCGACGTGCCGGTGCACCATACCACTAGTAATTTCGAGGTTGGCGACACTGTAAAGGTAGGGTGTTGCCTCACCACAGCCTTCGTTGAAGTCGTCGAGCTGCGATGTGACATTGAGATAGTCGTGGCGCAGGGCCAGCAGTTTGCCATCTTTCCCAGCGCCGAGTTTGATGTGCTGCTCCGTCCGTGGGCGATAACCCACGGCGGAGAACATCATGCGGCGATTGAGGCTGAGCTTGACCGGGCGATTCAATTGTCGTGCGGCGACCGCGGCCATGGCAGTGTGCGGCCAGGGGAAGAGCTTGCCGCCGAATCCGGAACCGAGAAAACGCGTGACGACACGGACATTTTCAACGGGAAGTCCAAGCACCTGTGCCATCACGACGCGATGATTCACGACGCCCTGTGAGGTCTCGTAGAGCGTGACGCGGTCGCCATCCCAAACGGCCACGGAGGCATGCAACTCGATGGGATTGTGGGTTTCGTTCGGCGTGATGTAGGTTTGGTCGATCTTGACCGGAGCCGAAGCGAAAGCCGCGTCGGGATCGCCGCGTTTGGAAACAGACTTGCGCGCTCCGGTGTAGTCGTCGAGACTTGGACGCAGGTTAGCGGCCTGCGGCTCGTATCCGGCTTTGACTGCGGCAGCAGCGGCAGTGGCCTGTTCCAGGGTTTCGGCGATGACGACGGCGACGTGTTGGCCCCAATGCCTAACAACGTCGTCTTCAAAAGCCGAACGCACCTCGCTGTTGGTCGCATTGTCGTCCCCAGGGACGGTGCGATAGAGCGGACCGATGTTGCAGTGATGCAGGATGAGCAGTATGCCGGGCATCTTTTCAGCAGCGCTCAAATCGAGCTTGGAGATGTGCCCGCTCGCGATGGAGGAAACCACGGGAACAGCGTGGACCATGCGGTCGAAGTGAAAGTCCGCCGCGTACTCGGCAACGCCGGTAGTCTTGAGTGGTCCGTCAATGCGCGGAGTCGCGGTGCCAATTATGGAATCGGTCGTGCTCATGCTTGCCTTTCTTGCAGATCGCTTTTCTTGCAGCTATTGGGGTCCCGTATTTCTCTTCAGACCTCGAGAACCTTCGACTGCAGCAGATCTTCAATGCGCACGGGCAGTTCGCGCACCCGAACGCCGGTGGCGTGGTAAACCGCAGAAGTTATGGCCGGCGCGACACCTGCCATGCCGATTTCGCCAATGCCGCGGGCCCCATACTCGTTGACGATCAGGTCGGGATAATCGAGAAACGTCACGTCGAGATCGGGCAGATCGGCGCACGTGGCAACGAGATAGTCCGCGAAGTTGCCATTGATCGGTTGGCCAAAGTGCTTGTCGTAATGCGTCTCCTCAAACAGAGACATGCCGACGCCCATCACCGCAGCGCCTAGGATCTGATTCGCGCCTGCCTTCTTGTTGATGATGCGGCCGCAATCGAAGATGGAGAAGATGCGGCTCACGCGCAGATGCGCAATTTCCGGCTCCCACTCTACTTCGGCGAAGTGCGCACCGAACGAGTGCAGCGAATATTTTTGCGCCTTGGGATCTTCGAATGAAGGAAACGTGCGGCCCGTCGCGGATATGCCGCTCAGATTCGCCAACTTGAGCACTTCTTCAAACGGCAAGCCGTTCGCTGTCAGATCGGCGCCGGCGTGCAGTGCGACACCTACGACCTGCGGCTGCTGGTCTTTTGCGATCACACGGCCGTCGGCGATCGTGAGAGAGTCGGGAGGGGCGCCGTGGAACGGTGACCCTGGCGTTTGCGCAGCGATGTTGAGCAGGCGTGTCACCGCCTGGTTCACAGCTGCGGTGGCCGCGGGAAGAATGGCGCTGGTCACCATGGAACCGCCAGAGGTTGGCCCATCCGGAAGCGAGGAATCCCCGAGGAAGACATCGATGCGATCCAGAGGCACGCCGGTCTTTGCGTGAGCGACCTGCGCAAAGAGCGTGTAGGTCCCGGTGCCGATATCCTGTGTCGCACAGCGCACGCAGACGCGACCGTCGGGGCAGAGTTCGACGCTCGCGGTGCAGGGAATCCGAGCCGCCGACCACGAAGCAGCGCCGACGCCCATGCCAACGACCTTGCCATTACGGCGCATGGAGCCTACTTCGGGCGTGCGCTGTTTCCAGCCGATCTTTTCGGCGCCGACTTGGTAGCACTCCTTCAAATGGCGCGAGGAAAAGGGAAGATTCTTGCCTTCGTCGCGCTCGGCATCGTTTTTGTAACGCAGCTCGAGAGGATCCATCTTGAGCTTGATGGCTAGCTCGTCGATGGCGGACTCAAGCGCGAACAGCCCAGGTACAGCGCCAGGACCACGCATCGGCGCCGGTGCACCCACATTGCGATGGACCATGGCGGTGGTGACCTCGAGATTCGGGCAGCTGTAAATGAACGGAGTCTGCTCGCCGCAATGCTCCACAAAGTCGTCGAGCTGGGAGGTTTCTGTGTAGAAGTCGTGCCGGATCGCCGTGAGCTTGCCGTCCGGCGTGGCGCCCAGACGAATGCGTTGCTGCGTGCGCGGACGATGACCGACATTGGAAAACATCATGCGCCGGTCGACGCTCAGCTTCACTGGCCGGTTCAACTGGCGCGCAGCCGCAGCCGCGAGCGTTGCCTGCGGCCACGGAGAAAGCTTGCCTCCGAATCCGGAGCCGACAAACCGTGAGATGATGCGGACGTTTTCGCGTGGCACGCCGAGAACCTCAGACATGACCGTCCGAAAACTGACGACCCCCTGCGAACTGTCGTAGAGAGTCACGTTATCGGCATCCCACACCGCGACCGTGCCATGCATCTCCATCGGGTTGTGTGTTTCTACCGGCGTGGAGTAGGTCTGATCGATCACCACCGGCGCCGACGCCAGGGCCTGATCGGGATCACCGCGTTTCCAGCTGCTTTCCCGCTTACCGTCAAAGTCCACACTCAGGTCAGTGCGGACGTCGGGCGGTTCGACCTCGTAGTCCGCGTGAACGGCAGAAGCGGCCGCTTTTGCCTGTTCCAGCGTCTCGGCCACCACGACTGCGATGTACTGGCCCCAATAGTAGATGTTCTCGTCCTCAAACGGAGGGCGCGACTCGGCCATCGATCCATCCTGCTGGCGTGGGAATGTGCGGAAGACGTTCTGAATGTTGCCGTGGCGCAGGACGAGCAGCACGCCGGGCATCTGCTCTGCAGCCGACACGTCCAAGGTCCGAATGCGCCCCTTGCCGATGGTGCTTTGGACGGCGAATGCGTGGACCAGATTGGGGAAGTCGTGATCGACCGCGTAGCGTGCGGTGCCCGTCGTCTTGAATGGTCCGTCGATGCGAGGCACGGCTGCGCCAATAATGTTGGCAGCGTGGGGAAGTGTATCCGTCGCCATTGTGATCTCCTTGATGCCGCGATCCGTCCAGGGTTGATTTTCGGTCTCGCAAGAGAAACCTAGTGACTCATTTCGAAATCTAGGCGGTTGCGAGCTTGAGCGTACGGACCAGGCAGCGCTTTGCCAGTTCAACCTTGAAGGCGTTGTCGGTACGGGGTTTTGCACCCGCAAGTGCAGCTTCGGCAGCTTTGCGGAAAGTGGCAGCATCCGCAGGCTTGCCCATTAGAGCGGCCTCGGCCTCATGCGAGCGCCAGGGCTTGGTGCCGACGCCGCCCATGGCAACCCGCACATAACGGATGTGCCCACCCTCAACCTTTGCGACGACAGCCGCGGACGAGAGCGCAAACTCGTAGCTGGCGCGATCGCGCAGCTTGAGATACACCGACTTCGATCCTTCAATCGGTTTGGGCAGGTCGACAAAGGTGATCAACTCGCCGGGTTCCAGAGCGTTTTCGATGTTGGGCGTATCGCCAGGCAGCTTATGGAACTCGGCAATGGGAATCGTCCGCTTTCCCTTCGGGCCTTCCACGTGAATCACGGCTTCCAGAG
This sequence comes from Acidobacteriaceae bacterium, assembly GCA_003140785.1. Taxonomy (GTDB): domain Bacteria; phylum Acidobacteriota; class Terriglobia; order Terriglobales; family Acidobacteriaceae; genus Telmatobacter. The sequence goes on along the minus strand of PLKY01000049.1, from coordinate 46,980 downwards.
CGGCCATTGCCACGCACATATCGGAAGGATGAGTAGCGATGCAGTGCTCGCTGGTACCTAAAATCGCATGTGTCCGATGGAATCCTTCAATAGCCGCACACCCCGTGCCGGGTGTGCGCTTATTGCATCCGTAGCCGCCGGGCGCGCCTGCACTGGGCTCGCGGAAATAGGCGCACCGCGTCCGTTGCAGCAAGTTGCCACCCGTGGTGGCCATGTTNNAGCGCGCCGATGCGCAGCCCACCGTCCGGCAACGATTCCACTTTGTCCAACGGCAGGAGATTGATGTCGACCAGCGCAGGCGGCTGTTCGACGCTGAGCTTCATCAGATCGACAAGCGTTGTGCCCCCAGCGATGAACTTGCCCGCCGCTGCGCCGGCCAAAGCCTTGTCGACGCTAGAGGCCTTGACGTAGTTAAAGGTCTGCATGGATTCCCTCCTTCGTCAGGCTTGTGCCCGCACGCGTTTTACGGCGGCAACAATGTTGGTATAGGCGCCGCAGCGGCAGATGTTGCCGGCCATGGCGTGCTTGATGTCTTCGTCAGTGGGCCCAATCGGCTCCTTCAGCAACGCGACGGCGCTCATGATCTGGCCGCTGGTGCAGTAACCGCACTGGTAGCCATCGTGCTCCACAAAGGCCGCCTGCATGGCGTGTAGATTGTCCGGCTGGCCGAGGCCTTCAATAGTGGTGATCTCGTCACCCTCATGCATCACGGCGAACGAGAGGCAACTATTCACGCGGCGGCCGTTCACGTGCACGGTGCATGCGCCGCACTGGCCGTGATCGCAGCCCTTTTTCGTGCCAGTCAAGTGAATGCGCTCCCGCAGTGTGTCGAGCAGCGTGGCCCGCGTGTCGAGCCCGCGCAGCGTGTACTCCTTGCCGTTGATGCGGAGAGAGACGGTCGTGGTTCCGGCAGCGTCTGTGGTCTCATCGGGCACCGGCGCAATGACGGGAGCGGCCGCCGCTAACGGAGCGGCGCCTGCTAGAAGGCCGGTTGCGCCAATGCCGGAGAGAAACGACCGGCGGCTCAAGCGAGAGCCGCTCGACACTGAACCGGGCGCAGCCAAGGGTTCGAGTTCCAGCGTCTGCTGATCTGGAGCGAGTTCCTGGCGAGTCGATTGTGCGCGCAGGTGTTTGAGATGCTGAGGGAGCGTGTCTGCCACAGGGGACCTCCTGGGGGCAATGCCCGTGCCGCCATCCTACCCGAGTTCCTGCAAGGGCAGGAAGAGTGATTCGGCGCGCGACAACGAATCGTTCGCGACGAGTGAATAGACCGGAGCGAAACGTGGGGAATCGTTGCGATCCGGGAGAGAACTTCTTGCGTTGTCTGCTGTGGGGAACATGAGAACAGGTCAGCAGACCCTAAACGTTGACCAAAGCCTTCATCGCAGGGATATACCGATCGCCGGCTGCGGCGTCCAGATGGAAAAGTTCCCGCAACGAATTTACCACCTTCGGAGCCAGCGCGAAATCCGCCGCCGCCGCATTTTCTTCAAGGTACTTCCGTCGTTTCGTTCCGGGTATCGGAACAATATCTTCGCCCTGTGCCAGCACCCAGGCCAGAGCAAGTTGACCGGGCGTCATGCCGGCGGCCTCGGCAAACTGCCTTATCTTTGCAACCAGCTCAAGATTGTGCTGAAAGTTCTCACCCTGGAAACGTGGACTGTTGCGGCGGTAGTCGTCGGTGTCAAAATCGTCGGGACTCTTAATGGCGCCGGTCAGGAAGCCGCGACCGAGCGGACTGTACGCCACAAATGCGATTCCCAGCCGTCGGCAGGTCGGCAAAATTTCCGTCTCCGGGTCGCGCGTCCAGAGAGAATATTCGGTCTGCAACGCGGTAATCGGGTGAACGCGGTGCGCGCGCTCAATTGTGGCCGGTGCGGCCTCGGAGAGGCCGAGATAGCGGACCTTACCTTCTTCGATCAGCCGCGCCATGGCGCCGACTGTATCCTCAATCGGAGTTTTGGGATCGACGCGATGCTGGTAATAGAGGTCGATTGTTTCGATGCCAAGCCGCTGCAAACTTCCCTCGACTGACTTGCGTACATAAGCGGGGCTGCCATCGACGCCGCGACGCTTTGGATCGGCTGGGTCGCGCACGATGCCGAACTTGGTGGCGACGAAGAAACGATTGCGCCGGCCCTTGAGAGCCCTGCCAACGAGGACCTCGTTCTTGTGAGGGCCGTAGACATCCGAGGTATCGAGGAAGTCGATACCCAGTTCCAGAGCGCGATCGATGGTGGCCAGAGATTCCTGGTCGTCACGTCCACCATAAAACTCACTCATCCCCATGCAGCCCAGGCCAATGGCTGAAACCGTGGGTCCGTTTGCGCCCAACCTGCGGGTCTTCATGACTACTCCTCTTTACGAGCGTTGCGACAGCATCTGGCAATCTATGCCGGACCCTTTTAGCGGTCAACAAACGCCATCATCTGGGGACTGTAGCGCGGCCCGGCGATGGCGTCAGGGGCAAGAGCTGCATCGAGCTGTGCGAGCTCCTGTGGCAGCAGAGTCAACGATGCGGCCGCGATGTTTTCCTCGAGGAATGCTCTGCGTTTCGTGCCGGGGATCGGGACAATGTCTCCTCCCTTCGCGAGCAGCCAGGCAAGCGCAATCTGCCCCGGCTTTGCGCTTTTCTGAGCGGCGATGTCCTTGACGATCGAAGCAGCTTGCACGTTCGCCTCGAAGTTTTCGCCCTGAAAACGCGGATCCCCACGACGGAAGTCGCCCTCGGGATAGTCTTCTGCTCGTTTTGCGGTTCCCGTCAAAAATCCGCGGCCAAGCGGACTGAACGGCACAAGGCTGATGCCCAGTTCACGCAGCAAAGGAATGATCTTCGGCTCCAGATTGCGCTCCCAAAGCGAGTACTCGCTCTGTAGCGCGGCGACGGGGTGCACGACGTGAGCCCGGCGAATCGTATTCTCGCCTGCTTCGGAAAGGCCGAAGAACCGCACCTTGCCCGCTTCGATGAGCTTCTTCATTGCTCCCGCGACCTCTTCGATCGGAACAGCAGGATCAACCCGATGCTGATAGAGCAGGTCGATGCGATCGGTTTGCAGGCGCCGCAAGGAGGCATCGACCACTTCGCGTATATGCTCGGGCTGGCTGTTGGTTCCAGCTGGCTTTCCGTTCACAATGTGGAAGCCGAATTTGGTAGCGATGAACGCCTGGTCGCGGCGTCCCTTGAGAGCGCGTCCAACCAGTTCTTCGTTGCGGAACGGTCCGTAAACTTCAGCCGTGTCAAAGAAGTTGAGTCCGAGTTCAAGAGCCCGATGAATGGTGGCGATCGACTCGCCTTCATCCGCCGGGCCATACGATTGGCTCATCCCCATGCAGCCAAGGCCAATGGCCGAGACCATGGGCCCGTTCGAGCCCAACCTACGGGTCTTCATGGTGAATACCTCTGAGATTCTGATTGCTCGTCAGCTGACAGGAGTCAACTCGCAATCGACTTCCGGCTCGGCCACGACCGGATGGGTAATGCGAATGCGCTCTTCAATCATTTTGTAGTTGGCGATCTTGTGGGTCAGGAGCGCGTGCGCTTGCTGCAATTCTACGATCTGTCCGGCAATGCCGGCTTGATGATCCTCAAGGATCTTGCGCCGCTCGAGCGACGTGGCATCGCCCAGTTCGCGCAACTCGGCGTAACGCTGCATTTCGCGAATCGGCATGCTGGTCGCACGCATACAGTGGAGGAAGTGAAGCCACGCCTCGTCGGCTTCGGAATAGCGCCTGTGACCGTTGCGCGCGCGTCCTACCGGCTGGATCAGCCCTACACGCTCATAGTAGCGAAGCGTGTGCGCGGTCATTCCGCAACGCTCTGCCATGCTTCGTATGGTGTATCCCGGGTTCTGCATACCATCACCGTACAACTTAAAGCGCGCTCGAAGTCAAGCACTGCGCAGGCAACGGAAGGCCTGTCTGGCACGCGGGCTAGGCAAGGTCCGCTTGAGCCGGAATCTGGGGAGCTGTAACCAGTGCGTCTTCAATAAGATATTGATCTCGCTCTTAGCGCGCCGGTGGGATTCGCTTAACAATTCTTAAGGAATGGAGACTCCGTCGATTCGGCGTTGCCCAACCCGCGGCGAGGAAATGTTTGGGCCTGCTCTGAGCGGATTTCATCTCGTATGATCGAACCGGTGGGGCAATTGTGAGCGTGCGCGCAGGGACGCAGAAGGGCGTCGATATCGAGCTGTACAAGAAGATGCTGACCGTGGCTCTCGAAGAGGCACAGCAGGGACACGCAGAGGGTGGCATTCCGATCGGGGCAGCGCTCTTTACGCGTTCGGGACAGCTCCTAAGCAGGGGACATAACCGACGCGTGCAGGATGGCGACCCCAGCGTGCACGGGGAGACCGATGCCTTTCGTCGCGCGGGCCGGCAGCGCAGTTACCGCGACATGGTAATGGTCACGACACTGGCGCCATGCTGGTACTGCAGCGGTCTGGTGCGGCAATTCCGGATCGGGACACTCGTGGTGGGCGACAGCCGCACGTTTGCGGGCGGACTGGATTGGTTGCGCGAGAATGGCGTTGAAGTGATCGACCTGGATGATCGCGCCTGCCGCGAACTGCTGGAGGGATTCATCGCCGAGCATCCTGAAGTGTGGAATGAAGACATCGGGGAAGAGTAAGGGCGGGTGGCTGGGAGCGTATAGGATTGGTTCGGATTCCTGTTGTGTGCAGCGATGTTTCTGAGGAGGGACGATGCAACGTCGGAAATTTCTTGCGGCTTCTCTTGCTTCTTCGGCCGCGGCCATGTTGGGGGGAACACAAATGCGCGCCGAACATACACGCGAGTTCTATCAGCTTCGCCGCTACTTCCTGCAGTCGGGCCCGCAGCAAAAGCTCACAGAAACCTACTTGAGTAGCGCGCTGATTCCTGCCTTGACGCGCATGGGCATGGGACCGGTGGGCGCGTTCAAAGTGGACATTGGCCCCGAAACGCCGACCTATGACGTACTGATCCCGGCCTCGGATCTAGCCGCGCTGGCTGAGGTGGATCTACACCTCGCACAGGATGCAGTGTTCCTGAAAGCAGCAGACCCCTTCTGGAGTGCGCCCGCCACAGCTCCGGCATTTCAACGCGTGGAGTATTCGCTGCTCTCGGCGTTTGAAGGATGGCCCAAGCTGACCCCGCCGCCCTCATCGGCTACGAAGGCAAAGCGCATTTTCCAGCTCCGCACCTATGAGAGCCCAAGTTACAAAGCCCATGTGGTGAAGGTGCAGATGTTCCATTCCGGCGAGTTCGAGATCTTCAGAAATGCCGGATTCCACATGGTCTTCTTTGGCGACACGCTCGCCGGTCCGCGTTTGCCGAACCTGACCTACATGCTGAGCTTTGCCGATAGCGCGGAGCTGGACGCGAAGTGGGATGTGTTCCGCAACGATCCCGCTTGGAAAAAGCTCTCGGCCGATCCGCGGTTCGCGTATGAAGCGATCGTCTCGAATATCACCAACCTGATCCTGAGCCCGCTCGATTCGTCGCAAATTTGAAGCGCTGCGCACGGCCGATTGAGAGGATTACGGCACAAACTTCAGCGAATACGCAGTGGATGGCTCAATCGGCCCATGCAGAATGCCGAGCGACTTCAGTTGCTCATAGCTTGTCTGCCACCGCGCTGCGGTCATCCGGCCGGTTTGCGCGCCACTGAGATCGCCCCCGGTGATGAAGCCCCCATCGCGAAGCGCCTGCGCTGTGTAAGCCTCCTGCGTCGGATTCAGTGCGGGATTCAGTTTGAGCAAATACTCATTTGTGGGGCCCGGATTGCGCAGATATTCCTGCCACCCGCGAACGCTGGCGCGCACAAATTTTGCCACGACGTCTGAATGCTGCGCGACGAAGTCCCGATTCGTGAACTGAACCCGGTAAGGATCGTAGCCGGATGAACTGATGAGAAATGTGCGCACGTCGGCACCGGCCTGCTTGGCGAAAAACGGCTCGCTGGTGATAAAGATCTGCTGGATGTAGTTGGGATCGGCGAGAAAATTGGCAATCGACAGTGTGGATTGAATCTGGCGAACCTCGTGTAGGTTGTATCGCGAGACGACGTATTTGAGCCACGTGGCGCCGGTTTGGGCAGCGATGGTGTGGCCTTCGAGATCCTTGAAATCGTGGACCGGAGAATTCTTGTGCACCATCACAGCCTGCGGATCGTGCTGCATTGTTGCGGCAACGGCAATCAGCGGCAGCCCGTTTGAATCCCACTCCAGAATCTGGTCGCTCGAGCCAAGGCCGAAGTCTGCTTTCCCCGTCGAGACAAGCTGCGCCACGCTGCCATATTGCGGCAACGGAAGCAAAGTGACGTCGAGTCCCTCGGCCTTGTAGTAGCCCTGCAGCGCGGCAGTGAAGAATCCGCCATGCTCGGGCTGCGGATACCAGTCAAGCTGCAGGCGGACTGGAGTAAGTCCGTTGGCAGTGGCAGACTCATGGGCCTTACAACCGCCAAGAGTAAAGGCAAACACAGCGAAAAGAATGAATGCGGAGAAAGAAAGACAGGAGCTTTGTCTCAACTCTGACCTCGCCAGCATTGGAACTTCCTTGCAATGGAACGTATCACGCCGTAGGAGCCGGAACAGCGGGCTTTCTTTGGGCTCCGAGCCGCGCGGCGAGCTCCAGTAACGGCTCGTCACTCCCCGGAGCAGCGGCCAGCTGCATGCCTCCCCTTTTTCCTGGGATGGTAACGACCGGAACGCCCGCAAGACTGAACGGGGTCGTGTAACGAAGCAGCCGTGCGCGAGTCTGGCTGTGATCCGCGCCGACGGCGAGGCGGGTGACCGGCGTGGCGGGCATCAAGAGCAATTCGTGCGTCGCGAAAAGCTCGTCGATGCGTGAATTGAAATCAGCGTGACGCTGGCGCATCGCGAGAATCTCGGCCTCGCCGATGCCTGAACCCCATTTCAGCCGCTCGCGAATGGCAGGTTGAAACTGATCGAAATGGCCGGCATGGATGCGCGCCGCTTCCCAAGCCTGAATAGGCGCAAAGATCTCGAAAGAGTCGGCCCACCAGGACGGATCGAACTCGGATCTTCGGAGGCCAATCGCTTCAAGCTCGTCGGCGGCGACGTGCAGAGAGTCGACGATCTCCGGTTCGCAATCATGCAAAAAACTATCGTCGATCACGGCAAAACGAGTGAAGGGTGCGTGTGGCTCGACGTGCGCAGGTCCGAACAGCGGGCCGAGCAGCGGCGCATCCTCTAGATCGCGAAAGAGCCACCCCATCGTGTCGAAGGATTGCGCCAGATGCGCGCCGCCGCGCCAGTCACCGCGCCCGAGCGAAGCGCGATATCCAGCTAATCCGCAGAGCGACGCTGGGGCGCGGATGGAACCGCCGGTGTCGGTCCCAATCGCAGCGACGGCCGAGCCCTCAAGCACGCTGGCCGCGGCGCCGGAAGACGACCCACCAGTCAGCGCTCCAGGATTTCCGGGCTGCATACAATCGCCGAATTCTGGATTCTCGCCGGTAATGCCGTAGGCCAACGGATGCAGGTGTGTCTTGCCAGTAATGACCGCACCCGCAGAGCGCAGCCGCTCAACCAGCCACGAATCTCGCGCCGCAATTCCATTCAGGTCGCGATAGAACTCCACGCCGCATGTTGTCGGCGCGCCAGCCAGATCGAAGCAATCCTTCACGGAAATGGGAAGCCCCCACAGCGCATTGCGCCCATCGCCGAACGGGCCGCCCTCGCCCTTCTTCATCAACTGAACGCGTTCGGCCTCTACCCTTGTCCACTCCGGATCGCGCCAGAGATATGTATTGTGTCCCGCATTTCGATTGGCGCAGGCCGGTGCCTGTTCGGCCAGTTCGGAGGGCGAGACGGTGCCCTGCGCGAGAGCGGTGCGGAGGCCACGAAGCGTCCATGGGAGCGTGGTCATACAGCGATTGTAGGTGCTGATTGCCAGCCTTCGATCGGGTGCGCGATTGGCCCGCATAAAGACCGCATAAGAGATGTCTTTTTCTGTCCTGCTCCCCAGAGACGACATGCTAAGTTCGAGTATGGGAGTTGTTTCGATGGCCGCACGCCCCGTGACCAAGCGGCCTCCACTCAATTTGATTAAGGACACGGAGCGCATGAACGCGCTCATCGCCTTCACAGCCCGCTCTTTGCGTACGGACACGCCGCGCCCCTTCGGCGCATCGATTGTCAAGACAAAGACCGGAAAAACGCTCCTTCAGGCACTCAACAATGTGGCGCAGGAGTTCGATCCAAGCGCGCACGCCGAGGTGCGAGCCATTCGCCTCGCTACCAGGCGGCTCAAACAGCTTTCCCTCGCGGGTTACACGCTCTATACCACGTGCGAGCCATGCCCCATGTGCATGAGCGCCGCGCTCTGGGCGCGCCTTGACCGCGTGGTCTACGGCGCAACCATCGAAGACGCAAACCGGCATTTCAATCAGATTCAGATACCCGCAACGGAAGTGGCTGCGCGCAGCGACATGCGCTGCCAAGTCGTCGGGCCCTTTTTGCGGGACGACTGCTATGCTCTCTTTACCCATCCCGACATGCAGCGCGCGATTCGTCACTCGTCAACTCGCAAACGGAAATGACTCACCCTAAGTTCGGATCCATCGAGGTCTCTCGCCATGCATGACCGGCTTGCAGAAGGATTGTCGGCAATCATTGCCGATCCTGCGGGTGTGCTGACGGCGCCTGCTGTGCTGGATCGGTTGTCCCACGATTTCTACTGGTATTCCCCAGTGCTGCGGCCAAAGCTGGCAAGTAAGAACGGGGACATCGCGGTACTGCCGGTGAACGTGGAAGAGGTACTCGCCGTCCTTCGTTTCGCGGGTCGCAACGAGATCCCGGTGACTGTGCGCGGTGCAGGGACCGGCAACTACGGGCAGTGCGTACCGTTGCATGGCGGCATTGTGCTCGATCTCTCGTTGATGGACAAGCTAGAGGAGATCACCGCCGATGGCGTGGCCGTATGTCAGCCTGGCCTGCGCCTGGGTGCGTTGGAAACTGAAGCACGTAAGCAGGGCTGGGAACTTCGGATGTACCCATCAACACTGGTGAAAGCATCCTTGGGGGGATTTCTTGCAGGAGGTTCAGGTGGCATCGGGTCCGTTGCGCACGGCGGTCTGCGGGACTTCGACACCGTACGCGCATTTGAAGTTGTCACGATGGAGGAGGAACCCCGCGTCGTCCTGCACGAGGGCGCATCTGTTCACGAGATTCTGCATGCGTGGGGAACCAACGGCATCCTCACGCGAATTTGGTTCGCTCTGGCGAAGGCAGAGCAGTGGACCCAATTCACAGCCGTGTTCGACACGTACGAGCAGGCCTTCACATTTACCGAATCGATCGCGACCGATGCAAAGTGGACCAAGCGCTTGGCGACGGTCTTCGAGTGGCCGATTCCTTCATTTTTCACGCCGATCAAAAAACTGGTGCGGGACGGAAAATCAATGGCATTGGTGATGATTGCGAACGCTCAAATCGAGAAACTGACCGGTGCGGCGAAGGCGGCGGGAGGCGAAGTGACGTTTTCCGGCGCCTACGACGGACCGCGTACGCAGCCGCTGCTAAGCGATTACACCTGGAACCACACCACGCTTTGGGCAATGAAGGCCGATCCCGCATACACGTATTTGCAGTGTGGATTTTCAGCGACCAAATGCCGCGACCAATTCCACAAACTGCGCGAGCGCTATGGCAATGAAATTCTATTTCACATCGAATTCATGAAGAACGGCGAGGGTATCGTGATTCCCGGCGCGATTCCCGTAGTGCGATTCACGACCGAGGAGCGTTTGAATGAGATGATTTCGTATTGCCGGTCAATTGGTGTGTTCGTTGCGAATCCGCATGTGAATTACCTTGAAGACGGCGGACGCTTTCGTGCCGACAATATCCAATTATTGGCCAAGCAAAAGTACGATCCACGTGGTTTGCTCAATCCCGGAAAGATGATCAGCTTTCAGAAACAGACGGTTGCGCCGTGAAAACCTGGATTCCCGACGAACGCAATTTTGCCTATCTCACCTGGAAGCAAGTGGACGCACTGCCGCGTGAGACCACGTTACTGGTGCTGCCCACGGCCGCGATCGAGCAGCACGGTCACCATCTGCCCCTCGCGACAGACACGTTGATCAACAATCTGCTGCTCGGCAAAGCGCTGAAGCTCGTTCCGGCGGAGCTCTCGTTGTATGCGTTGCCTCCGGTCTGCTATGGCAAGAGCAACGAGCATCTGGGATTTCCTGGGACCCTCTCCGTGAGCGCGCGGACATTTCTCGCCGTGGTGCGCGATCTGGGCGCAAGCATTGCAAACAGCGGATTCAAGAAGGTGGTTCTCTACAACACCCATGGTGGCAATACCTCTCTTGTCGATGTGCTGGCACGCGATCTGCGCGCGGAGTTTGGGCTGAGAACTTTTTCGCTCTTCGGTTCGCCAGGGGCCAGTTTCGAGGGCGTGAGCAAACAGGAGCGTACGTACGGATTTCACGCCGGGGAGACTGAAACTGCATACCTGCTGTACGGGACGCCGGATTTGGTTCATCCCGAGGAATACACAAAAAACTACATTGCGCGTGTCGATGAACCGGAGTTGCTCAAACCCGAGGGATCGGCGGCAAACTTCGCATGGCTTACCAGAGACATCGCTCCAAGCGGTGTGCTGGGCGATCCAACCGCAGCCACTGCGGAGAACGGCGAACGTTGGGCCAATGAGGCGGCCGCGCGGATTGCCGAGATTCTTATCGCGATGTACAACTTCGAGCCAAGGCACGGAGCATAACAATGGCCCTCGTCGATTGCGGCAATGGAGTGCGGCTGGAACGTGGCACTCGTTGCAAACTCAGCGATGGTGTCACGCTTGTCTCAGATCATTACTATCCTGCGGGCGCGGGGCCGTGGCCGACGTTATTGATGCGCCAGCCGTATGGCCGCGACATCGCTTCGACGGTTGTCTATGCGCATCCGGTGTGGTTTGCGCGGAATGGCTTTCATGTAGTCATTCAAGACGTGCGCGGACGCGGCGGATCGGAAGGCAATTTCTATCCGTTCCGTCACGAGGGTCGCGATGGCGCAGAGACGATCGCATGGTTGCGCGGCCATGCGCCGTGCAATGGGCGTGTCGGCATGTATGGATTTTCGTATCAAGGCGCGACGCAACTGTTGGCCGCAGCAGAGCAGCCGGAGGGACTGCAGTGCATTGCTCCGCACATGACCGCGACGGATTTGTATCACGGCTGGTTTTACCATCAGGGTGCATTGCGGTTAAGTTCGGCGCTCGGATGGGGTATCCAGATGCTGCGCGAAGATGCTCGGCGCAAGGGCCTGCGTGAGACTAGTGACAAACTCGAGAGCGCATGGACCAACATCCGTGCGCAGGCAACATGCGGGCCCTATGCCGAACATCCGGCGATTAAAGATCCCGCGCTGCCAAGTTACGTGCGCGATTGGTTTGCGCATCGCGAGCCGGGCGAGTATTGGACCGCGCAGGATATCAGTACCCGCATAGATCGCATCCAGATCCCCGCACTCCACATCGCGGGTTGGTACGACACCTATCTCGAGGGCTCCATCGCCGGCTACCTTGCGCTGCGCAAGGGCGCTGGCACAGAATCCGCACGGGAGCATCAGTATCTGTTTGTCGGCCCGTGGATGCACATCCCCTGGGGAGATCGCCTCGGTGACGCAAACCTGGGTGAGGCTGCAAATCTCAACACCGACGAGATTCTGCTCCGCTGGTTCAGCCATTGGCTGAAAGACACGTCTGAATTCTCGATCGACGCGCACGTCCGCTATTTCCGGCTGGGTATCAACAACTGGCGTGGCGCCCACGACTGGAATGAAGAAGCATACACGCTCTATCTGCATAGCGCGGGCAGCGCCAATTCGCGCAACGGGGACGGTCACCTTTCTCCCGACGCACCGGAACACGAAGAGCCGCGCGACGTTTTTGTCTATGACCCGGACGTGCCTGTCATGGCGCCAGGCGGACCGCAAGCCTTGAGCGGACCCTTCGATCAGTCCGCACTGGAGATGGGAAACAACCTGCTCGTCTACACCTCGGAGCCGGTCCAACAAGCGGTGGAGGTATTTGGTCAGCCGCGGATCAAGTTGTACGCCGCCACCTCTGGGACCCACGCGGATTTTGTCGCCAAGCTCGTACGGGTGTCAGCGAATGATCGAGCTGAATTCCTCTGCATCGGGATAGCACGCAGCTCCTGGTTATTTCGCGACACGGAATATTCGACCGACAAAACTCACGCGTGGGAGTTCACACTGGAGCCTATCGCATTCGTGCTCGCCGTCGGTGAGCGCCTGCGTCTGGAGATCGCCAGTTCCGCATTTCCACTGTATGACCGCAATCCCTCCACGGATGTGCCCCCGCAACGCGCGGACAACTGGAACTGGGCGCGCTCGACGCAGCAAATCCTGCATACGACAGAGCATCCTTCGGCGCTCTATCTCCCCATCAAGGGGGCGCCCGGATGGTGAGGCCGGCGTCCCAGACGGTTCCTGAGATCGCGTTGCACGGTGTCACGAAGCGCTACAAGAACGCGGCCATCGCACTCGAGGACATTTCGCTTACCGTCGAACGCGGGGAATTCGTGACCTTTCTTGGACCTTCCGGCTGCGGCAAATCGACGCTTCTGAAGCTCGTTTCGGGCCTCAGTACCACGAGCGCGGGGATAGTGCAGGTGAACGGAATGACGCCTGAAAACGCGCGCGAGATGATGAGCTTCATCTTTCAGGATGCGACCCTATTGCCGTGGCGCACCGTGGAACAGAATGTCGGACTCGGGCTCGAACTGGAATATGCCGCGCGTGCGCTGCGCAAAGAACGCGTGGCGCAGATGTTGGCTCTTGTGAGCCTGAGCAATGTGGCGCAGCGTTATCCGCGTCAGCTCTCGGGCGGAATGAAGATGCGCGTCTCGATTGCGCGTGCGCTAGTGAGCCGTCCTCGGATATTGCTGCTAGACGAACCCTTTGCCGCGCTCGATGAGATGACGCGCGACCGTATGAATGAGGAATTGCTCAGGCTATACGCCGAACAAAAATGGACCGTCCTATTTGTCACGCATTCGGTGGCCGAAGCAGTGTTTCTGTCTTCGCGCGTTGTGATCCTGGCTGCCCATCCGGGACGGGTCGCGCACGAAGTCAAAGTGGATTTGCCGTGGCCGCGCACCGGCGAGACGCGCGAATCAAGCGCATTTGAAGCAATGGTGATGCACACGTCGCGGCTCTTGCGGGGAGTCTCGGTGGCATGAAGCGACAAGGGCTGCTCGCTATCAATGCCATTGTTGTATTCCTTTGCCTGATCGGATTGTGGCAGGCCGTGGTGTGGCTCAATCACCTGCCACCTTACATTCTGCCCGGACCAAAACTCGTGGCATTGGCGCTGCATGATCGATATTTGTCGCTCTTGAATTCGCTTTGGATTACAACCAAGGAAGCAGTCGGCGGATTGGCGGGAAGTATTGTCGTGGGAGTGGCGACAGCCATGATTTTCGCGCAGTGGCGATGGCTGCGGCAGACACTTTACCCCTACACCATCCTGCTTCAGACGGTGCCCATCGTGGCGATCGCGCCGCCAATCATCCTTTGGGCTGGGGCCGGAATCCTTGCTGTCACAGTGGTGACATTCATCATCTGCCTTGCGCCAATTATCGCCAACACAACGCAAGGACTAATCAGTGTGGACGAGAATCTGATCCACTTGTTCGTGATGCACAAGGCGACGCCGGCGCAGATTCTGTTCAAACTGCGATTACCAAATGCGACGCCCAATCTCTTCACAGGCATTCGCATTTCAGCCGGCATCAGCGTGATCGGCGCCTTGACCGGCGAGTTATTCGCGGGCTCAACGCGCGTGGGCGAGGGTGGGCTGGGTTATGCGATCATCTATGCCAATAATCAGATGGAGACCAGTTACATGTTCGCGCTGGTTCTTGCGGCCACAGTGCTGGGATTCGGCTTCTTTTTTGTGGTGATGTTTCTCGAGTGGGTTTTCCTGCACAACTGGCACGAGTCGAGCCTGCCACAGATATCGGAATAGGAGGCGCACGAACGATGTTGCGCATGGAAACGGAAACGGGCTGGTGGCTCATCAAGCATCCCGATCACGCGGACTTGGCAGGCGCTTTCGCCGCGGCTTGGGGCAATGCGATGTTTCGCAAACCCGAGCCGCGGGAGCGTGTTTTGCTCGGCATCGCCCGGCACGATGACGGATGGGCAACGCGCGATGCGCACCCGGTGACTACGCGGCAAGGGAAGCCATCGGCTTTCTCAATTGAATTAGTCGGGAAGTATTCGGCATTTGAAGAGATCGACTTGGAAGAATATCTCGCTGTGCGCGACCGGGCCGTACGAATCATGGCGAAGAAGGATCCATACGCTGCCCTGCTGATTTCGATGCATACCTACAATCTGCTGACCGCGCATGCGGATCGGTCGACAATTGCGCCGGAAGGACTCGTGCTCCTGGATGCCTTCCTCGAACGGCAACGCGAGCATCAGGATGAACTGCGCGTGGCGATTCGAAACGATCCATCGCTAGCGCCATCCGCGAAAGATGATCAGACGATCACGGAGCATTTTCGGCTGCTACAGGCATGCGACAATCTCTCGCTGCTCACGTGTGTTGCGTACCCGGCACCCGCGCATCTACTCCACCCGCTGCCATTGAATGACGGCGGGACTTCGGAAGTGCGCGTGCTACCCATTGGTCCACGACATTTCCGCCTTACGCCGTGGCCATTTGCCGCGCCCGACTTGCGCTTCGAATTCCCGGCGCGGCACGTTGAGGGCAAGGTCTTCAGCACATCGGCGGCGCTGGATGCAGCATTCTCCAGAGCAGAGGAGAAGAAGCTGTCGGTTACGTTGACGCAATAGCTTCGATCGACGAGCGATGAGCATGAAAAGGGCGGCTCCGTCGGGAGTCACCCTTTCTATTGGACTGCCTTCAGATCAGAAATTGAAAGCAAGAGACATCTGAATCTGTCGAGGGCTGCCGATCGTGTGGGTGATGATGCCCAGGCCGCCGGGGCAATTGTAGAAGCTGGTATTAGTCTGCGAGCCGTCTGCTGCGCAACCAGTTGGCGCTGGCGTAGTGCCTGCAACTGGGAACGCATCGTAGAACTGGTTCTGCGATACTTCGTTGCCGGGCACATCGAAGCTGGTTGTGTTGGTGAGGTTGTAGACATCGAAGGCGTATTTCAGGCTGTAGTTTTCCTTGATGTTGAAGATCTTTTCGAGCGAAGCATCCGCGCGTTTTTGGAAGGCCTGCCGGAAGATGTTGCGCTGGCCGCTCGTAAAGCCGGTTTCAAATGGATCGGAAGAGGGGATGGCTCCGCCGAGTCCGCCCGCTGGGAGCAACGGAATGGTGAAGCAGGCCGGATCGAGAGCGGTTTTTCCAGTCGCCTGGAACCATGCTCCAGAGGCTCCGGTTGTTGCTTTCTTGGCTGTGCACCCGGGCGCAAGGGGGACGATGGGATTGGTGATTCCGTCCGCGGTGGAATAGTAGATGCTGCCGACGGCTCCGGAAAAGTCGATGACGCTGTAGGGCTGCCCGCTTTGCAGAACCATCAGGCCCATCAGCGACCATCCGTTGACGAAAGCGCCTTCCAGAGAGCTCTTGCGCGCGAAATCAGGAGCACGGAAGACATAATTCAAATTGAGCACATGTGTGCGATCGAAGTCCGCCGATCCGTATGCCTCGCGCAGGTTGAGGGGATTGTTCCCGTTGAAGAAGAGACCAAGACCGCTTTGCTCATCGAGTGCGTGCGAATAGGTGTACGAGGCGCCAACCTGTACGCCGTGGCTCATCCGCTTGTCGACATGGACCTGCAGCGCATTGTAAGCATCGACGCCGGCCGCAACGTAGGAGATCGACTCAGCAGCGTACCCGATGTACGGAACGCGCAGGTCGACGTTGCCGCCTTCGTAGTTGGCAAGGTAGGGTGAGCCGTCGTTGAGGACGGCGCCGCCAACGTTATAGCCGTAGCTGTAGTTCTGCTGGTAGGGTCCGCCCGACAGCGTGGGGCTGGAAGGTGAAGCGATGTTCGGTTGATTAAAGGGCACCGGAATGACCTGGTGCCTGCCCAGATTCCCCACGTAGCCCATTTCAATGGCGAGGTCGTTCCGCGGCTGCCACTGCAAATCCAGGGTGTAGTTCATGGTGTAGGGAAGTTTGTTGGCGCGGTCGTAGACACCAAGGGAAATTGGCTGACCAAAGTCGTTCGCAATCGTGCTGGCATTCGGAAGGTAGTTGTTCAGATCGGAAGCCTTTGGGTTGTTGGGAGGCGCGAGCAGCGCGGTGCCATAGGGGTTCTCGAGGTTGCCTTGTGCGTCCGTTCCGCCACAGGTCGGGATGTAGCCCTCGTAGAGGTACTGCGTTGCCACGGGGCAACTCGAAACATTCACGAAGGGAAGCTGCTGATTCACGCCGAAAGGCCCACCGGTTACTGTGCCGATGGCATAGCCCGGAGAGAAGTAGCTGAACAGCTCGCCGCGGTCGTAGTACATGCCGCCGCCCGCGCGGATGACCACCTTGTTGTGGAAGAATCCGGGCTGCCACGCAGCGCCGACACGCGGAGCAATGCCCCACTGTCGGCCGGTGAGCGTTGTGGGACTCACGCCTTTGGTTCCGTTGGCGTTGTTGCCCGCGATGATCAGGCCGGAATTCTGGATCGTGTCCGACCCGACGGCGTAGTTATAGAGGCTGGGATCGAAGTTGAACAACCGGCCGTATTTTTCGGTGAGACCGCCGTCCCAGTCATAGCGAACACCCGCGGTCAGCGAGAGGCTCGGAATGATCTGCCATTTGTCCTGCAAATACGTGCCGAGCTGGTTGGCGCGGTAATATCGGCTGGCATCGCCTTGCAGGAAAGAGCTGACATAAAATCCCGTCGAGGAGCTTCCGGGAGATACGAAGCCCTGGACCATCTGGCTGAAGTCATCCGTTGCGATGGTGCCGGTGCCGGTGCGCTTGTCGATGGTGTTGAGCTGGGTGNNTGCTTGCCAAGCATCCAGATCGCATTGCCGGAGGGCGACCAGCGATTCTGGAAGACCCCGGTGTTCGGAGCCTGTCCTTCGGCGTTCGGGCCGATGTTGAGGATCGCCGTAGGTTCACCGGCGGGCTGATCGTTCCCCAAAACGTTGTAGACCGAAACGCCGGGGAAGTATTTTGACCCGAACATATTGATCGACGCCGTTCCCGCCGAACCGCCGGGGATTGCATCGGGGCCGAAAGGCTGTTGATTGTCGCCCCAGATTTTCTCGCGAATGAAGCCAAAAGTTTCCGACGTGCTCAGATTCGACTTCACGATGAAGCTGTTGGTGACTGAGAAGACCTGGGCGCCGGAATCAAGGTGCTCGTCGAATCCTGGAACGCTCGAGTATGAGTAAGGTGCGATCGCCGGATCATGCTGGTAGAAGTACTTCAGCGCGAGGGTATCTTTCGACGTCGCGTTGTAATCGAGGTCGGCGACAGCCATATCCGCCGTGAATCGCCCCGTGCCGGGGAGGAAGGCATTGTCGATGTGCGCAGGCGAGGGAGCGGCGCCACCCAAGGCGTCATTGGGGATGAGCCATTTGCCGGGTTCGCCTGGAAGCGCAGGCGAATTGAACAGGGCAAGCGCGGTGGGATCGATATTGGCCGCCGTGAGGATTGTGCCAAACGAATTGTTGGTCAGGGTGGCCAATCCCCCAGCAGACCGATCGTCGGACAGGCCGACCGGCACGTCAAGGACCGAATCACCGATCTCCTGATCCGAAACATGAATGTGCTGATAAGAGAAGAAAGCGAACAGTTTGTCCTTGATGATGGGGCCGCCGACACTGCCGCCGAGCGTGTAACGGTGCAACTGCGGGACCTTGTCGAACGAAGGAATGTCGTTGTCCTGATTGAAAAAGAACGGAGCGGCATTCAACCAGTCCGTCCCGCGATGAACATAAGCAGCTCCATGAAAATTGTTCGTGCCCGAAGCAGNNTCATGTCGATGTGCGCGCCGGACGTCGACCCTTGCGTTGCGTCGTACATCGACGCGTTGACGCGAACTTCAGAAAGCGTTTCGGGTGCAGGCGTGGGGATCGCATTGCCGATGGAGAGATAGACAGAAGCAAGCGTTTGAATCACGCCGCCAGCGCCATCGCTCGAGGAAACACCGGTGCTGTTGATGACTCGCGCGGACGGGACCTGGCTGGTGCTTTTGCCGTTGAACAGGTTGCTGGCGTCAACGCCATTCAGGAGAAAGCTGTTCGATGTGTCGCGCTGGCCATTGGACCAGATCGGCGCATTGCCCAAGCCGGAGTTCGCCCCAGTGCCGCCCGACAATTCCGCGCTCACACCGGCTGACTGCACCGCGAGCCCCGTAAAGCTGCCCGTCGCCAGCGGAACAGTATCGATCTGCGACTTGTCCATGACATAGCCGTTGGTTGTGTCGACCGCGTTCATCAGCGGTGTTGCGTCGACTTCGATCGTTTGACCCGCAGCTGCAGCTATCTTCAGCTGGACATTGAGTGTCGCGGTGCGGTTTCCTTGCACCGTAATGTGCGGCGTCTTTTGCGACTCGAAACCAGTGGCCCCATAGGTCACGGTGTATGAGCCAATCGGCAAATTGACGAATGAGTACGTGCCGGCGCCGTTGCTGGTCGTCGTGCGCGTCAACGAGGTCTGCTCGTCGACGAGTGTCACCGTGGCGTTCGGAATCACGCTACCCGATGGATCGGTTACGTCGCCAGTAATGCCGCCAAGCGTCTGCTGTGCGAAAAGAGCTGAACTACACAGCGCAGCGGCCGCTACGAATGCCAGCAGCCGGGGAAGCAGAGAGGAAAAAGATCTCATGGAATACCTCAAGGGGTACGGCCTCGGAAATAGAAGTTCCCGCGAAGGTTTTTTGAAATCTCAAAAAACTCTCGGTTGGGTAGTAGCTCTGAAGTTCAGGGTCCCGTTAAAAATAGGGAAAAGTGAAGCAGACCTCTCACAAGCGAGGTGCTTCATTTCAGGTTCGGTGCGACCTGCGGTATAGCGATAGGATAATTGTTAAGAAATAAAGTTCATCTAAAGATTTTTCCCATTCGCTGGGACGAATGGTCCGGCAATCTATGCCGGAAGTAGCGAAACATGGGCCTGGACAATGCGCCAGCCCTGGGGGAATCGGACCCAGACCTGGCTTTGCCGTCCACGAACGATTGTCGAGCCGGTTATGCGCTCGAATTCCAGCGTAATACTTGCAAAATCGCGCCCAAAACTCGCAATGTCGAGCCGTTCGACGGTTCGCGCCAGATTGGCTGCTGGGCGAGCCTTGCGAAAGGCCTCCAGCTCCTCGGGGCCGTAAAGATTCTCGGTAACGCCGAAGCGCATTACCTGCGGACCGGCCCAAAACATTTCGACCAGCTTTTCCACATCATTGGTCACAAGAGCCTGTTCATAGAGCGGGTAGAGCACCTCGAGTTCCGCCACGACTTCAGGATCATTGATGGTCATCGGAGAGGAAACAACTCCCGAGCAGGAAGGATCTGTTTGCTGACTGCTCCACTGACGGTATACATCGGCTCGTTGACCACCTGGCTCAAACGCAACTTGAGAGCAACGCTGCAAAGCAGATACGCATGAGTTTCGCTGAAACCCCAACGGCTCATGAGCAGGTCAATCATACGGTTGGTCGCGGCGCGCGCGCTTTGGGCAAGGTCGGTACCCGATTCGATGACCACCCATGCATCAGCGGTGGAGTCAGGCGCAGTTCTCTCACTCGCTTCGACGATCGGTCCGGCGAGCGGTTGCCGTTTGTGAAGAAGAAAGCGCAGAGTCACGTCGAGCGGACACTCGATGCCGTTGATGCATACTTCGCCNNCCCCCGAACGGGCCGGGTGGGCGTGTGCGGAAAGCGCCGTCCTCGGCACGCGCGACTCCCATCACGCCGAGAAAAGGACGCACAGGGACGATCGCTGGTTCCAGAGATCGCGTTGCTTCACCTTCGAGCAGCCAGTGGAAGAGATACGGCTCGCGGAAGCGATCCTTCAGAAATCCGAGTCCCTCCACCACGCTGCTCCAGCCCCAGCCGCCATGGCGCGTCGCCAGCACATCGACTTGCAATACATCGCCGGGTCCTGCACCTTCGATCCAGATGGGCCCAGTGAGAGCGTGAATGCGCGTTCGATCAATGCTCAGGTATTCCGCGAGCGTGGATCCGGGGGTGACCTGTCCGCCGCTCGCGTCGACGCACTCGATCTGCACTTCGTCACCCGGCTCGATACGAAGTCGAGGTTTCAACAATCGGTCCCACACGGAGTGTGTGGGCTCAGCGGAAAGGACATGCTCGGTCATGGCTCCTTCACGCGCACAGTCATTTGTACTTCCACCAAAGCATTGCGCGGCAGTGCGCTCACGCCCAAAGCTGCGCGCACATGGCGCCCAGCCTCACCGAAGACGCGCACCAGCAGGTCGGAAGCCCCGTTGATCACCGCTGGCGAGTCCCCGAATCCAGGCGCTGCGTTGACATAGCCGTTCACGGTGAGCACTTCGGCGATGGAATCGAGCGAGCCGAGTTCCCGTTTGAGCACGGCCAATTGCGTCAGCGCGCAAGACCGCGCTGCCGCGTAGCCATCTTCGATGCTGCGGTCTGCGCCGGCCGTTCCCGTGATAACTCCGTTCGCTCCGGTCGAGATGACGCCGGACAGATAAACGAGCGCGCCTACCCGCTTCGCAGCGACGTAATTACCGCCGGGCGCCGGCAGTTGCGGCAGAGCCAGCCCGAGCTCGGCAAGCTTTGCTTCAGGAGTAATGACAGCGGCCATTTGCATTCGAATGTAGCATGCGCAACGGGAGTTTTTCTTGGAATTTGACGCCGGGGCACGGTAGCATGAGCCATGCCGAAATTTGAACGGAAGTGGGCATTGCTGCTGCACTATCCCGACGGCTTGCTCTGGCGGAGGCGGTCGCATTGATCACCCGAACGGCGAAGATTCTGCTCGTGGCCGGCATCGCGTTGTTCTACACGCTTGTCGTGTTCAACAATCTCACCGATTTCGATTCGAACTACCAGTTCGTTCACCACGTGCTCTCAATGGATTCGACTTTCCCGGGGAATCACGCCATGTGGCGCGCATTGCCCTCGCCGGCATTGCATCTTGCGTTCTACCTCTCGATCATCGGTTGGGAGATCGTCACGATGATTCTGTTGTGGTGGGGAGTTGCAAATCTGTTGCGCGCTTCGCGTCGAAACGTTGCGGCCTTCCATGCGGCAAAGCGCGTTCCCGTGATGGCTCTGACGCTCTCGATGCTTATGTGGCTCGTCGCTTTTCTCTCAGTCGGCGCGGAATGGTTCCTGATGTGGCAATCGCATACCTGGAACGGGCGAGAAGCAGCCTTTCGGATGTTCACGGTAGTAGGAATCGTACTGTTGATTCTTCTGCAACCGGAGACCGAGGCGCAGCCTTGATGTATCACGCCGCAGTAATCGCAGCAGGTTTCCGCCGCAAGGCATACCACGCGATTCCGGCCACGATGTAAGCGAGATAGATATAAGGAATTCGTGCATGAAGGGCATCCGCCGTAGAACGGACATCGAAGATCGCAATCAAGACGAGGACCACCACGGTCAGAGCACTGACTGCGGCAACCACGTGCGAATGCTGCCCCATGGCGCGCCGCGCAAAAGGTAGAGCGAGAGCAACGAGCGCATAAGCGGTGAGAAAACCAAAAACCGACAGCGAGCCGAGCAGGTCGTACNNCCCGCCACTCCATCGCCAGTGTCGCAGCAAGCATGAGGCCCGCCGACAACGCGATCGCCGTTCCAGGCGTGCCGTGTTTCTTGCTCGTGCGCTCGAAAACACTAGGGAGCAGGCGGCCATGTGCCATGCGCATCAGCACGCGCGCCGCCGCGGTGGTGCAGGCCAGAACGCAGGCAAACATGCTGATCAGTGCGCCGAAGTCAATGGCCACGCCGAGCGGAGCGATGCCGGCTCTCTCAGCCAGGTGGTGCAGCGGGCTTGTGGATTCGCTCAACTTTCCCGATTCGCCGCTAAAACCAAGCACTTCAGAGTAAGAGCACAGCATGAAAAAAACGCCAGCGAGAATCGCGCATTGCAACACGGCGCGCGGAATGGTGTGGAGCGGATTGCGCGCTTCGCCACCCAGCGTGGTTGCGCTTTCAAAACCAACGAAGCTGAACATCGAAAGCACAAGCGCCGGTCCGAGCGCGGAGAAAGAGGCGCCCTTCAGGTGGAGTTGGTCCATGTCGATATGCATGCCGAATCGGATCGGCATAAAGGCAAGCACAAGGACAATCAAGCTGACGGAACCGACTTCGATCCAGAGCATCAATTCGGCCGAAAGTTTCACGTCTCGAAAGGCAACAAAGCCCGCAGCCAGACAGACTAGCGCAAGCGTGATCAATCCGGGCGGAGCCCGGTGAAAAAACTGCAAAGAAAGTAGGTTCGTGTAATAGAGTGCGCCACCCGCAACAGAGGCGCCCGTTGCGAGATACGCGAGAAGCAGCCCCCATGCCGCGATGACGCCGAAGAAGGGCGGCAAAGTATCCGCGGTATAGCTGTAAAGCGAACCCGGCGAGGCGGAGAGCTTGGCGAATCGGCTAATGCAGAATCCAACCAAGAGCGTTGTAGCCGTCGCCATGAGGTAGACAAACCATGTAGCGTTGCCGGCCAATGCGAAGACGAGGGGAATCGTCAGCGAAGGCGACGTCGAAGGCGCAGTCGCCGAAACCGATTGCGCAAGTGTTTCGATCGGGCCGAGGACCCCGGCATGCAGCCCATAGCTCTCAGCAGAGCCACTCTCTGTGTACACTTCGCCTGCCGTACTCGCATGGTCGGTCACGGGCCTGCCTTCTGCCGCTTGATTGTTTCCTGGTTGACCTAGTCTTGCCCGGCGGGAACCCCGGCGTCAAGAACCGCGCGATACACTACGGCTGATGTCAGTCGTAGCCGCCATCATTCTTGCCGCGGGACCAAGCAGCCGTCTTGGACAGCCGAAGCAGCTCGTCGGGTTCGGCGGAGAATCCTTGCTGGAGCGCGCTCTTCGCCTGGCCAAAGAGGCGGAGGCATCGCCGGTGCTAGCAGTGCTGGGCGCGAACTTTGCTCCAATTTGCGCGTCGATTCCGTTTGATGGGGCGATTCCAGTATTCAACGACAAATGGGAACAGGGCATGTCGACCTCGATCCATGCGGGGCTGAACGAGACCGAAGTGCGCGCGCCGGAGGTTTCAGGTGCACTGGTGATGACCTGCGACCAGCCCCGTCTTTCATCGGAGCATCTTCGTAATTTGCTCGATGCATTCGCAGTTCAAGCCAAACCCTCGATCGTAGCATCGGCTTATGCCGGAATACACGGCATCCCGGCCGTGTTTCCGCGCAGCGTCTTTCCCAACTTGCATGCCCTGCACGGCGACAAAGGTGCGCGCGTATTGCTCGAGAAACCGCCTTGTCCGCTCATTGCAGTTCTCTTTGAAGGCGGCGAAGTGGACATTGACCTGCCTTCCGATCTTGCCAATCTCGGTTAGCTGTCACCGTTCGACGGTGGCTTCAATGGAGCCATGTGGCTCGTCGATGGGCACAAAAATGTGGTTCGGATTCTCCTGGCCAAAGGGGCTGAGGTCGGCGAGCAGGTGATGTAGATTCGGCATTGTGAGCGTGATGCTCGCGATCTCGGGAGCTGCGTCCAGCGCGGCTTTGCCCATGTCAAACAATGTGTGCTGCGCGCTCATGCTGTGATGAGCCGCAAACTCTCTTAGCAACGCGGCGATGATCCGCGCGCGAACGCCGGCGTAATCCGGCGCAGTTGACGCATAGTCCCAGGTGACCGTCGCGCATGTTCCGAAAATGCGATCGGTGGCCGGCTTGAGAGTGGTCAGCTTGTCTTTGATGTACCCGGTAAACGCCGACTTCGTCGTCTTGAGAATCGTGAGACCGTCCACGCCGGAGATGACCGACCACGCACCATCTTTTTCTCGCGCGGCGGCGACAGTTTGCAACTCGGGACCGCGGAGCCTGAAGGTTGTCGGTTCGGAGGAACCATCCACCGTCATGCGCTCCCACGACTTCTCTGCGACTTCCACGCTGACTTTCGCGACCTGCGGATTGTTGCTGAGGAGGTAATCGCCGAGTTCCTTCGCGAACTCTTCGATGGACGCAGCCTTCGATTCACGGGCAACGTAGTACACCGTGTTCTTCATCGTGTCAGTGGGCAAAATCTTACTGTTGTCCGCCTTGGTGAAACATGTTTCAAAATCGCCCTGCAGCAGCACCTGCACGGTCCATTCGTTGAACTCGTGATGGTCCCCATGCCGCGTAATGCGCGACAGCCTGACGCGCGATTTGCCGTAGCGATTTTCGCCCAGTCGTGCCATGCTCAGCTTCCTCGATAGGTGGTGTAGCTGTTATCGCTCAAAAGCAGCGGAAGATGGTAGGGTTCGCGCCCATTGCAGTCGAACACGAAGGAAATCTCCGGATAAATGCCGGTGCGGCCATTGCTCTTCAGATACGGGCCCGTGAGAAAGGTCAGCCGATAGCGGCTGGCGGCTGCATCCTGAAAAAGATCGCGGCAGCGGCCATCCGCATCCGTCACCCCAGCGGCAACGTTGATCCATGCGTCGTCCTGCGCAGCGTCAAGGCGAATTTCAATCCCCACAGCAGGTCTGCCCAGCACCGCATCGAGTACGTGCGTCGAGATCTTACTCATTGCATCAACCACTTTCCCAGTCGAATTTGCAGAATCTGCCGCTGTTGTTCGGCTGCCTCACGTAGTTCAGCATCTCTGTCGCTTACCAGCCGCCGTTGTAGAATTGCCAGCATTTCTTCAGCGCTCTTGCCGGTGGCGCAAACGATGTAGGTGAAGCCGAATCGTTCGGCGTAGAGCGCATTGCCTTCAGCCAACTCGGAAAGTATTCGTTCTGACGCCGATGCGGCAGAGGCCTGCTCCTGGCGCGACCACGCGACAGATTGCGCCGAAGCATGCACAGCCTTGCGCTCACCAATCCGAGGATGACAGGCGAATGCCTCAAGCCAATCCTCCTCCTGCATCTCGTTCCACGTACGGTCTGCCGCCTCACTCAAGTCCACGATGCCGGCAAATGGCCGCTGGTCGACCATGGCGGAAGCCCATCGCATCGCGCCGCAGCACGCAATCATCGCACTCAGAGCATCGTCGCCAACTGCACGATTCCATTCAGCGAGAACCCGATTCATTACTGCGGCCCTTCCGTCTTGAGACTCACGAGGAACTCTTCGAGCAGATTCGCAGCGACACACTTCCTGTAATCTGCTGTGGACCGAATGTCGTCGATCGGCACGACTTCGGCAAGCAGAGCACGCCTTGCAGCCTGTATGACTTCCGGCGACACGGCACCGCCGCACACTGCATCTTCTGCACGATAGAGCCGCGCGGGGAAGGCCGCAAGACTTGCTGCGGCCAAACGAATCTCGCGTACTGATCCATCCTCGATAAGTGCATTTGCAGCCAGCGCCACTTTCGAGATCGCCATGGCACGGCGGGTTCCCACCTTGCGCAAGTACTGCCGATGTCGCGCGAATCGCCGCGGCAAATGGATCGCATAGACAAGTTCATCTTTTTCGAGAACGGTTCGCTTGTACCCGGTATGAAACTCGGTATAGGGAACGCGCCGCTTGCCGCGCACCGATGCAAGCTCAATCTCTGCGTCATAAACCAGCAGTGCCGGCGAAGAGTCGGCAGCTGGCGACCCGTTCACTAGGTTTCCGCCGACGGTGGCGCGGCTTTGATTCGCAATCGACCCGATCCAGCTCGCGGCCTTGGCGAGAAGGTGTAAATCATCAGCAACAGCGCCGTTGTCCCGCAAATCGCGAAACGTAGTGCAAGCGCCAATGACAATGTTTCCAGGAGTGGTTTCGATGAAGCGAAGAGCCGGGATCCCCCAAAGGCTCATGAGCCGCTTTGCATTGAGCCCGCCCGCTGCATGTGCCACCATCAACTCGGTACCGCCCGCAATGGGTGTCCACTCGCCAGGTTCATCGGCAAGCAGGTCAAGCGCAGCATCCAGGCTGCCAGGGGCGATCAATTCATGCGCCTCGGCATTACCGCGCATGAGTCTCACTTGCCATTGGTATCTCGGTTTGCGCTGCGGCCGAAAGAACCGAATCGAAGATGCGCTTAAATCCCGTACATCGGCAGAGATTGCCGGCCAGGCCTTCGCGTATTTCCGCCACGGTTGGTCGCGGATTGTTGGCGAGCAGTTGCGCGGCAGCCATCAGCATGCCGGGCGTGCAGATGCCGCACTGCGCGCCTCCGCAATGCAGAAACGCCTGCTGCAGCGGATGCAATTCGCCATCGCATGCAAGCCCCTCTACGGTTTGAATGCACGCGCCCTGCGCCTGAAGCACCGGCACCAAACAACTGTTCACCAACTCGCCGTTCATGCGCACCGAGCAAGACCCGCACTCGCCTTCGCCACAACCTTCTTTCGAGCCGGTCAAATGAAGGTCTTCGCGCAACACGTCGAGGAGCCGTTTCATCGGCGGCACATGCACGTTGCGCGTCTCGCCGTTGACGACGAATTCGATTGCGGGCCAACCGGCATTCATACCGCAGCCACCTCTTCCACGCCGGTACGGACCGCAAGCTTCGCGAACAGATCTTCGGGCAACAGTGGAATCGAAGTGAATGAAATTCCGACGGCGTCGCGAATCGCGTTCAGAATCGCAGGCGCAGGGCCATCATGCGGCAACTCGCCGATACCCTTCGCGCCGTATCCGCCGTGGCTGAAGGGTATCTCCACGAAGTACACATGAATGGGTGGCACATCCTCGGCGGTGGGCATGATGTAGTTGGTCATTTGGTTGTTGACCATATGGCCGTCTTGCAGGAGCACCTTCTCATAGAGCGCGTAGCCGATGCCTTGCGCAACTCCGCCTTCTATCTGCCCACCGGCAAGGACGGGATTCAACACGCGGCCGGCTTCCTGCGCAGCCCAGAAATCCTCCACCTCGGCCGAGTAGGTCACGGTGTCAACCGCCACCTGTGCCACATGAATCGACCACGCATACGCTGGATAGGCTTCGCCGCGATATTTCTGGTCATCCCAGAAAATCCCGGGCGGAGCCTCGTAGCGGCAAAGCGATACTACTTCTCCCTTCGTGGCGCGATAGCGCTCTGACGCCGCAAAAAACTCTTCGCGCGAAAAGGTCTCGCCCAAGCCGACATTCTTACGGAGCAGCGCAACAAGCTGGAGACAAGCGCGCTCGATCAGCCTGCCGACGACCATCGACGTGCGCGAGGCGACTGTCGGACCCGAATTCGGGACGATGCCAGTGTCCGGTGGCGCCATCATCACGTCTTCGTAATCGATTCCGATCGCTTCGGCCGCGATTTGCGTGAGTACAGTGTTCGTGCCCTGACCAAACTCAGTGCTCGAAACGAGCACCCGCACTTTGCCGTCCGCTGTCACGTCGATGCCTGCCAGCGAGTTTAGGTTTCGCTCGCCCGAGCCGGTAAATCCAGACCCGTGATAGAAGGCCGCGATTCCCATCCCGCGCTTTACCGGATTCGTCTTGTTCTCTTTTGCGAAGCGGGCACGCTTGCCGTTGTATCCGCTCTCGGCAAGTGCGCGATCCAGCAACTGGTCGAGGATGACAGGCTCGCGCATCACCTGCTCCGTTGCCGTCGTGTCCCCATCGTGTAGAAAGTTGCGCCGCCGAAGTTCGATGGGGTCGATGCCGATTGCCGCAGCGATCTCGTCCATGTGTCGCTCAATAGCAAACACAGCCTGCGGCGCACCGAATCCACGAAACGCGCCGTAGGGCGCGATATTCGTAGCCCACGCGCGCGAGCGAACGCGCACATTGGGGCACACGTAAGGTCCCGGCGAATGCAAAGTCGCACGCGAAAGCACCGTGGAGGAAAGCGTGGAATAAGCGCCGCCATCCGTGGCAATTTCAATATCCATCGCGAGCAATTTGCCGTTCCCATCGAGAGCGGTGCGATGGCGGACGCGCGACGGATGCCGCTTGGTCGTGGCGGCTAAGTCTTCCATGCGGTCGTAAACCATCTTCACCGGATGCCCGCTCTTCATCGCGAGCAACGCCGCATGCGCAGCCAATATGGATGGGTAGTCTTCTTTGCCGCCAAAGGCTCCGCCGGTTTCAGTCTGAATCACGCGGACCTTGTCCTCAGGCAAATCAAAAACAGCGAGCAACGACTTATGCACGTAATAAGGGCATTGCAGCGAGCCCCAAATCGTCACGCCGCCGTCGGCGCTGTATTCAGCAATGACGCCGTTGTTCTCGATATAAAGATGTTCCTGCGCGCCTGTGCGGTACTCGCCTTCCACAATGTGTGCAGCGCCAACCCACGCCGAATCAACATCGCCTTTCTCAAGAAGAAAACTCTTCAGCACGTTGTCGGCGCCCCACACAATCACGTCCTGCCGTTCGCTCTCTTCGATAGTGAAAACGGGAGGCATCGGCTCGTATTCGATCCTCACCGCGGCGGCAGCTTCCCGCACCTTGTGCTTATTCGGATGAGCCAGGAGTATAACGGCTTCGTCGCAGTGATTCACTTTGCCATCGGCGAGACAAGGCTGATCGGCAAAGATGAGTTGAATGTGATTGTGGCCGGGGATGTCGGCAGCAGTGACAATGGCGAATTCGCTCCAGTCAATGTTTCGATCGAAGCCAATCGAGCGAATCAAGCCGCGTGGAATGGCGCTGCGGACGGTCGCCCCATGCCACATGCCTTCGCGCTCGATGTCGTCAACGTACCGGGCGCGGCCCAGCAGTTTGTCGACCCCTTCCTTTCTGGGGACGGGGGAGCCAACGATGCGGGTTTTCGCATGCGCGCTCATGTCGGGAAAGCCTCGGATCAGCGTACAGGTTGAGGGATATCCTACAACGAACCCGCTTGGAAGCAAAACGAGCAATCGACCAATTCAGCTGGCGAGCACGGCCAGCGTACGCGATAGCACGTGAACGCCGGAGCCAATCCACTCCGGAGATGCGTATTCGTCAGGCCTGTGACTAACCCCGCCGCGGCAGGGAATGAAGAGCATGGCCACCGGCGCAATGCGCGCCATGAACAGCGAATCGTGGTAAGCGCGGCTGACCATTCTCTTGTAAGTCTTTCCCGCAGCGACGGCCGATTCTTCGAGTGCCGCGAGAATGGCCAGATCACACGTGGCAGGCGGATCGGCATTGACCAGTTCAGTGGAAATGGCCACACCGCGGCGCCCCACAACCTCATCGCATGCCGCCTGCAGAGCATCGAGCACGCGATCGCGGCGCGCGCCATCGATGTCGCGCACATCGGTTTCAAGCCGCACCCGCGACGGAATGCTGTTGACCGCGCCTGGAAATACTTCGCAAACGCCAACGGTTGCTACGGTATCGATGGCGCCGGTGGATTTCGCCGCGGACTCCAAAGCGAGAATCAGTTCGGCTGCGGCGGTCAGAGCATCTTTGCGTCCGGGCATTAGTTTTCCGCCCGCGTGTCCGCCCTCACCTTCGATTACGACGCGCATGCTGGCAGGCGCGGCGATGTGCGTAACCAGGCCGACGTCGATGCCCTCCTGCTCAAGCAACGGGCCCTGTTCGATATGAAGTTCGATGAATCGGTGAAATCGTCCTTCCGGCACGGCGACCGATTCGAGCGGCCCCTTGAATCCAGCTGCGGTTCGCAACTCCTCCAGCCCGCGTCCTTCCTTGTCGCGCAATCTACGCGCCTGCTCAGGCGTCAGCACATTGGCCATCATGCGGCTCCCGAGGCAACCGATGCCAAAGCGCGTTGGTTCCTCCGCGGTGAAGATGACTAGCTCGATTGAACGCCGCGGCTTGAATCCAAGTTTTTGCAGAACGCGAATCGCTTCCAAGCCGCCGAGTACACCAACACATCCGTCATAGAGGCCCGCGTTGGGAATCGCATCGATGTGCGAGCCGGTGCCTATCGGCGGAAGCTCAGCCTCGCTGCCTTGCCATCGTGCAAAGGTGTTGCCGATTGCGTCCTCGGATATCGAAAGCCCCGCATCCGTGCAGAGTCCCTTCGCGTAAGCTCGCGCGCGCATATCCGCGTCGCTGAACACGACACGCGTGACCACCGGCGGCTCAGCCTCAGAAATCGTCGCGAGCGTCTTTAACTCCGCGAGAAGACCGTCGATGGTGAGTGCAGGGCGAGTAGTGGTCATGGCTCACGCTCCGAGTGGATGTCTGCGCCAATCCTTGTAAATGAGGTATTTCGCGGGCCTCTTGCCAAGTGCGCCAAACCATTGCGGACAATACGGCGCCATCCAGATAAAATCTCCGGCTTCGACGGGGTACCAGGACTCGCCCAGCTTGTAGATTCCGCCGCCCTCGAGCATCAGCAGGCCGTGCTCCATCACGTGAATCTCGACCATGCTGAGTGCGGCGCCGGGATCGTAGGTCATGGTGTTCACTGCGAAATCGTAGGCGGGTCCGTCGGGCATGAGGGAACGCACGCGCAGCGATTCGTCGCCCATGAGCGGTACGGGGGCGATGGATGCTTCGTTACCTACCACGATTTGCGGCGCGGCTGTATGGGGTTCCGCGGAGCCAACCTCTGCTGTATAAGGCTTTTCGATAAGCGCGGCGCGGGCTTTGCCGAGCGAGCGCGCTGCGTGCTGTGTGCCTTGCGGCAAATAGGCGAACCCTCCTGCGGCGAGAACATGCTTGTGTCCGCTTGCAGTCAATTCCAATTCGCCTTCAATCACATAAAGAAATCGCTGTGCCGGTGCGGGCCCGAGCGTGCCGCTTGCCGCGAACTCGGCGGTCATCTGCGTAAAACGCGCGCCAAGCTGCGGAGCCACGTGAACGATGAATTCCACGCTCTCCGCGCCGGGCAGTGGCGTGCGAATGAACGTGTCGGGCGTTTGAAGCAGATGGTCTGCTTTCAAGCTGCTTCGGGTTGCTCCTAAATGGTGCAAGGTCGACCTCTGACAGGAAGTATTGCGGACTGTGTTGTTCGATTCTAGCGAACCGCGCCCGCGACACGTTGCAGAAAGACACTCATCACTTCCAGCGCAGCTTCCACATCTTCGGTGCGTACGGCCTCTGCCGGGTTGTGGCTGATGCCCCCGGGACTGCGCAGGAAGAGCATCGCCGTGGGCATGCGGCTGGCCATCACCATTGCGTCATGACCGGCTCCGCTGTGCATCCGCTTCGGCGGAAATCCCGCCGCTTCGATAGCGTCTGCAAGATAGGCAGTTAATCGCTCATCCATTGAGACTGCGGGTTGGTCCATCGGTCGTGTGCATTGCATTGCCAGGCTGCGGCGCTCGGCAATCGAATTGGCCATTTCGATCAGCTCGTTCACCGAGCCAAGCCGGACTGCGTCATGCGGATGTCGCGCATCTAACGTCAGCAAGGCAATTCCGGCAACCACGTTGGTAGCGTTGGGCGAGGCTTCGATTTTGCCGACTGTTGCCACCAGGCCCTCAGTTCGTTTGGCAAGTTTTTCCACGGCGGCGATCCATTCCGCGGCGCCCGCGAGTGCGTCACGGCGGAGGTTCATCGGAGTGGTCCCAGCATGGTTCGCCTGTCCGGCAAACTCGAGGGTTAGTCGCGTCTGGCCAACGATTCCAGTAACCGCGGCAACCTTCAGATTCTCGGCTTCCAGCACTGGGCCCTGCTCGATATGGATTTCGACAAAACCGAGAGTGTCGTCATCCACCGCAGACCCGGCAATGAGTGTCGGGTCGAGGCCGTACGCGCGGATCGCGCCTTCGAGGGTGACGCCTTCCGCATCCTTCAGTGCGAGCAAAGCCGGATCGAAGCGCCCGGCAACCGCGCGGCTGCCAAGGAACGGCACGCCGAAACGCACACCTTCTTCCTCAGAAAATGCGATGACCTCGACCGCCAGCGGCAGACCGTTCTGCCGCACTAGATCGACGCATTCGATCGCCAGCATGACGCCGAGGACGCCGTCGAAAGCACCGCCATCGGGGACCGTGTCGATGTGCGAACCGAGGATGAGCCGTTTGTCGCTCGCGCCCTCGGGATGCAAAAGCCCGCGCAGATTTCCGGCGGCATCCAAATAGACCTCCATGCCCAGCGCTTCCATCCGAGCGCGCAAATGCGCATGCACATTGTGGGTCGGCGGTGTCAGGAAGCGGCGCGTGATGCGCCCAGGTTCCTCGGTCATCGCCGCAATCCGTTGGCATTCCGCGATGGCACGGAGCGCGCGATCCTTCATCGGCGCACCAACTCACCGCCGCGCGGCTCGCCGACGAATTCGCCATTCCTAAAAACAGGTTCTCCGCGCAGCCAGGTCTCGTTGACACGCCCGCTCAATTCGACTCCTATGTACGGAGAAATCTTGTGGCGAAAGTGCAAATCCTCAAGCGCGACTGTCCATTTGGAGTCAGGATCAAACACGACAAAATCTGCATCGGCACCGGGAACAAGTGCGCCTTTTTTCCCATCGAGGCCTGCAAGCCGGGCCGGTCCAGCGGCCATCCATTCGGCAATGTTTTCCAGGGGCAGCCCGCGTTCGCTCATTCCGGTCCAGAGAACCGGGAGCGCGAGACCGAGGCTAGCAATGCCGCCCCACGCGAGATCCCATCGCCCTTCTTCGCGATGTTTCATCGCGGACGGGCAAGGGGAGTGGTCAGTCACAACGAAGTCAATGACGCCTTCCGCGAGCGCCTTCCACAAGGCCTCGCGATTTGCCCGATCACGAATCGGCGGCGCGCACTTGAACTCCGTCGCGCCATCGGGAATCTCCTCTGCGCAAAAGTGCAGGTACTGCGTGCAAGTCTCGACGGTGATTGGCGCACCACGCTTCCGCGCATCGGCCAATAGCGGCAATGCCTTCGCGCTCGACAGATGCACGATGTGAATGGGCGTATGGAATTCTTCAGCGAGCCGAATAAGGAGAGCGATAGCTTCGATCTCAGCTTCGTCAGGGCGGGAAGCCAAATAGGTAGCATACTTGCGCCAATCCAAATTCGAAGCATTGAGCCTTTCGGTCGCATCTTTCACCGGCCCGAACACCTCTGCGTGCGCCAGCAGCGGCAATCCCGACCCACGCAGCTCTTCAAGTGCCGCGCGCAAATCGGTCTCATCAACCCATGTAAACCCATCGATGCCGGAGTGAATCAAGAAGCATTTGAATCCGGGCACGCCAGTTTTGACCAGAGGTTCTAGTGACTCCGCATTCTCGCGAACAACCCCACCCCACGCAGCCCAATCCACCCAGGTTTTTCCCCCAGCCGCGGTGCGCTTGGCTTCGAGCGCTTCAACATTGACCGTCTCCGGCACGCAATTCAGGGGCATATCAACCAGCGTCGTCACACCGCCGGCTGCTGCAGCCCGCGTGGCAGTCCAGAATCCCTCCCACTCCGTGCGGCCCGGCTCATTGATGTGCACGTGCGAATCGACCAGTCCCGGAAGCAGCACGGCATCGCCAAAATCCTGCACGTCGACGGCCGGAAGACTGTCAGCGCCGTCCCGGATCTCCGCGAAACGTCCCTCTTCAACCACGAGTGTCGCGGGCATCAGGCCCTGTTCTGTCAGTACTCGGGTTGACCGGAAGGCCTGTGCCATACTGTCTTTAACTTTCGCGGTTCGGGAACAGGGAAGAGCCGTTCTTCATGTCCAGCCTACCAAATCCAGAGTTCCTCCGGCGCGCCATCGCGCTTGCCACGGAGAATGTCGTCACCGGCAAAGGCGGCCCTTTCGCTGCCGTCATCGTGCGCGGGCGCGAAGTGGTTGGCGAAGGCGCGAACTCCGTGACAACAACACACGACCCGACGGCTCACGGCGAGGTCAATGCCATCCGCGCGGCATGCAAAACTCTGGGCACTTTTACGCTCGCCGGCTGCGCTCTCTACACAAGCTGCGAACCCTGTCCCATGTGTCTCGCCGCCGCGTACTGGGCACGCCTCGACTCGATTTATTTCGGTTGCTGCGCCGCCGATGCCGCCCGAGCCGGCTTCGACGACGCCTTTCTCTATGCCGAACTCCGCAAAGACGCGCCCGAGCGCAAATTGCCTTCCACGCAACTGCTCGGCGACGAAGCGTGGGCCAGCTTTGCCGCATGGATTCAGTCAACGAACAAAATCGAATACTAAACGCCAGCGACGCACTAAAGCCGGAATCGGCCCGCCCTCCCACCTCCAACCAAGGTCCGCATTCAAGGGATCGACGCGACGGCTTCCAGCCGAACCACGCCAACCACTCGCGAACACTGAACAAACCAATTGCCCATCCTACGTTGGATGCATTAACGTCAAAGACTCATAAGCTTCGATGGGAGTTGGCGCTAAATGCCCCGTGTAGTCCGCTGTTCCATCATCCAGGCCTCGAACGCCCTGCCGGCCACTGAGCCGTTGGCCGTGCAGAAACAGGCAATGATCGACAAGCACCTCGGCCTGATCCGCGAGGCCGCAAAAGCGGGCGCGCAGATCGTGTGCCTCCAGGAGATCTTCAACGGCCCATACTTTTGCGCCGAGCAATCCGTCAAATGGTATGAGACGACGGAGCGCGTTCCCGATGGCCCAACCGTCACCCTCATGCAATCGCTGGCCAAGGAACTTGGCGTTGCGATGGTCGTCCCCGTGTACGAAGTCGAGCAGGAAGGGATTTTCTACAACACGGCCGCGGTGATCCAGAACGACGGCTCCTATCTGGGGAAATATCGCAAGACCCATATTCCGCATGTGGCGCCGGGTTTCTGGGAGAAGTTTTATTTCCGGCCGGGCAATCTTGGTTATCCCGTTTTCGATCTGGGCTTCGCCAAAATCGGTGTGTACATCTGCTATGACCGCCATTTTCCCGAGGGAGCGCGTTGTCTCGGATTGAATGGAGCTGAAATCGTGTTCAACCCGTCGGCCACCGTTGCAGGACTCAGCGAGTACCTATGGAAGTTGGAGCAGCCGGCACACGCAGCGGCGAACGGCTATTTCATTGCGGCCATTAATCGCGTCGGCACCGAGCCGCCGTGGAACATCGGCGAGTTTTACGGATCAAGTTACTTTGCTAATCCGCGCGGCCAAATTATTGCGCAGGCTTCACGCGACAAAGACGAAGTCTTGACCGCCGATTTGGATCTCGACGAGATCGCCGAAGTGCGGCGCACATGGCAATTCTTCCGCGATCGCAGGCCCGATCAATATGGGCCGCTGGTCGCTTCGTAATGCGGTTTCACAATGAGACGGCATCGGCCATTTAGAAGATACCTGATGAGGGCCAGATTTCAGAGGAATGAATGAGCATCACGACTCTACCGGATGACCCACAACTGCGTGAGCGCTTCACCGAGCTGAAGCCGCCGCTGACGCCGCAGGCTGCGACGATCGAGGCCAATCGATGCCTCTATTGTTTTGACGCGCCTTGCACCGTGGCCTGTCCCACGCACATCGACGTTCCGGGATTCATCAAGCGCATCGCCTCAGGCAATCTGCGCGGCTCGGCGATGCGCATTCTCGACGCGAATATTCTGGGCGGGAGCTGTTCTCGCGCGTGTCCCGTCGACATACTCTGCGAAGGTGCCTGCGTGATGCATAAGCAAGGACGCCACCCCATCCGAATTGGTCAGTTGCAGCGCCATGCCATCGATGCTTTTCACGATGCGGGTGGAGATGTGCAGACCGCGCCGCGCAATTCCCGGCATGTGTGCGTGGCCTGCATCGGCGCTGGCCCGGCGTCTCTCGCGTGCGCCGCGGAGTTGTGCCGCCAGGGCGCAAAAGCGACGGTCGTCGAGCGCCGCGCCTTGCCCGGTGGCCTGAACACGTACGGCGTGGCCGAGTATAAGCTGCGTGCCTCGGAGAGCCTGCGCGAAATTGAGATGATTCGCCGCATGGGCGTCGAATTTCGCTTCGGAGCGGGCATTGAAACTGCCGAAGATCTCAAGGAACTTGAATCGGAATTCGACTTCATTTTTCTCGGTCTCGGCCTGGGCGCGATGCAGCAGTTGAATATTCCCGGCGAAGAGTCTGAAGGCGTGATGAATGCCCTGGAACTGATTGCCGGATATAAGACCGGGCGCATTCGCGAATTGGCAGGAACTGTGGTCGTGGTTGGTGCAGGAAATACCGCTATCGATGCCGCCAACGCGGCGCGACGCCTGGGTGCGGAGACTGTCTATCTGCTCTATCGCCGTGGAGAGCGAGAAATTCCCGCGTTTGAGTCTGAATATGAACACTCCAAAGTGGAGGGTGTGCAGTTTCTATGGCACCGTCAGCCCATGGCCATCCGTGCCGACGCGCATGGTGTTCTTCTGCTCGACACCGTTCAGGTACGCGAGGTCGACAAGGAGTTGGTGCCGATTCCGGATTCCAAATTCACTATTGCATGCCACCTCGTGGTGCCCGCCATAGGCCAGTCGCCAATTACGGACCTGATGCGCGATTTCTGCCGGATAGATGTCCGCGACGGGCAGATTGTGACCGACCGCGCGACCGGGCAAACCGGCAATCCGCGCTATTTTGCCGGCGGCGATTGCATGAACGGTGGCAGGGAAGTTGTGGACGCGGTGGCCGATGGAAAACGCTCTGCGCTGGCCATGTTAACGATTGCGGAGGCCATGTATGCCTGACATTCGTGTGCGAGGATTTGCGGGCAGCATCAACTCGCCGAATCCCTTCTGGCTTGCCTCCGCACCGCCGACCAATTGCGGAGAACAGATCATGCGCGCCTTTGACGCGGGCTGGGGCGGTGCGGTCTGGAAGACCATCGGCGAACCGGTGACCAATGTCAGCTCGCGCTACTCGGCCACCGATTGGAATGGATTGCGCATCATGGGCTTCAATAACATCGAGCTCATCAGCGATCGCAGCGTCGATACAAATCTGCGCGAAATGACTGAAGTCAAGAAGCGCTATCCCCATCACGCAGTCATTGCGTCTCTGATGGTGGCATCGACTCGCGAAGCCTGGCACGAGATCGTGGCGCGCGCGGAAGATGCAGGAGCCGACGGCCTTGAGTTGAATTTTGGCTGCCCGCATGGAATGAGCGAGCGCGGGATGGGTTCGGCAGTTGGTCAGGTTCCCGAATATGCCGAGATGATCACCGCGTGGGTCAAGGAGAAGGCGCGCACTCCCGTGCTCGTCAAGCTGACGCCAAACATCACGGATATTCGCGCCGTAGCCCGCGCGGCCAAACGAGGCGGCGCAGACGGCCTTTCTGCGATCAACACGGTCAACTCGATAACCGGCATCGATCTGGATACCCTGGTGCCTCGGCCAAACGTAGACGGCAAGACTTCGCACGGCGGCTATTGTGGCCCGGCCGTCAAGCCCATCGCGTTGAACATGGTGCAGCAGGTGATGGCCGATCCCGAATCGGCCCTTCCGCTTTCCGGCATCGGCGGCATCGAGACATGGCGCGACGCGGCGGAGTTCATGTTGCTTGGCTGCGGAACCGTGCAGGTGTGCACAGCGGTGATGCATTACGGTTATCGCATCGTCGAGGATATGGCCGAGGGCCTCGAAAGCTGGATGCGTTCCAAGAAGTTCGATCGCATTGAAGATTTTCGCGGCCTCTCACTCAATCGTGTCACAGATTGGAAGCATCTCAATCTCAACTACAAGATTGTCGCGCGTATCGATGAATCCAAATGCATCGGCTGCGATCTTTGCCACATCGCCTGCTGGGATGGCGCACACCAATGCATTCATCTCGATCGCGTTACCGGACCAGTGAATGGGCATGTTGAATTGCATCCCACTCCGGCACAAAATGAAGCCCACAGCCGCGCGTCGATTACCGTGACGCCAGTGACGCGCAAGGAGCGGGCTGCTGCAAGCGCGACGCACGGGCCCTACATGACGCCGATTGAGCGCATTCCGCGCGTGGACGAAACTGAATGCGTGGGCTGCAACCTCTGCTCGCTCGTCTGTCCGGTTGACCAGTGCATCACGATGGTCCGAGTCGATTCTGGGGTTGCTGCTGAGACATGGGAAGAGCGCACGCGCGGCGCGGCTTGTGCACCTGAACCGCAAAGATCATGAGTCTTATACTCAAACTTGTTCTGTAACAGGGCACGACTTCAGTCGTGCCGAAAGTGACTACGAAATGAGCTGGGCTTTAGCCCCTGGCATTGCTTTGGCGAGGCCAGATATAACAGGATCGGGCCGGACCTATCCCGCTCAGAAGTCGAACGAAAGTTGATGAAACGGCGATTCCAGAGCCGTATAAATCAGCACACGGGAATTGCGGCCCGGGTAACAATCATAAGGAGCGAGTGCTCGCGAGTAATAAAGTCGGATGCTTCTATTGCCTCGAAATATTCTCACCGACTGAGATAATAGAGTGGACTGGTGATAACTGTGCCCTTTGTCCTCATTGTGGAATTGACTCAGTTCTTCCGGATTTCGACCAGCTATCGCCGGAGTTCTTAAGCGAGATGAATAAGTATTGGTTCTAGAATTTTCGTGCGTGTGAAAGATTACAGGTAATCTACCGATGCCTACTGTCCTCATCCAAAACGGAACCGTGGTCAACGCCGATTCCACGGCACGCGCCGACGTGCTAATCGAGGCCGGCATCATCAAGGAAGTCCGCCCCGGCATTCCCGCCAACTCAGTGCAGANNGCGGACGATTTCCTGACTGGCACACGCGCCGCGGCTATCGGCGGTACAACGACGATCGTGGATTTTGCCATCCAGGCGCGAGGAACGAAGATGCGCACCGCGCTCGATACGTGGTGGAAGAAGGCCGAGGGCAAGGCCTGCATTGACTACGGACTGCACATGATCGTCACCGATTTGGGAGACGCCGGCCTCGAAGACATGGACGACATGGTCCGCGAGGGCGTGGCCAGCTTCAAGTTGTTCATGGCCTATCCCAATTTGCTCATGGTCGACGATGCGACCATCTTCAGGGCCATGCGCCAGACCGCCAAGAATGGCGCACTGATCTGCATGCATGCGGAAAACGGATCAGTGATAGACGTAATCGTCCAGCAGGCGCTAGCCGAGGGCAAAACAGCTCCCATTTATCATGCGTTGACGCGACCCACGCGCGCCGAGGCCGAGGCCGTGCATCGTGCGATTGCGTTGGCCGAAATGGCCGGGGTGCCCGTCTATATCGTGCATCTCTCGAGCGAAGACGCGCTGAATCAGGTGCGCGAGGCCCGCGATCGCGGCTTGCCCGCTTTTGCAGAAACCTGCCCGCAGTATCTTCTCCTCTCGCTCGAAGACGTGGCTGACAAAGGCTGGGAAGGTGCGAAGTATGTTTTCACGCCGCCGCTGCGCGAGAAGCGCAATCAGCCAAAACTGTGGGAAGGACTGCGGAAAGACAATCTGCAGGTCGTCTCTACGGACCATTGTCCTTTTTGTTTCGAAGATCAGAAGGCGCTAGGCAAAGACGACTTCACCAAGATTCCCAATGGCGGCCCTGGCATCGAGAACCGCTTGCAGCTGCTGCATCACCATGGCGTCGGTCTCGGAAATCTCACGCTCCAACGCTTCGTCGAACTGGTTTCGACTGCGCCGGCGCGCATCTTCGGCATGTATCCAAAGAAGGGCGTGCTCGCGGCCGGTAGCGACGCCGACATTGCCCTATGGGATCCGACGGCTGCGCACACCATCAGCGCCACCACGCACCACATGCGCGTTGACTACTCCATGTTTGAAGGATTCAAGGTCCGCGGCAATGCGCGCGACGTCTATTCGCGCGGCGAGTTGATTGTTTCCAAAGGCGAGTTTATCGGCAA
Organism: Acidobacteriaceae bacterium; assembly: GCA_003140785.1. GTDB lineage: Bacteria > Acidobacteriota > Terriglobia > Terriglobales > Acidobacteriaceae > Telmatobacter. Next base: position 7,382 of record PLKY01000049.1, on the reverse strand, counting down.
GCCCGGCCGCGGCCAGTATCTGCGGCGCGAAGCGCGCGGTGGCGCATGGAAATAATCATCGTCATTTCTTCTTTGTGCGCTCCTCGCTAGATTGAGAAGAAGGCTGTAATCAGGAGCGCCCATTTGAGCGTCAACGACCCATCTCTGTCCAATCAGGATCTTCGCCCCACGACGCCCGCACAGCGCACGTGGACGATGTACAACTACATCGCGCTCTGGTTCTCCATGTCTATGGAGATCACTACATACCAGCTCGCATCCTCGCTCATCGCCAAGGGAATGGATTGGAAACAGGCTGTCGGCACGGTGCTCCTAGGCAATCTCATCGTCCTTGTTCCCATGCTGCTGAATGCGCACGCGGGCGCGAAATACGGAATTCCATTTCCAGTCTTTATTCGCGCGCCGTTCGGCGTGCGCGGCGCCAACCTGCCCGCGATTCTCCGCGCCATTGTGGCTTGCGGCTGGTTCGGCATTCAGTCATGGATCGGCGGAACGGCGATTCATTCAATGCTGGCGGTCATCTGGCCGTCAGTCGCAGAAGCTCCGGGCGTGCTCTGGGGATGCTTTCTGGGATTCTGGTTGCTCAACATGATCGTCGTCTGGCGCGGCGTTGAATCGATCCGGCATCTACAAGCGTTCGGTGCGCCCTTCATGTTCGTCATGGCTGCGGCTCTGCTGATCTGGGTGCGCGTGAAAGCCGGCAGCTTCGGCGCCATGCTTTCAACGCCAAGCCAGTTCCACTCGACCCGCGAATTTCTCGCCGTCTTTTTCCCTTCGCTCACGGCGATGGTCGGCTACTGGGCCACGCTGGCGCTGAACATTCCCGACTTCACACGCTACTCCAAATCGCAATCCGCGCAGTCGTGGGGACAAGCCTTTGGCTTGCCTGTCGCGATGACCCTCTACACGTTTGTCGGCATCTCCGTCACTTCTGCTTCGACTGTGCTCTTCGGGCATCCGATCTGGAATCCGATTCTGCTCATCGGCGCGTTTCATCAGCCCGTTGTCGCGTTTGTTGCGCTCATCGCGATTCTGATCGCGACGCTGAACGTGAACATTGGCGCCAATGTTGTCTCGCCCTCCAATGATTTCTCCAACCTCTATCCGCGCCTCATCAGCTTCCGCACCGGCGGACTCATAACCGGCTTTCTCGGACTGGCGATGCGCCCCTGGAAGCTGCTGGCCACCCCGGACGCCTACATCTTCGGTTGGCTTGTCGGCTATTCGGGATTGCTCGGACCCATCGCCGGCATCATGGTTTGCGATTACTTCCTCATTCGCAAGACGGAGCTCAATGTGAACTCCCTCTACCATCGCGAAGGCATTTATTACTACACGAAAGGCATTAATCCGCGCGCGATTGTGGCGCTGGTGCTGGGCGTGACGATTGCTCTCGTTGGTCTGGCGGTCAAACCGCTGCATTTTCTTTACGACTACGCGTGGTTCGTCGGTTTCTTCACGGCGGGAATCGTCTATGTTGCATTGATGCGGATCGCCGCGCCGGTAAACGCAGATTCCATCGATCGGGTTGTTGCGGAGTCGTAAGCGAGCTAGGGACTGGCCATCGAGGCGAGTGCTTCGCGTGGCTACTCAAACAGTATCGGAGCGCGAAAATTGTTCCACCTCGAACAATTTCAGCGACGTCACGCGAAGCATCTGCCTGGACGGCGAGTCCAAATTGTTCCACGTGGAACAATTGTGACAATTGCCACCGATGTTGGCCGGGATTTGCGAAGAATTATTGTGCTCGAAGGCGACAGGATTGGTTAGGCGTTGGGGCGAAGTTCTGGCGAGGACAACGCGTAGCTAGGCGTATTTTCCGCGCCAGAGGACTTTTCCAGAGGTTCTGTGCCGATCCAGCAGAAAGCTGTGGCCAATGGAATCGCAAGGAAGGCGAGGGGCACCTGGACTATCACCATCGCCATGGTAGTGGCGATAACAGGAATTACAAACGCGGGCACGCGGTGGCGCGGAAGAATCCCGGCTTTGACGCATAGGTAGAAGGGAACAAGCGCGAGCGAGATGTCCTGCGGGGTCAGATGAAAGCTGACCAGCATGGCTGCCAGAGTGGCCGCCGCGAATCCGCGATCAAGATCCTTCCAAGCCCACGCCGCCCATAGAACAGTGACAACGGACAGCGGCACAAGCAGAGCCCAATAATTGAGGCCGAGAATGGTAAGGAAGCCTTGCCAGTTGGCCATGTGAGGGAGCTCGGAGAGAGGCGTGTCACTGTGCAGAAGGAAGTGCGGGTAAGCCATGAGCGAGGGAATGCCCGCGATCCAAATTGAAAGCGCGAGGAACACTGTGCTCCCTGCAGCGAATCCAGCCAGTTCACGCCATCTCCGCTTGAGTAGCAGCACCGCAACAAAACCGATAACGAGTTGGAACTTGATTGTCGCGATTGCAAGCACTGCTCCGCCCAAGGTCAGCCGGCCACGCCGCCACAGAGCGTAAGCGACGGAATAGGAAGCAACTACTACGAAGGAAAGCTGTCCGTGGAGGAAGTTGCCCATGATGGGCGCGAAGATTAGCGATAGCAGTACCGGCCAGTTCCCGTAGAAGAGGCCGGTTTCGTCCTGAAGGACTTTCAAACTCACAAACAGAAGCGCGAAGGAGGCGGCGGTCCAAACCGAATATGCAACGGCCATGGGCAGCTTGGCCAGCGGCAGGATCGGAATCAGCGCGAACGGCGGGTTGCGGAAGAGCGTGTCAGGCGGACGGTGGTACTGGATCTGAAAGGCATGTTGGGCGCTGACATCGTAGAGCGCATGTCGTGACCCATCGAGGACCATGTGAGCCGCGTAATAGAAGATACCGAAATCGTAGCGAGTGTCGAGGCGCAGGTGAATCGCGAGGAAGATTGCGAGGACCAATGCGAGAAATGCGATGAGCCCACCGCTGAGCTGGAGCTTGCGGGGCGAAGATTGAGAAGATTCCGTTTTTTTCGCACCAACTCTCGCCGCTTGCATGTGCAGGTTCCCTCGTTATGAGGGATACTAACTGCTGTCGTTTCTGAAAACTACGAATCTTAGGTACCTGAAAAAGAGATAACGAACGCTGTTCTTTGGCGGGTAACTTTGGTTGTATCTCAGCGGATAGAGACTCTGTTATTGACCGAATCAAATTCACCGATTCATGAGCAAGTAACTCTCGGGATCGCAGGTAACGTATGAATAGATTGCGAGTAACTGAGGGATATTACCGACTATTGGAGCTAACCTTCCGAGTTATCGCAAAGCGTAGTTTGTTCTTATCGCAGTTTGTGCCTTCAATGAGTCCACTTCTGCGCAATGCATCGCGGGCAAGCTAGAAGAGGATGCGGACTTCCGAGATCAGGTTGTGATTGCAGAGGTGGAATCTGGATGTGGCGATCTGCATGCCGGTGTCGAAGACCACTACAGGATGAACGGCCCCCCACTGCCTGCGCCGCACCATGTAGAAGGCGGCTGGCGTGATGAAATCTTGAGTCTTTCCGTCGAAAGGGCCGCCGAAGTTGAAGGCCGCGTTGTTCTCCACGTCGAACCACGTATGTGCGGTGGGATGGAGTTGCGCGGTCACGTTCCACTCAATTGCTTGGCCCTGCGCGGCAACTTTGGCCGCTGGCAGCAGGCCTCCCAGTGTCGATTGCACATCGAAGCGGCCGCGCGCGATGCCTGCGGCGATCTTCGGGCAATCGTAGGCCGTGAGCATTCCGTTCTGGGCGGCGCGTGGTGCGAAGCCGTGAAAATCGATCGCCGTGACAGCGAAGTTGCCGTGCTCCGCGTTGGCTGAGCTGATGCGGTATTTGACCTGTGCGGAGGCATTGCCGAATCCGTCGGGGTAGGCCGCCGAGTGGTTCCTGAAGAAGGACGGCGGATCGAAATCGATCTGAAATCTCCGCTCGGCAATCATGCTCACGCCGTGGTTGTTGCCGTAACTCACGATCTGCTCGCCGGGAGCGCCGGCATCGGAGACTGAGAGCCGGATGGTCTGCGACAGGCGCGCGTCCGACTGAATCAGCGGCCCCATCCATGTGGGCTGGACGTCTGCCATCTGAGCGTTGTGGGCGCGGAATTGTTCGTATTCGGAAGTCTGCGCGAGAGCGCATTCCGCGCCATAAAGAAGTGCCGCGAGTTGCAAGACAGATAAGATGAGCCGATGAGTGCGCACGAAGGAATGTCTTCTTGATAACAATTCTTCTTTTGAATCAAAGTGATGGGCGATACAGATGTGGCTTCGGCGCACTTCGCGCCTCTATACTGCGTGCCATGCAAGGGAAACGGCTGGTGCAGATCGCGGCACTTAGTTTGCTGGTCATTGGGAGGTGCGGCGCTCAGTCCGATGCGCCGTGGCGGATGCAGGAGTCGGGAACAACGGCGGGCCTGCGCGGGATTGATTCGGTGGATGGCACGGTGGCCTGGGCGAGCGGGACGGGCGGGACAGTGCTCAAGACCATCGACGGCGGGGTGCATTGGGAGAAGTGTGCTGTACCGGATGCGGACAAGGATGGCGCAATGCTGGATTTTCGGGGCGTGCAGGCGTGGGACGCGCGGACGGCGATTGTGATGGCTTCGGGATTGGGGGCGAAGAGCCGGTTGTACAAAACGACCGATGGATGCAGGACGTGGATGCTGCTCTTTAAGAATCCCGATGCGCCGAATGGTTTCTTTGACAGCTTCTGGCTGAATGGCTCGCGCGGCATTCTGCTGGGCGACTCGGTGCGAGAGCAGTTCGCGGTGTTTATTACTGAGAACAGCGGCAAGACCTGGAAGCGCGATGAGCACGCAGGACTCTCGATTCATGGACGGTCTCTCGCAGCGTTTGCCGCAAGCAACAGCTCAATTCCTATCGGAAATGCGCTCTTTACGCGGGGTTTTGCAACGGGCGGTAAGAGCGGCTCCGTCTTTTTCAGCCGCCCATTCACTTTGGAAGAACAGCAGCACGGCATGATCGACCGTCTCGTGCGGAAAGAGCCTCCGTGGAAGTCCAGTTCGATTCCCGTTGCCTCCGGGACCGACAGCGCAGGTGCATTTTCAGTCGCGTATCGTTATCCGGTCACGATTGGAGAGTGCGTGGATTGCAGCTTCAACGAGAACTCACGGTTTGTTGCGGTGGGCGGCGATTATACAAAGCCGAACGAGTCTGCTGAGACAGCGGCATGGTCGTCCGATGGCGGCTGGACATGGACCGCTTCCGCCAACCCGCCTCACGGCTATCGCTCCGGCGTCCAATGGTTCGAAACCCTCAAGCTTTGGATCGCCGCGGGGGCCAATGGTTCCGATACCAGCCGTGACGACGGCAATACATGGCAGCCGCTCGACAACGGGAACTGGAATGCGCTTTCGTTGCCGTTTGTCGTCGGGCCGAACAGCCGGATTGCCCGGCTGAATCCCGCGGCCCTTCCATCCAACCTCGCACCGTATCAAAAACGTTAAGAGCGCTCTTAGCACCCTGCCGCGAATTCGACCCCGGTTTTGCAGATCCGCTTTGACGAGCACGATAGAATGGTCCAACCGGATGAACCAAACCATTCCAGCGCCTGCCAGCGAGGCTTCCCGCACACAGCGGGAGCCGGACGCGCGGGCTCCCCTGGTGCGTGTGCGGAACCTGGAAAAGACCTACAAGACCGCACGCGGCTCGCTTACGCTCTTCCATGGTTTGGACCTGGAGGTACTTCCGGGTGAACTGGTGGCCATTGTAGGTCAGTCTGGCGCGGGCAAAAGTACCCTATTGCATATCCTTGGTGCTCTTGATACTGCAACCGCAGGAACGGTACACTGCGCCTCAACCAACGTAGCGAGTCTCAGCCCACGGGAGGCAGCGGCCTTTCGCAACCGCGAGATTGGCTATGTTTGGCAGTTTCATTATCTATTGCCGGAGTTTACGGCTCTGGAGAACGTGGCGATGCCACTGCTGGCACGCGGAGAAACAAGACGCGAATCGCTGGCTGTTGCATCTAATTGGCTTAGAGAGGTCGATCTGGGAGACCGCGGGGACCATCGGCCCGGGGAGTTATCGGGCGGCGAGCAACAGCGCGTAGCATTGGCGCGCGCGCTGGTGGGCGGGCCTCGGTTGCTGCTGGCTGATGAGCCGACAGGGGATCTGGACGAAACGACCGCAGGGCGGGTGTTTGACCTGCTGGAACGGTTGCATGTTTCCCACGGGCTCACGTCGATCGTGGTGACCCATAATATGGACCTTGCCGCGCGATGTACGCGAACACTGCGCCTGGAGAGCGGGCGCCTGACTGGTTTGGGCCAAACCTCCCAAACCGGAATCAACCCCTGAAACGTATAACAGAGCCGTGTGACGAAAGACGCTGCGGATCGGGTGGTTTCAGAGTCTGATAAGGTAAGGGGTCCTCGACGGAGAACAAAGCCGTCCAGGGCTACGAGGTCAGGGTGGTAGTCGTCGGCGGGCAACGCAAGGCCGAAGACGTTCGGACCGAAGGTGAGTCCGGAACCATCCAAAAGAGCTGTTCGGGGGCGCGCAAGGGATTTTTCCAGAGGGGCCTCTGGCGGCGGCTTTTACTGAAGGGCGCGTGCGGGTTGGGCCGAGGCCGGTTGAGATCACCGGACGGTTACTCCTTACCGAAAGCCTGCTGCAAGGGGGGAAAATGTTCGAACGCTATACGGAAAAGGCACGGCGTGTGATCTTTTTCGCGCGGTATGAGGCCAGCCAGTTTGGTTCGCCTTATATCGAGACCGAGCATCTGCTGCTTGGTCTTTTGCGCGAGGACAAGGCGTTAACCAACCGTTTCCTGCGCTCGCATGCGTCGGTCGAATCCATTCGGAAGCAGATCGAGGCGCATACCACCATTCGTGAAAAAGTGTCGACCAGCGTCGACCTGCCGCTCTCGAACGAATGCAAGAGAGTGTTGGCTTACGCGGCGGAAGAAGCGGAGCGGCTGGGACACAAGCACATCGGGACTGAGCATCTGCTGCTCGGTCTGCTGCGCGAAGAGAAGTGCTTCGCGTCGGAGATTCTGCAGGAGCGCGGCCTGAAGCTGGCGCAGATTCGCGACGAGCTGGCCCGCGTGACGCAGGAGAAAGCGCCTGCGCAGCAGCGGCAGCGTGAGTCGAGTTTGCTGGCTGAGTTTTCGCGCGACCTCACTCAAGCTGCGATGGACGGGCAGCTCGATCCGCTCGTGGGTCGCGACAACGAGTTGGAGCGCGTGGTGCAAATTCTGTGCCGCCGGACCAAGAACAATCCCGTGCTGATCGGCGAGCCGGGCGTGGGCAAGACGGCGATCGTCGAGGGTCTTGCGCAGCGCATCGCCGATGGCGAAGTGCCGAGCTTCCTCGCTGACAAGAGAGTCCTGGGGCTGGACCTTTCGCTGATCGTGGCGGGAACCAAATACCGCGGCCAGTTTGAGGAGCGGCTGAAGACCATCATGAAAGAGC
>PLKY01000223.1 GCA_003140785.1 Acidobacteriaceae bacterium | reverse complement strand
TTTCCACTGGCCATCGGTCAGAGCTGCCCGTAATCGTTCTGCGACCCAAGCAATTTCACTTCGATAGTCAGACAGTAGTTCTGCTGCCTGGCTCAGATACGGTTCGAGAGACCTCACGCCCGAGAGGGCTTCAATGTCGTTGAGGTCCTCTTTCGCGCCTCCGTCATCGATCCGGCCTCTGTAAAGCAGATCGGCTGCGGGACCTGCGGCCTTGACGATGCACTGGGTTTCTGCAGGGCATTCTTCCCAGCCATATATCGCCTGGAAGAGCATCCCATCCGTGCTTCTCGCCGGTATAAAGCCGACTCCAATTCCAAAGATCACCGCTCCAAAGTGCGCCGCGGCAACGATGTGACCGATTTCGTGTTCGACCGCAGGTAGGATGACGGATCTCACGAATTCGGACGGGATCAACACTTCCCGATCCCATCCGTTGTCTTGCATGAGGAGCTTCAAAGCAGTTATCTGCGGTTCTTCATCTTTCGCCGTGCCTCTATCCCTCCGCAGCAGCTGAGCTTGCCTGATCAGGTGATCGTTTTGATGTGTCAACTACGGAGCCATCTTCATTCAAGTACTCCAGGTACTCTTTGAAGTCGTTCTTCATAACCCTCCGGGCCAAACATCTCATAAGAGGGAGCCACTTCCCGACCAGTTCGAGGTCTTCCTGCTTGTCCAACAACAGGAATTCCCCGGAGTCCAAAATACCGTGAGCTATCCTGTCCCGGATGGGGCGCAGCTGAGTATCGAAGAGGTTGTTGATCTTCTTTCCTAGAGCTTCAGGGCGGAACACCTGGTCGAAGATCCCCTGATCCCAATCGCGATTGACATAAAAGAGCGCGTTCAGCCATTCCTCCATTGCCTTCGTTTCTCGCAGCGGAATCTGCTCACCCGGCCGCGGTTGCTTGAAGGATGCTTTGTGTTTTCTGCCAAGCCGTTCCCGGCGCTTCCTGCTCAATTCGAGAATCTTGTAGAAGCACAGGAACCTGTATATCGGGGTGTTGCTGTTGATCGCTTCTCTGTACAACGCTACGGCATGTTCGAACTCAGGATCGTCAAATGTGCCTGACCCCTTGACCGCCATCGAAGTGGGAGGAAACGGCGTGACGAACGAAACCCCCTTCGCCTGCGTGGAAAGCTCGGTCACCTCGACGATCTCGATGATCAAGGGAATGTCCAGTTGAGAGGAGAGATTGCTCAGGAGGCCCTGTATTGCAGTTGCGGCAACCCTCTGGGCGACATTGCGGTCAGCGGCGAAGAACGGATCGCTGATCACCTTACCGAGATACCCGGCCAGATTGGGATAGCCACGAAAGAGCAACGAACCAACCGGTGCCTTGTATGACATCAGCACCTGATCCGGGTCGATATCGATGATCACTGCAGGTTTTGCAATGGCGAGGTGCGAGTCACCCTGAAGGTCAGCGGCGAATTTGATCTCATGTTCCGGAGAATTGCGGCTGTTGGGACGAGCGAGGATGAATGCGGCGGCATAAAGTCCTGGCCCACCGTTGGGCCCGTGAGCGTTCAGATAAGCTTTGTCACCGATGTAATGCGGCGCCGCGACGATACCTTGCCTCTCACCAGGGAAGGCAAAGAATTTGCGCTGTTTCGTCGCTACCGGGAGAGAGCCCTTCTTCGCAGCCTCCTCAGCCGAAGACATACTCCTTACCTCCTCGTGGCAGATCTACTGATCATCATCAGAATAGTCTCTGCTTCGCGCGCTGGTGGTCATGGAAGCTATTGGCCGCTGTATCGATTCGACGACCAAGCCACTTCCCTGCCTTCGAGGGATGTTTCTCGACAACATGAACCATTTTGTCGAGTATGGTCGACACCGATGTCACCGGGAGGGATTGTTGCAATACGCAGAACCCCCAACTGTGCTTGGAGGGCGGGCGGCGTGGAAGCGCGGTTTGGCGGCAGTTGATGTTATTGCCCCGAGCAAATCGGCTGACCCTTACCGACATATCGGGACTAATCTGACCTCTGTCCATGTGCGGCAGAGATCTTGCTCGGGGAATCCAAGGTTAATTGCAGTTTAGGGTGCTCAAGAGAGTGCTGAAAATCAGCAATGGCGCGATTCTCTTCGATTTAGGGTGCAGCTCCAAATCGAATGAAAGATTGACAGTCACGAGAAGTAACCTCCAGAATCGAACCACACCTCACCGGGCTCCCTGAGCACGACACAGGCTCTTCCTCCATTGAAAAGCTGATAGTCCGCCCAGGATTGGTAGGCTTTTCTGCCTTGGATGGAACGCATGTGGACAGACAACGAAACAGATATCGACTTTCTTAACTTCAGTGGTGTCGCAAAGACCGCTGCCGCCATGATCCGGCAGGTCCAGCCCAAGCCTGTTTCGATTGGGATTTCGGGGGCCTGGGGGGTTGGGAAGTCTTCGCTGATCAAGCTGATTCGCAACGAACTCATGTTGGACAAGAGCGCCCCAAAGGGCCTGCTGTCTGATCAGAACACGTTCGTCTTTGTAGAGTTCAATGCGTGGCTCTATCAAGGATATGACGATGCACGCGCGGCTCTTTTGGAGACCATCGCGCAGACCTTGCAAGGAGAAGCTGATGCGAGGAAAACCGCTGGCGATAAGGTCGTCGCCTTTGCAAGGCGGGTGAACTGGTTTCGAGCCGTAAAGCTCGTTGGAAACGCAGCAGCCACCCTTGCAGCCGCACATGCAGGACATCCGGGGCTTGGCCTGATGGGATTACTTGGGACGGCCTTTGGTGGGACTCAGGTAAGAGATGACGCTAAGGGAAAAACAGAAAAGACCGACAACGGATCAAAAGATAGCGCCAAGGAAGATCCTTGGTTAAAGGCAGCGGAGAACGAAACGCCACCGAAAGAAATCCAGGCGCTTCGCAACGCCCTGGAGGATGCATTGCGCGAGATGGACGTCACGCTCATCGTCCTGATCGATGATTTGGATCGGTGCCTACCCGAAACAGCTATCTCAACCCTTGAAGCAATCCGTCTTCTTCTTTTCATGGACCACACGGCGTTCGTCATCGCCGCTGATGAAGCAATGATCAAACACGCGGTGAAGCGCCATTTTCAAGGCGTGGATGACACTCTTGTCACAAACTATTTCGACAAACTGATTCAGGTCCCCATACGCGTACCTCAACTCGGCGTCCAGGAGGTGCGAGCGTACATGATGTTGCTCTTCGTCGAAGCAAGCAAGCTGCTGGACGGCAAAGAGAAAGAAGATCTTCGAAGAGAAATCTGTGCACGGCTGGGTCGCACCTGGAAGGGCGAGCGCGTAGACGCGGAGTTCGTCAAAGGTCTAAGAACACAATGGCCCGATGGTTTGGAGTCGCAACTCGATACGGCTGACCGCTTAGCGGCGCTGATGACTGGAGCCAAGGAAATCGCGGGAAATCCGCGTTTGATAAAGCGCTTCTTGAATGCAATCTCGCTGCGACTTTCTTTAGCGAAAGCGCAAGGCGTGGCAGTAGACGAGGCAGTCCTCACCAAGTTGCTCTTGTTCGAGAGGTGCGGTTCAACGGACGCGTACGAGGCCATAATGCGCTCTGTAACCGAAGACGCGCAGGGACATCCGACAATCTTGGCGTCGATGGAGGCGGACGTCCGGAAATCCGACAAGGTCGAGTTTGGTAAGCCGTGGGACGATCGGTTTCTACGGGATTGGCTTGCGCTCGATCCGGCGCTCGGCGACAAAGATTTACGTGGTGCCCTCTACGTCAGTCGCGAACATGCTCCGCTTGTTCTCCCGGAGAACCGTCTTTCCCAAGCAGCTTCCGACGTCTTGTCTGCTCTAATCGAGCACCCAGACATGGCAGATTCTCTCGAGGAGAAGTTCACCGAGATCGATGTACGAAGTCTCGGTGTCATCCTGGACAAGCTGCTCGAACTAGCGAGGGGAGAACAGGAGTGGGGTGCTCCCAAGATCCTCACGGCTTGTTTGGCGGTAGCCCGCGCTGATGTTCCACTTGGAAGAAAAGTGGCGGGCTTTCTGAAGGACCGCCCGGCCTCCCAAATCAAGCCCGCCATCGTACCCAAGATTAGAGGAGAAGTCTGGGCGTCCGAGGTCTTCGCTAAGTGGCAGGCTGATGACGAAGTATCGCAGGTGGTAAAGAACGCGATCACTCGAAAAACGGAGAACAAATAATGGGAACCTCTTCCTCCAGCAAAGGTTCTCCCTCGAACGTTCCTATGGTTCCACCCTGGGTACCGGATGTTCCAAGTGGACCGCCGGACAATACGCCTCCTGATGCGGCCCCAGATGATGGCATTCCACCCACTCCGACTCCGGGGGACAATTTAGATTTGGCTGGCGTGGGCGAGGGTGATGGAAATCCTGCGCCTACTCCCGTTCCGACTGACGACAAAGCACGCTTGGCGCCCGCAGGTAGATTCGGCGCGGCACGAACGAATCTCACGTCGTTTGCGCGAAATAGTGACCGGCAAGCTATGCGCCGGGGCATCCGACATTACGTGTCCCAAGGATATGGCGGAAATGGCGCGGCAACCCGTCGTATGGGTGGGACGATTCGATCTTCCGAAGCATTGCTTTCCGCGGTCTCCGGAGGGGCAGCGAATCCATTCCAAGCGCTAGGTGCTCCCCTCGATCCGGCACTCCTTGCAGGACGGTCTGCCGACGATATTATGGATGCCGTCACGGATGCCGTTCGGCCAGTTGACGGAACGCAGGACTCGGAATCGAGCCGTGCAGCGATCCGAGATGCTCTTTCGGACACTCTGGAGAAATATCCGGCGGCCGATCTGCTGAATCTGACCGATCAACAAAAGGAACATGCGATAGAAGCGTTCGTGGCAGGTGATCTTTATGGGCGCTTCTATCTTGACCTGGGCACACATGTGATCGAAAACGCGCCATCGACTTCAGCAGGTTTGAGTCGTTTGAAAGAAGTTCGAGACTACATCCGAGAGACCGTTGCAGAGGCATTTCGAATTTTGAAGGCCAAAGGCGAGTCCTTGTCTAAGAGCCGTGTCGCCACCGTGGTACGCGATGCAATAAGAGAGACGTTCGCTGTGTTCGAGGCTTATACCCGATGAAGATTGTGTGTGCTCCTGAGTCTTTCGATTTCACGCAAGAAGAAGCTGATTTATCAGTTGTCCTGTATGGCTCGACAAAAGACCCAGAGAAGGGGGCGATCGGCAATGGGGTTCCACTTGCAATTCGAAGGTCGCGGCTTGCCCCGTCATCTACAGCATGGGACTTGGTTTCGTTGGCCCTCAGCGTCTTCGCCGCCGATCTCGCCGGCCACCGCCTGAAGAGTCCGGACGGGTGGACCAGAACCTTCGATTTGCGCGTTGCTGTTTCTAATCCCCAACTGTGGTCCGGATGCAGGGGAAGCGTTGAGCAGCTTCTTCGTTTTCTGACGACTGATCTTTTGACCATTTCTTTTATCGCGGGGGGCGTCACCCCTGAAGCCCATGCGAAAGCCAAGCCTCTCGAAGTTGACGCCGCTGTGCTGCTATCCGGTGGACTTGATAGCCTCATTGGAGCTATCGACCGGAGCAGCAGTGGGAAAAAGCTTATCGCGGTAAGCCACATTGTACGTGGAGACGCCGAGAAGCAAGAAACGTTCGCGAACGCCATACCGGGTGTCCAGACACATTTGCAGCTTCCACATGCAGCAAAGATTCCGAATGCTGAAACTCCTGCGTCGCAGCGAAGTCGATCTTTGATGTTTCTCGCATATGGCGTACTGGCTGCCACTGCCACAAAGAGCTATTGCGACGGAGAAACCGTTGACCTATTTGTTTGTGAGAATGGATTTATCGCTCTCAACCCGCCGCTTACACCAGCGCGAGTGGGAAGTTTGAGTACCCGGACGACCCATCCTGTGATTTTCGCCCATTTTCGCGCGATACTCGCGGCGCTCGGCCTGAGGGTGAATATCTCCAATCCCTACGAGACCATGACCAAAGGCGAGATGCTGCAAAGTTGCACGGACCAGGCTCTCGTTGAAAAATTCGCTACTTTGTCCACCAGTTGTGGACGCTTCAAGACTTTTTCGTACCATCATTGCGGGCGCTGCGTTCCATGCCTCGTTCGGCGCGCGGCATTGGAGAGGTGGAAGGGCGCGGATACAACTCACTATTGGTTTGCAGATTTAGGCCGCGATGACCCCGATTATGCAGGCTTCGATGATGTACGGTCGATGACGATGGCAATCGCCCAAAGTAAGGCGGTGGGTGTGCATCGTTGGTTGGGTGCGACGCTCAGTTCTCCGCTCGTATCCAATAAAGGTCCCTTACGCGAGGTTGCAGGGAGGGGGTTGCAGGAACTGGAAGCTCTGATGGTGAAATTGAAGGTGAAATGATCGACTTCCATGCTCATCTCGATCTCTATCCCGACCCAAGTTCTGTCATTCAACGTTGCACTGAACTTGGGATTTACGTGCTTTCCGTGACGACAACGCCGACCGCTTGGGAACGTACTTCCGCGCTCGCTTCCGGTTTACCCCGTATCCGAACCGCACTGGGTCTGCATCCGCAACTTGCTCAGCAAAGAAAGCATGAGCTGGCGCTGTTTCGAGAACTAATCGGCAAGACTCAGTATATCGGCGAAGTAGGCCTGGATGGTGGTCCCGACTGCAAGCCATTCTGGAATGACCAGCTCGATGTCTTTCACGAGGTGCTCGAACACTGCTCTCGTTCGGGTGGGAAGATTCTTACAATTCATAGTCGCCGGGCCGCGTCGGAAGTCTTGAAGTGTTTGCGAGCCTATCCATCCGCAGGCATCCCGATTCTGCATTGGTTTACCGGAAGCCACAAGGAACTCAGGGATGCAATCGATTTCGGATGTTGGTTTAGCATCGGCCCGGCCATGCTGTCCTCAGCGAAGTCCAGAGAACAAATTGCAATGATGCCTCACGATCGCGTTCTCACCGAAAGCGATGGCCCTTTCACGCAACATGAAGGGCATCCCTTGTATCCTTGGGACGCCAACCGTGCTCTCGATGGCCTCGCCACTATATGGAGCAAATCGACAAGCGAAATGAAAATTGAGCTCCACCAAAATCTGAAGAGACTCGGCACATCTGTATTGGAAAAGTAGGAACAACGGACGATACTGCCTACCCACATCAACTGAGATGCCAACCTCGACCGAGGAATGCTCGTCTGGTCAGTGATCACGCGAGTGGCCTCTGCCCGTGCGCGCAGAGGTTCAGACCAATATCCGGAGATTTTCTCCGACCGAGGGTGTTCAAAAGGGTGCTGAAAAGCCACCAAATGATTAACACAACAGACTTGCCGCGAGCCCTTGGAGAGGACATTTCAAATTGTCACTGCTCCGGCCCAGACTGCCAGGTGACGAAGAATCGTCAGTCTCGAGAGATCGACATGGGCTGCTTCCGCTGCAGTTCGCAGATCTCGAACGAATTCTGCGCCCGATGCCTGGTTTTCGCCGAAGATGAGGAGAACACCTCCAAAGCATCTAGCCTCATCCCCGACTATTGACACAGCACGCCGGGCGAAATGCATTCGAACTTGGATACGCCGGGGTCTACTACCACTCCCGCTACGGCCACTCAATCGAAAACTGGGCCATCTTGGAAGACTGGGCCGTCTCCGAACGCTTTCCGATTCATCAGCCGAACTCGCTCAAAGTGGCCGAAGACGATCCAGACTTGCTCGAAGCTTTGCATATCCTTGGGCTGATCGTCGGCGACTAGCGGTATTGGCCCTGATGCTGCCCCACAAGGGGTCATGCGGAAACGGGGTGAACAGTGACCTGGCTTCATTGCCGGAAATCTTCCTCGACGCGCCGGGGCGGGCAGCGGTTGCAGCGGCACGGTCGTCGTTCATATTGGGCCGCCTTCGTTCGCGGTACTCGCTCCACTGACCGTCGACAATCCTGGCTGACTCGAAGGTGCTTGACCTTGGTATGCGAGCAAATGACCACAGTCTCTCTTTAACAGCTCTGTGGGAAACTTCCGTCTGTTTACCAAGACCGTCCCCGTCCTTTTGCCACTCGTCTATCCACGATCGAAGATCTGATTGGTAGACGGCGGAATACTGAAGGGCTTCGGCCCAGCAATCGTCGTATCGGGACTTCTCCTTCCGTCTGCAAGAGTTCGAAAGCAACTTGTGGGAAAAGGGCAAGGGGGGGATAAGTCAGTCGGCAGGAAACAGCGCAATTCGATCCTTATATCGTTGAATGGATCTTTCGGTTATCGTGATCGCGTTTTGATTGCTCGTTGGCTGTTGTAGGAGCGCGGCGAGGTCACGCTCTTGGATATTGAGGTTGAGTCGTAATCTTTGAAACTCTGAAAGGGTCATCGTGCTTGGAAGAGTATCGCGGATGAGGGTCGTTGCGGTACGTCCAGGAATCAAGCTAGTCATTTCGGCACCTCATCCTCGTTGTCTTGATACCACGGCTTCTTCGCGCTCGGAAAGATCGACTCGTATTTTGCGATGAGCGTCGTCATCACCCGGCTTGCGACGTTGGCCGCGAAGTGGATCTCAGCATTCAAGTCTGCGCCGCTCAAGGATGTGTCGCACCGCGCCGGCCACTTCGCGGTCCGGATCGCGACGATGAGACAGGTCGCGATGAGGAGCGATGGCCCCATCTTCGGCCAGTCCATCCGCTCGTGGTAGCCGCCGACCTCGATTCCCTTGAGAGGGATTATAGGCGAATAAAAGGCGAATATGGATTCATTCATCATGGGCGAAGCCAGTAACCGAGAATCGTCCCAATCACGCCGAATGCCCAGTGCTTCTCGGGGGTCTTAAACCGTGGAGACAAGATTACGAACATGGCGCAGCTTAGGATCGCGAGAGAAACGATCGCGCGCACGATGAATTCCTGAAATGTCAGGGAAATAAGAAGCGCCGAAAATACGGGCATATATCCTCTCTATTCTTCCGGCTGAATAGAAGAGGCTCTGTAGACTTGCTCTCGACGATGTCGTCGAGTTCTTTGCCCTGCCGGATGGGCGGCACCCTGTCTTGGGTTTCGTTTAGCGAGGAGAAAACCCTCGCACTCTACTCAAATACGGTCACAGAATATCACAAAAGAAAAAGCCGCCGTCCTGCGAATACACCAGAAGAATTCGGCGGCGCAAAGGAATAGATCTTTTAGCTTTTATGAAAACCACGGTCGGTAATCCGCGCCCTTTGGTCGGTGATGATTGGCGAGGGTCGGCTTCGGTCTGATAGTCACGAATCAGTCACGCACGGTAAGCGCGGATATACCGGCTTCTGGATTAGACTGAAGCGCAATGCCAAGTCAACTTGATCCGGCGCAAGGGAACTTTCAGGTCATTACCCCACCTCGATGGATCGCCTTACTAAGAGTTTTCTGACTGCCGTCCAGCGGAACAGACCAAACGCTCTGATACGGAAAATACGATGTTTCCGTTGGCCCCGACGGCTCACGCATGACGGGAAACTTGAAAATACAAATGAACCATCCTACGTTGATGTGACAAGAATAGAAATTGAATTGCAACTATCTGCGTAGGCCTTCCGTTCCATTTTGTTGGGTCTTGTGCGCGAGCGCACATGTAGGCGCGTATTGCTCCGAAAGCCCTTGTTGAAGCCCGTGTATTGGATAATCGTGTCATGTCAGCGATTCACCAGATCGTGCCCGACCCCGAGATTCTGCTCGCACTTGAAATCCCAGAAGCCGCATTCGTCTTGTTGCAACACTTAGCGTCGAACAACGACGGTTGTTCAAGGGCGAGGCCAGCATTCCTGGGCAACCTCTTCGGCGAGCACACAAATCCTGCGAATGGCTACATTACAGCGAACCCGAATGCTGCCAGATTCAAAGAGGCGATCACCGAACATCTGCTGGCGGCATGGCAGTGGCTTTCGAAAGAAGGGTTGCTACTGCCCCTCCCAAGCAATGTTGCGGGCTGGGTATTTGTGGGCAGCAGGGGACATGAAGCGGTCTCTAAGGAAGTATTCGACAGGTACCGCCGTGCTTCGTTGCTGCCGCAGTCGATACTTCATTCTTCGATCTCCGCGACAGCACTCTCTGCCTTCCTTCGCGGCGAGTATGACATTGCCGTTTTTGCATCATACCGGGCGGTCGAAGACACCGTTCGTCGAGTATGCGGATTTCCTAACCAGCTTGTCGGATCTCCATTGATGCGCAAGGCATTCGATCCAAATACTGGACCACTTCGTGATGCAACGGCTGTAGCGGGTGAACAACAGGCGATCTCCGATGTATATGCAGGAGCGATGGGGCTTTTTAAGAACCCGACGAGCCATCGGCTAAACGCATTCGATAGTCCCGAACAGACCCTCTCTCTGGTGCTCTTCGCAAATTACCTCATCAATCTCGTTTACGAACGAGCTAGTGCTAACGGGTTCGCGATATAGATATAGACGATTCGCACTTGCTCGCACAGGTTTCTGGGTGTGCGTCGATCTTGTCTGCGGGCATCCTCTCGTGGCTTCAGTCGAAGTCAAGCAAAGAAAGAAGGGCGGCTGCGGTGACCGAAGGGCAGCGGCGGAACGTCCTTGATAGGACCGGCTGTCAGTATCTCCCCTACCGCGTCGGCGAATTTCAGCGTTATCGGCATCCCGTCGCCAAAAATGCAGGTGTTGTAATTGAGTTTGGTGAGGGCAAGACTGTCCTTCAGCACCACGTTGATGTCCGCGTCACCCTTATTAATGTCGATGATCAGCGGATTGGGAACTTCCCGCCCCGGGTAGGTTTGAATGCGCGGCGTCCATCCGCGTGTCCAGAGATGCGCGCTGCGCTCGCCCCGGATGTTTGCCAGGCCGCGCAGCACCGGATTCTGGCTTTTGCGGTAGAGCTTCAGGTTTTTCTCTTCCCGGATGCGGACGCCGACCATGCTCGTTGCAGTACCTGCTGCATCGCTGAATCCCTGCCATTCATTGGACTCAAATCGGACTTTCCCGTGGATGAACATTTCCTTGGGCGGCCCGCCTGCTTTCTTCGTGTAGGACTTGATGGCCAGTTCGCCCAGTGCCTTGACCGCGGTCATCGACCTGTCTCACATGCGCTTCGCTGAAGGCGATGGCGGACTTCGCTGTCGAGAGTTGCGAGGATCAGAGATGATAACTGGGTATGACCCGCGACGCGAAATGGTCCGCCTATAGGGAGTTGAATGGGTTCATTGTAAGTAGATAGAATAGCGCGTTGACTTCATTGACTTGAAAGAGGGAACGTCGTACCCATGTACCCATCCACTCACATTTACGACCCTCCAGGCTAATTGAAAGGTAAGGTGACTCTTCTTGAGAGCGACAAAGCTACTTATCCATTACCTATAATCGCTTTCGAGATTGGCGGGGGGAGCCGGACCCATCGACGGTCTGTAGACAGGTCATGGGTCAATGAAATGACAGTAATGCCTTTTATCTGGAAGAGTCTTCGTGGCGAGGGTGCCCATTTAGGATGGGTCGATCTCAAAGGAACGCTTGGGTCGAAAGGAACGAACTGACGGGACACTTCAGGCCGTGTATTCAAGGTGAATAACGGGGCGACTCTCAACAGGCATTTGACTAGCTCGAGCCTGCAGAAAGTGAATAGATCGCGCCCTCGTCGACGGACCCTGGGACGTTTGCATGAGCGCTGCTTGTGGCAGGCCCCACATTGGTTTAGCGGGATCCCAAGGTAAACCTCTTCTGATTCTTCCCCCAGCGTGCCTTCGCCGCGTTGCGCGCGAGTTTGAAACATTCGGCTGCCGATTGATTGTTCGCCCGAGTACTGCCGCCCTACCTTCAATTCTCTGCATGTATTCGCCGATATTCATGGCGCGGTATGTTGTCCGAAGCTGTGCGGTCTCACGATTGCGATTGTTCCGTGAGAGTGGTGCTTGAGAGTCGCCCTCGCAAGCGGCACGCAGACCATACTTCCAGTCCGCAGGAATTCCTCGAACAGCAATGCCACGAACTATGTAGATGCAGCAGATGCATAGGATCCTATGCACTCAGTCAAAATAGTCAAAAACTACGGCTTCACTGCTCGTGTTTTGAGTCATACTCTTTCCTGCGCGACGAAGGAAATCTATCCAGCGACGCTTCTAAGTTAGCAAGAGTTATCGAAGAGGAGGAGACAGAAAGAAAAGATACAGGTTTAAGTGGAAGGCTTGTGAGCATCCAGCACGATATAGATCGGACGTAAACGAGATAGATAGAGATGTGGCAAGTCCGAAGCCGCCAATAAGACATTTAGCGTCTCGTCCTTGACGAGTCCCAACCATGACCATTCCGGGGTTAGTGAGCGTGATGAAGGATCACAGCAAACAAATCGAACTTGTGCCAAGGAGGGGTAAGCTGTCCTTCGCCAGAACCCCAATCCCGGAACCCCTAAACATAGAGCCCGTACGCGCGGGTGAGCTATCGGACTATGACGAGCTGCCCACTCAGGCGCGCCACCATTCACAAACGGCTGTCGAGATTGTCGAGCGGATATTTGGCCCTCATCACACCTCGACCGTCGCAACAAACACGCAAGAGGAAGTCAACTCCGTGCAGCTTGGAGCGGACGATTTTTCCAAGCTGAGGCAATTGTTTCAACTTCTGGACACGCTTGATCGGGAGCTGGTTGGTGGAGTACAAGGCGCCGCCTAGCGTCCGACTGGAGCTCACAGCAATACCGGTAGCTCGAGCGGAAGTTCCGTCAACTTTCAATGAAAGGATCAACAAATGAGGCCAAAAGCTGTAATCGCCGCAAGGCTAAGGATCGATTCAGAAGATTGCTCGGTCGCCCTTGAGAATCAGGTCAAGGAACTTAAGAAGTATGCCGCGGTAAACCATTTTGCTGTCGTGAAAGTACTAGCTTTGGAGGGAAAGGGGGCCGCCGATCTGTGCAGAGTGCTCTTCGAATACCTGCGCCACCATCCCGATGTGCGTGTTGTAGTCGTCGAAAAGACGGATCGCATATGCGGCGATCTTCATAGTTTCGCTCTGCTGGAGAACCTGATCAAAGAGCGCGACCTCGAAATCCACTTCGTCAAAAATGGGAATATCATGCGCAAGGCGACCAAGTNNCTTGCGCGCAATTACATCCAGAACTTGCAGGAAGAGATCCGTAAAGGACAGCTCATCAAAGCTGAACGCGGACAGTATCCTGGGCGCGCGCCATTCGGCTACTCTCACCGAAACGGCTCGATTATCCCACACCCGGCCCACGCTGTCATTGTCAGGAAGGTCTTCCAGATCTTCGCCTCGATCCGGTTCGATCTGGGCGGATTACAAGAAGCAGTATTCAATGCGACGGGACGGCGGTTCACGCAGCGCCGGCTGGAAGAGATCCTCATATGCGTCTTTCACTGCGGGCTGTTCCGCTGGAATGGCGTCGAGTACATGGGGATTCATCCCCCGCTCGTTGACCGCACTACCTTCGAGAACGTCCAACGCCGTCTCTGCCACGATACCGACCCAAGCACCGCCGCTAACGGACCAGACGGCACCGTCGCGCCAGAGAATCCGGACGAAGACAACAATGCGGAAGGAGCGAAGTAACGGCGAATCGGGGGCGGCCCGGCCGCCCTGCCTGCAATCTGCCGTTATCGCGATGACATCACGGTGACAGTCGCAGATTCAACGTCAATGCCGACGCAGATAATTAACGGCTCGAAGGGAGGGTTTCAACAAGAACCCGTCGACCAAGTACCCGGAGCCCATTTGCCCCCGGCACACTACTAAATGAATGAAGGAGGCAGAAGAATGAAGGATACAAGACCACCCGTAATCAAGGAAGTCAAGCTTTCTGAAAGCGCCAAGCTGCAACGGCGCAAACACTTCAACGAAATGATCGAATTCCTGCGTCGGAGTCGGGACGTGAAGGTTGTGCTTGTTGAGAATACGGACCGCCTGTCGCGCAATTTGCGTGACTTCGTCATCGTCGAAGATCTCGTCTCCAAGGCGGCCAGAAAACCACGCTTACGGTGATAGGCGATGCCATGTTGGTTCTCCTCAGATGCCCGCTCAGGGGCGATATGCGTGCATGACGGAAGCACTCGCTTGAAACCCAAGAAAATGCGGAGCCAAAGTTGCAGGCTCCGCAGAGTATTCCGGCGGTTGCTTTATGCCGCTGCGGATTTCTTCGCCGGTTTGGACTGGGTACCGGCGAGCGGCTTCGGCGTGGCCTTTCTCAATTCACTTTCCGGTTTTCGTTACTCATTGCCGTCGTGAAAGACTGATAGGTCTCACGTCCTTTTTCCTTCGCCTCGTACATCGCCGTGTCCGCATTCTTGATGAGTGTCTCAGCATCTTGGCCGTCGTCGGGATAAACGCTCACGCCGATGCTTGTGGTGATGTGCAGATCGTGGTCGTCGATTGAATGGTTTTTCCCGACCTCCTGCAGAATCCTTTTCGCGGTGGTGATGGCATCCTCCGGTTCATCTACATCGGGAAGCAGCACGACAAATTCATCGCCTCCCTGACGGCTGACCGTATCCGAGTTGCGCACGCAGTCCACCAAGCGTCTTGCGACGGACTGAAGAAGCTTGTCGCCGGTCGCATGTCCGAGAGAGTCGTTGATCTGTTTGAAGCCATCTAGGTCAAGAAAGAGGACTCCCACTTTCTTCTGGTGACGTGGCGCCCGAGCTATCGCCCGGCTGATCCGATCGTTCAGAAGCATCCGATTGGGCAATCCAGTCAGAAAGTCGTGCTGCGCCAGGTGAACCATTTGGAGCGCCATCGCCCGGGCCGCAGTCACATCGCGGAAGACAATGACCGCTCCTGTGGTGTTCCCCTCGCGGTCGTGGATGGGGGAGACGGAATATTCGATCGATTCGAAGTTGGCGTGAACGGTTTGGAGAGCGGAGCTGGCCAGAATGCCTCTTCCCAATTATGCGAATGCTTTTGGACGGAGCTATGCGTGCTTTCCCATCATTTTCATGGTCGATGGTGATTCGAAGATCGAGCGTTGGCTCGGCGAGAGTTGGACTGAGATTGTCGGATCACACGCTTACCAAACGTGGCGCTCAACGAGGACTGATCTGCTCCATTCAGAGAAGTGTATGGAAGCTATTCGCCGCTGTATCGATTCGACCACGAAGCCACTTCCCCGCCAGACACCGGTTGTTTCTCGACAATATGAACCATTCTGTCGAGTGGGGTCGACGCCGATGTCGCTGGGAGGGCTTGTTGCCGCGCCTCCGCGCCTCTATTTCTTACGCTTTTGGATGTGATGGAACTTCCCGTTCAATCCCTTAGCTTTGATGTCGCCTTCCGGCGCGTGCTCTTTGGCGTAATCCACGGCATCTCGATAGGATTCTTCGAGGCTACTAGCACGTTCGGCGTGCGGCTTTATCACGGCCCATTGACCGTCGCCCCGCGGCTCAACGATGAATTCGTCATGCTTAGACATGTATCCTCCCGGCACTGAAATTGAAGAGAACCCAGCCCCCAGAAGGGGCTGGGCGGGTGATTACTTCTTCTTCCTGGGTGCTTGGGCAAGGTCGGAGGCAATGGGCCCACGATCCTGTTTTGGGGTCTTCGGACTGCGAAGATCCTTGCCCGCCTTCGATGCGACTGGTTTGGAAGTGGTCATCGGGCTCCTCGTATTGCCATATTACCACAATTCCACGTGGTGTAAAGATGGTAATTGCAAGTATTCAGAGTTCGTGGTTATATAGAGCCAGATGGAGGTTCGCTTCCAGGACGCTCGGCTGGATCGGCTCGAGACCGATCCGATGTATGATGCCGGGTTTCCGCATGTCGTGGTTACGGCGTACCGCAAACGTATGCAATTAATACGGAATGCCCCGGATGAGCGGGATTTCTATCAAATGAAGTCTCTGCACTTCGAGAAGCTTCAAGGAAACCGGAGCATGCAGCAATCTATGCGGCTGAATGCGCAATGGCGGCTGGTCATCCAATTTGAGGGCGTGTCGCCTGAAAAGGTAGTAGCTGTAATAAGCATCGAAGACTACCACTGAAGATGCTGGTAAAGCAGGAGATAGCGATGGTCAAGATGGTGGAGGAAAGAACTCCTGCAGAGGTGTTCCCTCCAGGAGAGTTCATCAGGGAAGAAATCGAGGCGCGTCGCTGGAGCCAGGTTGAGTTTGCCGAGATTCTCGGCAGGCCCCCTCGGCTAGTCAGCGAACTCATTGCTGGTAAGCGCGCCGTAACGCCAGAAACGGCGAAAGGCTTGGCGGCAGCATTCGGGACCAGTGCTCAGCTGTGGCTCAACTTGGAAAGCTCATATCAACTTTCTAAACTGAAACACGACGAGAGTGACGAGATTTCTCGACGCGCCAGACTCTATGAAAGCGCTCCGGTGAAGGACCTAGTACGCAGAAAATGGATCGAGCCCAGCGAGAATCTGGATGTGCTAGAGAAACGCGTTCGTGATTTTCTGAGCGCGGAAGACGTTCCCCATGCGGCTCGCAAATCAACGCCCTATTCAGAGATTGAATCACCTGCACTGCGTGCATGGCTTTTGCGAGCACGGCAACTGTCGCATGCTGTGAGTGCAGCCTCCTTTTCATCTTCGGCGCTTGATCGGCTAATCGAGCAGCTACACAATCTGCTGCAATCCGCTGAGGAAGTGAGGCACGTCCCGAGGCTTCTTGCCGAAGCGGGAATTCGCTTTGTCGTGGTCGAACCACTTCCACAGACCCGCGTCGATGGAGCCACATTGTGGCTGGCTGACAACTCACCCGCTATAGCATTGTCGCTTCGCTCAGATCGTATCGATTGGTTTTGGTTCACCTTAATGCATGAACTGGCCCACGTGAAATTTGGTGACGGTAAGGATCGTGTCCTTCTCGATGTGGACCTGATGGGAGAGTCCGACCAAGCAAAGCCAACAAAGCCAGATTTTGAGGTGCGTGCCGACGCCTTTGCAGCGGACTTCCTCGTCTCCCCAGCTGATTTGCGGGACTTCGTTGCCAGAGTCAGGCCGCTGTTTTCTCGACAGCGAATCAGGGCTTTTGCAGCTCGGGTGGGCGTGCACCCCGGAATAGTTGTCGGTCAGCTGCATCATTCAGGGGCGATCAGCTATGCACACAGTCGTGAGCTTCTTGAAAAGGTTCGCGGAACGATCACGGAATCGGCATTGACAGATGGCTGGGGCTCTATGCTTCCAGTGGCAGTCTGACTGAAAGGAGTACCACTGTGTCTTACACGGAGCAATTGCAGCATATCGTTGGGGAATATCGCGATGACGGCCAGCCTTGGCCGGCCACCTCGCACGAGATTGCCTCCTGGGCGATAGATCAAGGCCGCTGGGCACCGCAACGTGGTGCTTTGATTGACCGTTGCGCCGAGGAACTGGCGCGGGCTATGCGTGAGGAGTACATCACGGATCCCCAAGGCAGGAGAATCCGTGCTAAGCATGCCGCAAAGCGCGAAAGGGATGGCCGCCAGGGCGTTTTCTGGGAAGACATGCGAACTGCCTCACATGAACACATGGAGGTTGCGTTCCAGCAGAGACGGCAACAGATCGTAGGTGACTGCCGTCAACTCAAGGCGGACCTTGACAGCTACAACGAGAACTACAACCTTGGTGAATCGCTTCAGATGGTTTTCGATTTCACGAACGATCTAGCAGAAATCGAGGCTTTGTCCGCACTCCAACTGGCGTAGTGCAGATTGTATGGCTGACGGGCGACAATTAGAACTACCGGTCCGGAAAAAATAGTTGACGCCGGACAGTATGGCAGTCTTGGAACTTGGGTCTATTCGTGCTCGACTCTTGGCCAAAGCGCTCCTCCACGTGATACTCGGTTCCGCCACTTCTTGGTTATCCTATGCGGCGCGCCGAGCTACGGCGTGGGAAAGGAAAACGAGATCGCGACGCAGGCGGGTGTGCCCGCGATTCGTCTCGTGAATTCTCAGGTGTCGCGGATGATGCTGGGCTCATTTGCGAAGAGCTTCGACATCCAATACACCGGAAGCTTGAAGGAGGGCATATTCTTCGACGAGGAGGAATTCGCGAAGGCGCTTCGGGCCGTGAGGAAGCTTCACAAGGACCCGAAGTCCCCGCTCTACGACGGATTTCTGTTAATCGGCAGAGCGGCGACTCATGGGTACATACGATTGCAGTTGGGTCCAGGCCACCTCACCCTGGGTCCGATGAATCCTAGTCCGTTTGAGCCTTGAGTACCCATTTGGGTAGATTTCCGGTGGCCCGCATTCATGAATCGATACGAGGGCGCTGTCCGCGTCTTCTCAAGACAAAGTGACATTTCCACCCTTCACTCCAAACAGGGTCCTGAGCCAATGGTCATTTGTTCGGGTCGACGACCAGTATTCAGAAGCCCCTTTGCATTTCTTGCCGCATCCTTCCGATGAGCGGCGCAGCGAAACGAATCTGCATCAGCGTGTCGAGAACTTCAGCCACTCTGCCTGTTTTATTTGGTACAGCGCAAAGACTATCTCGAACGGCAAAGCAAGCGTGATCCATCGCCGGCGTGATGACGCTCGGGTCGCAATAGGTCGCGAGCGGAAGCGTGATGTCGTTTTCAAGGGGTTCGTAATCGTCCGCGCCGCCCTGCTGCAGCCATTTGAAAATGGCCGTCATCGTCGTGCCGTTCTCGATCGGGAAAGGAAGCTATTCAGGCACAATCTTTTCGCCAGCGATAATAAGTGCTCTGAGAGATATTCGCCTCCAGGAGCGCAACGTAGAGCGGTCTGCCGCTCCGTAGAGCGGCTTCGATTTCCCGATCTAGATTGGCGATGTCCTCGGCCTGATGGCGGAAGCCTCGTTTTCTCATTCGCTTATTCCCCACAGTCTCGTGAGAATGAGATGTTGATGCCACGCCATCTGCAGACTGCGGCAATCGTTTTCGCCACCGGCGGTACGTTGTTATTGCTATCCCCTGTTGACGGCACGCGTCTTCGAGCGTGTTGCCCGCCAAAACGGCGTCAGAGATACATTGTGATATTCGGATGATTTCCTCGGACGAATACACATTGCTCTTCCACTCCCCCTTCTCTTCGTCGACGATTTGAATCATGGGCAATGGTGGTCGTCGCTGTACGGGCAACCCAGTTTCCAATCTCCGCCAGTGCCCGCCGGTGGGAACAGGAACATGTAATTGCTTGCATCTCCTAGATATCGTTGCGATGGACACACCATCCTCCTTCGCGATTTCGGACATTGATGTGCTCCAGACTCTCTCGTATAGTTCTTTCCGGTCATGGATACGAAGAAGCTTTGCCGAAACGCGAGGAAGGGGTTGCGATTCGCAATGCACCGTGATTGCAGGATCATTGGCATCACTCAATTCGAAGTCACAGGATAGCCGTCGCTCACCCTCTTGGCATTCTCTGAGACCAGTGTGCGCCGAAGGGTATGACCCGGTCCCAGTTACGTCTGGAGAAACCTGCAGTTGGGGGCTGGAAATTGGATTCTGAGAACCGGAATCGATGTTGCCCGAAGTCGAGCACGCCTGATCCGTTTTCGCCTCCTCCGGCTCGATCCCGAGCTCATCAGAAGCCACCAACGCGGATTTCGGTCTGTACCAGCGTCGATATGTTTTCTCCATTATTCCAACTTTTCGGCACGCCGCTGAGAGGGTCGCGCCGGCGGAAATGTCCCGAGCGATCTGAGCGAGAATCGAATTCCGTACCCCCGCGGAATAGACACCATTTTGCCTGCTATCCGGGATCTGAAGCGGCAGAAGCACGGGACGCTGGTCCACTGGCCGCCCTGCTGCCACTTTGCTCCAGTGACCTCGCGGGGGAGTCGGCACACCCAACCTGCAGCACGTTTTTCGCAGGGCGACGTTCGATACCCCGTATTGGCCAGCCAGCGTTCTCGTCGGAGTTTTCCAGACCTCTTCGTACAAGCGGTTCCGGTCATACTTTGTCATCGATCGTCCGGGAACAGAAGCGGCCTCCTGGACGCGATAGTCAGTCAGCAGGTTCTTCCGGACTCCCCTGATGCTTTCCTCTTGCGGGTGGGCTACTGTTGGGATGTCCTCGCTTATTGTGGGGTTCTCTCGCACAGAGTCGGAGTGTATGGCGGGTGACGAAACTTTCCGGGCATTCAGCGCCGCAATCGACCCCAAATCCGAATTGGAGACAAAGATCGTGCCATCGATTTCCGAGTCAAGTAGGATGTGTTCGCCGGCCCCACTAGCCGTCAATGGCGGTTTATGACTGATCCCAGAGCCCTGCTCCCCGTCCGGGTTGCCACCGTCCACGATTGAGCGGTTATCGCTCATCTCATTCAAAACATCTGAGATGAAGTCGGGCGCGTTTGAAATTGTCAATACCTGGCCAGGAGTAGCAGAAGACTTCTCAGCTTCGGTTCCATAATTGCCACAAGCAGTTTCCCCAGAAATCAAATTGGCATTGCTTGCCTCAGCCGGGGCCGAGTACTGGATGGAGAAGCGCTTTCTCGTTAGAAAACGAGGATCAGCTGTAACCGCAGGCAGCGGTGACCGAGCGGGCACAGGTTTTCCAGCCGCGATTTTATTCCAATATCCGACCCCAGGCACTGGAATACGGAGCGCCTTGCATATTTGGCTCAAAGTACTAGCACTTGTACCCCATTTGAACTCGAGTTGGGTGAATGGAAACTTCCAAGCATCCTCGTACAACTCCTCGCGGTTATAGCGTTCCATTAAACGTCCGGATACAGTAGCTGGATTTTTTCCGGAAATGCGCTGAGATTTTGGCGAGTTACTGCTAACAAAATGAACCGCTTCGAGTGTCGGACGATCACCGACGGGCTTCCCAGCGGCTAATTTGTTCCAATGGCCCTTGTCGGGCAGCGGGATACGAAGCTTTTTACATACTTCTGCCAGCGTTTTAAGCGAAATTCCGAGCTTTTCAGCAACGTTCTTTAGCGGAGCCACCCATACATCCTCATACAATCGGACACGATCGTAACGAGCCATTAATTTGGCGGAGACCTTCGGCAACTTTTGCACAGGTGGAGCAGCACCGGATTCCTGGCCGCGAAAGCCATAGGATTCTGCAGGAACGCTAGCTTCAGAATTCTTCGGCTTTTCCCGTGGAGGACGATTAGCCCTTTTTTGCCAATCGCCAGACCGGCAAATATCTGAATCAGTGACCGAAGAGATAGGAATGCAGATTGCCGGTTCCTCTCCTCCAAAGGAATCAGAACCGATCAGAAAAGTTCTAAGATCGTCCATTAAGGCCGACCATTCTGAAAACAATCAAGATCAATAGGCGAATCACAGGGATTCATAGTTGTCTCAGATGGTGTGACGTCTGTTACGAGCTCCGATTCTTGCGCGAGCCTGAACGTGTTTTTCCAACCCCCAACCCCATGTTCGGCAATTCCCTTCCGCCTATCTGTGAGCAGCAATATCCCGGATACTGTGCTATTTCGTCGCGCTGGTACCGCGCTCGTCCGCTGCCAGCCAAGCAGTCCCTGAAAAATGCTGAACGGGATTGTCATTCCCCGTATCGAGGGGATATCTCCGGTCAGTCCCGCACCGCTTGATGAGCGAAATGAGCCATCCATAAGGGTATAGCGGCAAATTTCACGTTTTGCGCTTGGGGATCAGTATGACTTTGTGAATCCGGTATCTGCGCTGGCTCATCAAAGCTGGACACGCATACGTGTTTTCGCGGCGCGAACGTCCCCTGCTGAGAACATCTTTTCACGCTTGACTGGAGAATGAGTATGGCTGTGCCGCAAAGACAATGGACTGGAAATATCTTCAACCGCGCAATGCTTCTTGCCTATGCGGGAGCGCTGGCGTTGGGTGCCGGGCTCCTTGCAGGTTGCGACAAGGGTGTGGGCGCCGCGACCTCCGCCGCGCGGCCGGTCATGAAAGTGACCATCGTAAAGGCCGAGCAGAGCGATGTGCCCTTGACTGGGGAGTGGGTGGGCACACTTGACGGCTATGTAAACGCGCAGATCCAACCCCAGGCGAACGGCTATTTGATCCGTCAGGATTATCGCGAGGGTTCACAAGTCGAAAAGGACCAAGTGCTATTCGAGATCGATCCTCGCCCTTTTGAGGCATCTCTCCAACAAGCACAAGGTCAGCTCGGGCAGGCGCAAGCGCAACTTGCTCTCGCACAGATCAACGTGAACCGCGACACGCCGCTGGCTGAAGCGCACGCCATTGCCAGAAGCCAACTCGACAACGAGATTCAACTAAAGGCTCAAGCGGAAGCGTCGGTCCGGACGGCAGAGGCCGCGGTGGCGACGGCCAATCTCAATCTCGGCTTTACCAAGGTCCGATCATTGATAACTGGCGTCGCAGGCCAGGCTACAACCCAGGTCGGCAATCTTGTAAGTATCCAGTCCGTGCTTACTTCAGTTTCGCAGCTCGATCCGATCAAGGTCTATTTCTCTATAAGTGACAGCGAATATCTTGCGCTGACAAAACGTGCCGGGGCTGGCGGCGGTGATCTGCTTCATGGAGCGTCGAGGATTCCTCTGACGTTGACGCTTTCGAATGGTGAAGTCTATCCGCATAGGGGCTATGTGGCGTTTGTAGATCGGCAACTCAACACGCAGACTGGAGCGATTCGCATAGCTGCCTCTTTCCCGAATCCGGGTAACATACTTCGTCCCGGCCAATTTGGGAGGGTGAAAGCTGAGACTCAGATCCTTCAAGGTGCAATTCTTATTCCGCAGATAGCGGTCACTGAATTTCAAGGCCAGGAGCAGGTTTACACCGTCGCCGCGAATAACACGGTTCATGTAAATAGCGTGACCCTCGGTCCGCAGTACGGCGATAGCTGGGTCGTCACAAGCGGACTTCCCTCTGGTTCTAACGTCATCATCGACAATCTTCAGAAGCTCCGCGAAGGCGCGCCCGTGAGTCCGCAGCCCGGCGAGTTTCATGCCGCAAACACTGCCCAGGCGGCCCCATCGGCAGGGCGGTAAGTCATGTCAAAATTCTTCATCCGCAGGCCCATCGTGGCCATTGTCATCGCCATCATCACTGTTGTAGTTGGCGCCGTGTCGATGCTGACGCTGCCGATCTCGCAATATCCAAACATCGTTCCGCCGGAGATTCTTGTTACGGCCACCTACCCCGGCGCCGACGCCAAGACCGTGAGCCAGGCGGTGTCTACGCCTATCGAGCAACAGATGAATGGCGTGGACAACATGATCTACATGGACTCCGTCAGCGCTAACAACGGCGTGGTTCAGCTCTTCGTGGATTTCGATGTCAAGACCGATCCGAATATCGACCAGGTACTCGCGCAGCTGCGCGTTGACCAGGCGCAATCGCAACTGCCCGCACAGGTGACGACTGCGGGCCTCACGGTGCAGAAGGCGCTCACCTCGCCGCTTATGCTCGTCGCCATCAACTCGCCAGGCGGAAAGCTGAGCCAGGACTTCCTCACCAACTACGCCATCATCAACCTTCAAGACCAAATCGCGCGCGTCAACGGCGTATCGCGCGTGCAGGTCTTCGGTGGGCAATATGCGTTGCGCGTATGGGTGCAACCCGATAAGCTCGCGAAACTCGGCGTTACGGCAACAGAAGTCATCTCCGCAATTCAGACGCAGAACAATGTGAACCCAGCCGGCCAGATTGGTGGCGAGCCGATTCCAAATGGGCAGCAATTCACTTACACGGTGCGCACGCAGGGGCGCCTCGTGAAACCCGAAGAATTCGGTAACATCATCCTTCGCGCCAATCCCGACGGGTCGATTCTGCACCTGAGCGACGTCGCTCGCATCGAGCTCGGAGATCAGGCTTACGGAGTTTCGGCCCGCTACAACCAGGCGCCATCCGGTGTGATGGCTATCTATCAGCTTCCTGGCTCCAACGCCGTGGAGACTGCGGCCGCCGTGAATCAGCGGATGAAGGAGCTCTCCGCCACATTCCCGCCAAGCATCGCGTACAGCGTTCCGCTCGACACCACCAAGGCTGTTACAGCAGGCATTCACGAAATCGTGCTCACGCTTCTTGAAGCGCTTGGCCTCGTGGTGATCGTCGTCTTTATATTTCTTCAAGGCTGGCGAGCCACCCTTATCCCTCTGTTGGCGGTTCCTGTCTCTCTCATCGGCACGTTCGCCATCTTTCCGGCTCTCGGGTTTTCGATTAACACACTTTCACTGTTCGGCCTTGTGCTTGCAATTGGTCTGGTCGTCGATGATGCCATTATTGTTGTCGAAGCAGTTGAGCATCACATCGACGAGGGCATGGATCCGAAGTCGGCGACTGAGAAGGCAATGGAAGAAGTCGGCGGTCCCGTGGTCGCCATCGCGCTCATCCTGGCGGCAGTCTTCATTCCCACTGCGGCAATCCCCGGCATCACAGGACGCATGTATCAGCAGTTCGCTGTCACTATCGCGATTTCGGTTCTGATCTCGGCGTTCAACGCGCTCACTCTGTCTCCGGCACTCGCCGCGCTTCTGCTCAAGCCTAAGCAGGAAGGTCAAAAGAAGGGTTTGCTCGGTAAGGGATTCGGCGGCTTCAACAGGTTTTTCGGGCACACCACCGACGGCTTCGTTGGCCTGTCGCGCGTGCTCATTCACAAATCGTCGTTCGCCATGCTCGGCCTCATCCTGGTCGGCGCTGCGGCTGTGTATCTGGGTAGTAGCCTTCCGGGCGGATTCATCCCAACTGAAGATCAGGGTTACATGTTTCTCGCCTTGCAGCTTCCCGATGGCGCCTCGGCGCAACGCACCGATGCCGCTGAGCAAAAGATAAGTGACGCCCTTTTGAAGACTCCCGGTATTGAGGGTGTAATTGCCGTCAATAACTTTTCGCTCCTCACGCAGGTTCAGAGCACAAACGCCGGATTCTTCTTTGTGAGCCTCAAGCCCTGGGCAGTGCGGAAGACCAAAGAGCAGCAGCTCGAGTACATTCAGAGCAACCTGCAGAAGCGTCTCGCGGGGAATCCGGACGGCATTGCCTTCGCATTCCCGCCGCCTTCGATTCCGGGCATCGGAACGTCCGGCGGCGTCACCATGATCCTCGAAGACCGCTCGGGTTCGGACGATCCTGCGACGCTGACGAAGAATGTCTTCGCCTTTCTCGGAGCGCTGTCTAAGCGTCCTGAAATTGCCGCCGCCATCCCTTCGTATCAACCTGCCGTGCCCCAACTCTATGCCGAAGTAGACAAGGAAAAGGCCCTTGAACAGCAGGTGGATCTTTCCACCATCTATACCACCATGCAGACCTTCATGGGCGGATATCTCGTCAATTACTTCAATCGATTCGGCCGCCAGTGGCAGACTTACGTTGAGGCAGAAGGCACATCGCGAACTAACATCGCCAACATCGATCAGTTCTATGTTCGCAGCGCCAACGGCAGCCAAGTGCCGCTCGGCTCGCTTGTCAAGGTCAGTCGGATCACCGGGCCCGAGTTCATCTACCGATTCAACGAATTCAATGCGGCGCAGCTCAATATCACCGGCGCGCCCGGCTATAGCTCCGGCCAGGTGCGAAAGGCGCTTGAAGAAGTGTTCAAAGAGACCATGCCTGCGGGCGCTGGCTTCGATTACTCGGGCATGTCGTTCCAGGAGCAGCAGGCCGAAAAGGGAGTGCCGTCCTGGGCTGTCTTCGGTCTTTCGCTTGTGTTCGTCTTCCTGATCCTGGCAGCTCTCTATGAAAGCTGGACACTTCCCTTCAGCGTTCTTCTCAGCACACCTGTTGCGATTCTGGGCGCGTATCTCGCACTGCACGCCCGAAGTTTCGAAAACGATATCTTCGCCACCATTGGATTAGTCATGCTCATCGGACTCTCTGCGAAGAATGCCATTCTAATCGTCGAGTTCGCTAAGTTGAACTACGAGCGTGGCGAAAGTATTTGCGAAGCCGCGCTCGACGCAGCGCGCCTGCGCTTCCGCCCGATCGTGATGACCGCGCTGGCATTCATCGTCGGCTGTTTGCCTCTATGGGCTGCAAGCGGGTCGGGAGCTGCCTCCCGCCGAATTCTCGGAACGGTCGTTGAAGGCGGGATGACACTCTCCACAATTCTGGGCCTCATCTTCATCCCCGTCACTTTCGCGGTCGTCGAGTTCCTTTCGCACCGCTTCGTACGAGGCGGTAAGGGCACCACGATGGATTCTATTTGCGGCCCCGGAACGCAATCCGACGAGCCAGCCTTGTCCCACGCCAGTGTTGGTGGAGGCCAGGCATGATGAACTTTTCGCGGTTCGCGCGGCTCAGCTTGCTTGCGAGTACGCTCGGCTTTCTGGCCGGATGCAATGTCGGGCCAAAATATGTCCGCCCCAATTACACAGCGCCGCCTGCGTATCGCGGTTCGGATGACGCTACCGTTACAAGCGATGCCGCGAATTCCCTTGGCGATGAGCAATGGGTCGCCGTCTATCGGGAGCCAGAACTCCAGGATCTGATTCGGAAGGCGCTCGCCAACAACTACGATGTGCGCATTGCGGCGCAACGGATTCTCGAGCAACAGGCGCAGGTCAGGATCACGCGTTCTCAGGAGTTTCCAAGTATCACTGTTGGCGGAACGGGCATTGGCGCCACTTTGCCATCATCGCTCGGCACGCAAATCGGCAGTCCGCTGGTCGACGGATCGTTCAACGTGTCGGCTGCATGGACACCGGATTTCTGGGGGCTCTATCGCAGACAGACTGAGGCTGCCCGTGCGCAGCTGCTGGCGCAGGGATGGGCGCAGCGCGCTGTTCGGCTGACTCTTGTGCAACAAGTGGCGACTGCCTATTTACAGATTCGCGCGTTCGATGCCCAGCTCGAAATTACAAAGGAAACACTCAAGGTCCGCCGGGATTCTGTCTCCCTCACAAGGACACTGGAAAGTGGAGGATCGGTGCCTCTCTCCGACGTCCGGCAGGCAGAACAACTGCTCTACGCGGCAACTTCAGAGGTTCCGCAACTCGAACAGCAGATCCAGCAACAGGAGAACGCAATTGCGCTCCTCCTCGGAGAGAATCCGGGGCCCATCGCACATCAGGACCCGAATGCGCTCGCGCCTCCGCTGCAGGATCTTCCCACAGGAATACCTTCGCAGCTCCTCGAACGGCGGCCTGACATCCAGCAGGCGGAAGCCACGCTTATCGCCGCCAATGCACAAATCGGCGTGGCGCGCGCACAGTTCTTTCCCAGTCTTTCCATCAGCGCTTCGGGAGGCGTAGGCGGAGATAGCCTTTCAAGTATTTTCGATCCGGCGGGCAAGACCATCTACGGCATCGGTTCGCTGGCTCAGCCCCTCTTCGAAGGTGGGAAGCTGCGCGGCCAGCTTCAGCTCTCGCAAGAGACTCAAAAAGAAATGGTGCTGAACTATCAGAAGACGATTGCGGGCGCGTTCCGCGATGTTTCGAACGCCTTGATCGCGCTCAACAAGCAGCGAGCTTACCGCGAGCAACAGGAGAAGCTCGTGGAGGCTGCAAAAGATGCGACACGCCTGGCCCGCATCCGCTATCAAGGTGGCTCTACGGGATATCTCGAAGTGCTCACCACCGATTCAAATCTGTTCTCGGCTCAACTGAACCTTGTGACTGCGCAACAGGGCGAAGCGCTCACCCTCGTGCAACTCTACGGTGCACTTGGCGGTGGATGGCAATCTTAAGCGGTCGAAGAACATCCGTCATCCCGTCGGAAATCGTTGCGCTTCCGCGCTGGTGGCCCTGCCATTAAGCGCTACGGATTATTCCGATCGCAGAGCCTCCACCGCATTCACCCTGGCCGCGCGCGCCGCAGGCACAGCCGAAGCGATCACCGCTGCCCCAAGAATGACGCCAGCAGATGCAATAAACGCGAGAGCGCCCGGTTGATTGATCTCCGTAACGTACTTGCTGACGATGCGCGCGAGAATAAACCCAACCAAGACGCCCGCCCCCACGCCAATGCCGGCCATGACGACGCCCTCGACAAGAACATTGGTAAGAATGTTGCGAGGCTGCGCGCCCAACGCCATCCGGATGCCGAATTCTCGCGTACGTCCGCTCACGGAGAACGCAAGGACGCCGGCAACACCCACCACGGAAATCAACAGCGCAACTGCTGCGAATCCGCCAAACACAATCGCATTGAGACGGTCGGGAGTCAGAACCTCCGCGCGCACGTCATTCAAAGTGCTGGCATGCTCCACGGGCTGATCCGCCGACATTTCGTGGATCGTGCGGGCAATTGCAGGGACCAGCGCATACGGGTCCTGATGCGCGCGCACGAATAAGCGGCCATTCCATCCTTCCTGGTCGATCGGCTGATAGATCGTCATGGCCGGCGAGGGAATGATGTTTTCATCGTCGAAGTCGGGCACTACGGCAATAATTCTCCGCGGTTCGGTGCTAATGCCGATGAACTTCATCACGCCATCGGTCCACCACATCTTGCGATTCACGGCGTCCTGTCCCGGATAGAGCATCTGTGCGAGACTCTGGCTGATGATAACCACGCGTTCAGAGCCATCCTTGTCACCATCGTTGAAGTCGCGTCCTTCGAGGATCGGCACCCCTAAAGTGGGAAAGAATCCGGGCGATACGGAACGGAAGGTCGCGCGGAAGTCGTCCTTGCCATTATCCGTGCGATGCGCACCTTGCGCCGCGAAGGAAAAGCTGATGTCCTGCCCTTGCTCGGCACGCCACGGCACACTGAAGCCTTCCGATACTTGTTCCACTCCCGGCATCGCGCTGACGCGGCGTTTGATGTCGCGATAGAAGTCCGCGACCTGCTGTGGCGTTTTTCCATACGACATCACAGGCAAATTGAGGGCGAGCACATTGGCCGAGCTAAACGGTGGGCGCGTCTGTTCCAGCACAAACAGGGTCTTCATCAGCACGCAGGCGCCCGCTAGCAGCAGGAACGAAGCCATGATTTGTGTCACCGCGAAGTAGCGGAGGCGGCGGCGGCTTCCTCCCGCCACGCGAACGCCACGACCGGTGAGACCGCCCTGAGGAGAATCCGGCGAGGGCAGACTCGGAATATAAGCCAGGAAAAACGCCGCGACAAGAGCCAACGCAATCCCGAACCATACGAGGCTGAAGTCCAGGGTCATATCGTTGGCGCGCACTGAGAATCGAGATGCGTAGCGGCCCAGCACGGCCACCATCGGCACCGCCAGCAACAAGGCCGCCAGCGCACCGCTTCCGCACAGCACAATACCCTCTGCCAACAATGAGCGGCGCAGCACAGATGTACTTGCGCCCAAAGCCGAACGCACCGCCAATTCGGGCTCGCGACGCACCGTGCGTGCCAGAACCAGGTTGGCGACATTCGAGCAGGCAATCACAAACAAGAGCCCGGAAGCCGCGAACAGCACCCACAGAATTGTATTGGCTCGCGAATTGATTTGGTCGTGCATCCGCGTCGTGCTGATCGTGTAGTGGTCCTCAGGCTTGTAGACCTCCGGATGCGCGGCCAGCATGCCTCCGTATACGGTCTTCAGTTCCGCACGTGCAGCATCGACGGTCGCGCCGGGAGCGAGCCGCGCGAAGACTTCAGTCATGCGATGCTCGCGACCGGTGACCATGGTAGCCGAGAGATGATGCGGGCTAGTGACGACGTTAGCGATGATTTCGGTTTCCACCGGATAGGGCACCGAAGGCTCCAGCACGCCGACGATGGTTGCGGAACGCGCCCCGCTGAAGCTCTCCAGGCGGACGGTTTTTCCAATCACACTGGGATCGGAGTGTAACTGGTTCCGCCAGAATTTATAGGTCAGCACGATCGCGCCTGCCGCATTGCGCCCATCGTCTGAAGGGCCCAGTAACCGCCCGAGAACGGGGTGGAGTCCCATCACTTCGAAGTAGTTTCCATCCACGACTCCAGCTTGGACCTCGCGCGGAGTGCCGAGGCCTACAACGGTGAAGCCGAGCTCGGAAAATGTACCAAGTTCCTTGATTGTCTTGAGACCGCTTCCGATGTCCTGAATCTCCGGAACGGAGAACGTTTCGTTCGCGACGCCGATACCCGGAGCGCTCTGCCGCACGTAAAGCAATCGGTCTTCGTCGCGATTGGCGAGCGGCCGCAGGAGGACGGCGCGCACCACACTGAAGATTGCAGCGTTGGCCCCGATACCGAGAGCCAGAGTGAAGGCTACGGTGAGCCACAGGGAAGGAACGCGCGC